>JAYZDB010000160.1:0-21432 GCA_036338025.1 Planctomycetota bacterium
GGTGACCGGCAGCTTCCGCGAAATAAACGGATGCGACCCGCCGCCACCTCCACCGGAACCGCCGACAGTGTAGTGCAGCAGGGAGGCGTCAGGCCCCGAGGTCTTCGGCGCAAAGGTGCCGAGAGCGTAGGCCGCACCACCGAGACCCGCTGCGTTGTTCGCCAACGTACCCAGGTACTTTGTTGTGTTCGCGCATGGGGAATGTGTCGCCTCGCCAATACCACCGACGGCGTCGAAGCCGCCGCCACCGCCACCAGCTCCGACGAAACCCGCGAACTGTTGGCTGAGCGCACAGTATCCAAAGATCTGGCCGCTAGCCGGGAAGTGTGGACTGCCCTTGCCACCCGTGCCTACCGCCTGAGCCGCGTAGCCATGGCCTTGCGGAAGGGCCACATCACTGCCGACACGGCCGTTGAACGCCGATGAAGGCCCCTGGTTCTTGCAACTGTCCCCGCCAGGACCACCGGCTGCACCACCGGGACCGCCAGGAGCGGCCGGTTGGCCAAACGGGGCCGGACCCTGTGCCGGATTCGGAATTGCCAGGAAGTAGGGCGCTGCCGGGGCATTGATCCAGATCTTGCCGTCAACCCGGCACTTGCCCCGAACCCGAATCTGCGCCGGATTGGAGCCTTCGAACTGGATGATGAAATCAGACGGCAGGAAGAAGTCCGAGAACTCGAAGCGACCGCCAGTGACGGTAATCGGCTGACCACTCGGCGTGAACTGTCCATCGATCGTCTGGGAATCCGTGTTCCAGATGTAGTGATTGGATAGCCCCGAGGTCGCCGGCTTGCCAGCCGCTGCGTTGAACGTACCCAGGATGCCGGTGCCGCCAATACGCGGAGGCAAGGCCTTGCCACCGCTCCAAGTACCCGACGACACGTTCGTGTCGCGCTGGCCATCCGAGACGAAGGCCTCCCTGATCTCAACTTCGCCGGAAACCAAGATCTTGGTGGTGAATTCAAAGCTATGCGGCTCGGCAGGAGTTCCGGCCAGGTCGTGAACCCGATCGGTCACGGTCACCCGCACGCAGACCTGACTCGGCAGCGGCACGGCCGGACGCAAGGTCACAACTGTGATGTTGCGACCAGAAACATTTTCAGCGACCGGTAGGCCCTCGATGACCTTGCTGTTGGAGTTCGGGTCACAAATCCGCTTGGTCGGGTCGTTCGGATCTTCCATGGTCTTGCGGATCTCGTACTCCACCGGGCTGGTATGCGTGGTAGAGCCCTGGAACCCGGCAATATCGATGATCTCGCTGAACTCGAGGATGATAACCGAGTTGGCAGGCACGCCTGTAGCGCGGATGATCGGCGACAAGAGAGTGGCCTTCGGAGGCGCGCGATCGAGGTCTACGATCCCTTGGGTCACATTGAGCGTGCAGGTCAGCGGCGTGGAAAGCGAATCGCCAGAGACCGACTTGAGCACGAATCCACTTTCGCTGGCGTCCGGCAAACTCAGAACGTAGGTCTCTCCAGAAAGGAACCCAAAGCTCGTCACCCCACCGATCACCTTGATTTCGGGTACGAACTCGATCCAGTTGCCGGATACGTCAAGCCGGCCTTCCGGCGAACGGCCTGACGCGGTCTTGATCGAGACCGTATTGAAATCGACCGACGAAGGGTCCACGTCGTGGGTGAAGAAGAGCTTGATCGGCTGATTTGCCGCAATGTCGGACACGTTGCACGATCCTATCGAGCAGCCGAGACTGCAACTGACCAGGCAGAAGGACGTATCGCTTCCAGAATTTGAAGCACAATGTCCATAACTGTTGGACGCACCGCTGCCGCCATTGCTGCAGCCCGTTCCGAGGACCGTGATAGCCACGAGTGCGATCACACTGATGAGACGATTGAGCATTGCTGGACGAGGTCTTGGGAAAAGACTACAGAGGGGATTCAGGGCCGTGGGAACTAGAGCTTCCAAAAGACGGAGATCGATTTGACATCCACTGTCTTGCCGAGACTGCGATCGAGTCCAAGCTCGAACCGGTAACCAGTCGCACCATCATCAGACAGGGACTTTGCGTTGGAACTCGCCGGTGCCTGACCGACGTAGATCCTAAACGGCGTGATAGACGTGTTCGGCTTGGGACCCAACTTGCCGGTCGGATCTCGCTCGAGCTTGGCACCCTGGACTGAGAACTGCAGCGGCGAACTGGCGCCATTTGCGAGGCCACCGAAGTCCGGGTCAGCATGATCTGAGTCATCGGAGTAGAGCACCCGATTGCCATCGACTATCGCTTCGATTTCATAGCGGGAGAAGTCAGGCGGGAACAACAGGCTCGCTGCGTACCACAGCGAACGAACGGTAACCTCGTTGTCGAAGTCGGTCGGATCGATTTTCGCAACCGGAGGCGACGCTGGCACCGTCCGGCCGAGGGGATAACTGTTCGGGTCAGCCGACACCTCAACGTGGAGGATTCCGTCCGATCCATCACCACCGATTGAGTGGGCGCCCCTGAACAGGCTGTCACCAGCGTTGCCCTTGACGATTCCACCGAGACCGCCTGCCACACTGATCAAACCACGGTTCTTGGTCTCGAGGTTGACCTGCAGGAACAGCGCACCACCTGAACCGCCACCGCCAGCTGACATCATACCGCGCACGGTGAACTGCGCGTCATCGGAGGCGGCTGCTCCGCCGTCGGCGGTAACCCGACCCGAGGAATCGATGCCCAGTATGCCCCCGATACGCAATGCCAAGGCACCGCCGCCGCCGCCGCCAGCGCGACCGATACGCCAGTAACTCATCGAAGTCACGTTCCTGATCGCCCCCGTCACAGAAGATCCACCACCACCACCGCCGGAACCTCCAACGAGGTAGTGGTCCTGGTGCGTGAACCCATTGGTGTAGTTAGGGAAGTTTGATGGGAACCCACCGACCATCGCGACACCACCGGGGGTCGTTCCCTGGGCCAGGTAGGTACCACCCTTGTTCGGATCGGGTGGATCCCAACGCGCGGATCCAAGCTTGCCAACAGCGGTAAACCCGCCGCCACCGCCGCCACGATTGACCTCGAGGGCGACCGAATTGAAGTAACCGAACTTGATGTCGGAGTCCTTGTTGCTGAGCGGGTGCTGCGGCGAACCAGTGCCGCCAGTGCCAGTAGTCTTGCCAGCGTAGGCATGACCCGCCGGCAACTGGACAATGTCACCGACCTTGCCGTGGTAGAGGGTGTTCACTGTGCCCAGGCCATCGCCACGGTCCGCACCCTTGCCGCCGAGGCCGCCAAAACAACCACCGGCACCCCCCGGCTCACCAGGCTGCGGCAACTTGTTGAGTTGTAGGCTGACGGCACCGGCGTCCAGGACCTTGCCGCTCGCAGACAACAGCCCACCGATACTGACCGAGCCGCGGACCCAGATACGCGCCGGATTCGAACCTACGAAGTGCACTTCGACCCCGTCAGGAATCTCCAGGTTGGCGAAATAGAAGCGCCCGTCCGTGACGGTGATCGGCTGGCCGGTTTTCGTGTGGGTACCGGGGATCACCTGCACATCCGTACTCCACTCGTACATGGCGGTGTTGTTACCGGGCTTCGATATGTCCTTGCCAAGCGAGGGATCAAACGCACCATGGATACCGGAACCGCCGATCGGGCTGAAGGACAACTTGCCGTTGCCCCAGGTTCCCGCCGAAAGATCGGTATCGACATACTGGCTGTTGGCGAAGTCCTCCGTGTTGCTCTGCTCGGAGCGGCCCTGATCGACCGTGATGAACGAAAGTACGTGGGCACAAGCTGGCACCCCAGCCAGGTCTCGAACCTTGGCGGTGATCTCTACCTCGATACACTTGTCGCCAGGAAGCGGTTCCTGCGGCTTGTAGGTCGCGACGGTCCGACCGCGGGACTGGTCGATCGTAACCCGCGGCAAGCCAGGTAGAATGACGCCCGGGGCGTTGACGTTGCAGACCTTGACCCCATCCACGACCTTGGTCGGCTTGACCAGGTATCGAACCGGGCTGGTCTGTGGAGTAATACCGTCGAAGATCGATGGATCGATGATCTCGTTGAACTCGATGATGATCGTGGTGTCGAGCGGGACATTCACGATGTTGGTCGGCTGGATCAGCTTGGCGGTCGGACAGACCTGGTTGAGGTCGCGGATCCCACCGATATTGAGCGGACAGGTGATCGGATTGGTCAGCCGGTCACCAGAGAGGGAGGACACTACATCTGGCTCCGTCAGACCCGCTGGCATGTGCAGGGTGTAGGTCTGGTTCGGCTTGAAGCCAAAGAAAGTCGAGGCGCCGGAGATCAGGACCGACGGACGGAACCTGACCTGGTTGGCCTGCACCTCCCAGTCACCCCGTGGTTCTTCACCCGTCGCAGTTCGGAGGAGGATGCTGCTGCGATGTGGAGGCACACTGAATGGATCCACGTCTTGGCTGAAGGTCAGGCTGATCTCTTCGTTCTGGGCGATCTTGTTGATACTGCAACCGGCCAGGGAACAACCCAGGTTGCAGGTGGTCAGGCAGAACAGGTTCTCGCCCGTCGATCCGCAATCCTGTACCGCCGAATCCGAAGGCGAACCTCCGCCAGAACAAGCTAAGATGAAAACGCTTAGAATCAGCGCGAGCAGAGTCTTCAGGGCGCGGAGCTGCATGAGTCCTCAGAGAATTCTACAGGGTGTGGTCGGGGAGCAGAGCACGAGCCCCGACCCACTGTGAGGGGGGTCGAAAATAACGGGACCAGTCGGCCCCAAACATAACAGGCAGGGTGGCTTGGACGGTGTCTAATCCGGGGAGCATCAAGGGACTACCGCTGCCCAAGGGTCAAGTTCCATGCCATACCGGGCACCGGATCAGCGCCGACCACCGGGATCGGGGACCGCTTCGGGGATCGACTCTAAAGTATTTACATCAATTACCTTATGCCCTAACCCCCGGCGTGCCCAGGAAGCCGCCGGATCGCGCGCCGGCACAGCGTGAGCGAAAGCCCCCAGAAGATGATCAGATTCGAACGGTTGTGACAGCCCGCCGGAACAGGCATAAGAGCCCACAGCCATGAGCGAAAACCCGACCCCCAATCCCGCGTCAGCACCCCGCAGACCGGTTGGACCGATCCTCTCACTGGCGGTTCTCACCGTCCTGCTGCTCGGCCTCGGCTTCGCCATATGGACCCTGCGTAGCGAAGTCAGCGGGTTGCGGCGGCAATCGGACCAACTGAAGTTCGCCGTCAACCTGCTCCGCTACGAGGCCACCAGCCAGTACGAAGGCAAGGGATTCAACGCCCTGCTCGACCACCTGACCTACTGGGCCCCGCAACTTCAAACGGCCAACGACGGCACGCTGGAGTTCTACAAGATCGAAAAACGCGTAGAGGATCTCGTCGACACCATGGGCCAACTGCCCGACGTCTACCAGCAGATCGACGCGGCTCTTCGAGACGGCGGAGCAACCGCCGAGGACCCGGCAACCGATGACGAGATTCGCAAGTGGCTACTGCGCGCCGCGCACGCCGCAAATCCCGACAAAGGCAAGGCGCTGTATACCGAGCTGCTGATCGCCGACAGGATCGATGTAAGCGGACGCCTGCGCCGGATCGCGGTGCAAGCCCTCTTCGAAATCGACAAGAAACTGACCGGCTAGATCCTCCACAAGATCCTCACCAATGAGAACGCCCGTGGCATCCAGCGACCGGGCGCACAGAGCGGATCAGGGCGGCGAGGACGGCAGCCACAATTCTACAACTTCATCGAATTCTACGTCGCTTCGGAACATCCCGATGTCAACAAGACCCTGATGCAGATGCTGGGCCATCCGGAACACGACCTGCTGACCCTGCAAGCCTGCACCAAGTTCCTCGGGCAGCGCAAGGTGCGTCCGGCTGTCGCTCAACTCAAGGCGCTGTACTGGGACCAGCACACTCCCCACGCCGGCCAGGTACCAAATCCCCTGTTCCGGATGAAACTCCTCAACGCAGTGGTGGAAATCGAAGGTCAAAACGCGAAGGAATTCCTGGTGGAGGTCGATCGCAAGGAAGGCAACACTGCGATCCGCAATCGACTGAACGAACTCAGGAAGCAGATCTCCTTCTAGAGGCGTGATCTTCGACACCCACTGCCACCTGGGCTACAACGCGGAAGACCCGGCCGAGGCCACGGCCAACGCCCGGGCCGCCGGCGTAAGCCGTTTGCTCACGGTAGGAATCGATCTCGAGTCGAGCCGCCGGGCAAGAGACCTGGCCAGAGGCGAGCCGACAATTTTTCACTCTGCCGGACTCCACCCAAACTCCGCCCGACAACTCGCGGATGATTGGCAAGGACTCGACGAGTTGGCTCGCGAATCGTCATGTGTCGCTATCGGCGAAACCGGCCTCGACTACTACCGCGACCATGCTACGCCAGATGAACAAAAAACAGCCCTGCGTAGCCACCTGCAACTCGCCGTCGAACTACAGATGCCGGTGATCATCCACACTCGCGACGCCTTCCAGGACATCTTCGATGAACTGGCGGCCTTCCCTTCGGTGCAGGGTGTCCTGCACTGCTTTTCGGGAGGCATTGAGGAGGCACGACGGGCGCTGGAACTCGACTACTACCTGTCCTTCGCGGGTCCGATCACCTACCCACGTAACCAGGCGCTGCGAGCAGCAGCAGCATTTGCTCCCGAAGATCGCATCCTGGTCGAAACCGACGCACCCTTTCTGCCGCCGCAGAAATGGCGCGGGCAACCCAACCAACCGAGCTACATTGTCGAGACCGTCGAACGACTCGCTGACGTACGCAAGATCTCATTCGACGATGCTGCACGGATCACGACCTCAAACGGGCGGCGCTTGTTCGATGTCTAGCGGGGTATCGCGGGAGTCGCGTCGAGTTGTCGTAGGGCCGCCAGAACCCGTGGATTGAACGGATCACCCTGCCGCGCTCGCATCAGATCGCGGCGAGCTTCCGGATACCGACCGAGGTCCCTGAGAATCTGGCTCCGGTCCAACAGCACGGACGCGTGGTCAAGCCCACGCGCGATGGACGAATCGAGAATCGTCAGTGCCGCCAGGGGCTCGCCTTGCAAACGTCGGGCACTCGCCGCCGTGCGGTAGACCAAGGCCTTCGGCGCAGCGATCTCAAGGCAGTACATCGCCGCACTCACCGCCGCATGAAAGTGGTCAGCGTCACCGGTGCGATCCCCGAGCGCCGCCAGAGCGCGCGAAAGCAGCAACCTGTAGAACGGATTCTGGGTCCAGTGCTCGACCAGGTAGCGCGCCTGCAGCACAGCCTTCGCCGGGTCGCCATCGGCACCCATCTGCAATTCGACTTCGGCGAGATTCAAACGGGCATCCCGACGGTTCGGATACGTCTTGACGAGTTCCTCGAGATAAGGCCTCGCCTGCGCAAATCGCTGTTGCTCGATGAGACACACCGACATGCCCGCCATCGCGATCTTCGATTCCGGATTGCGGGCAAGTTCCGCGGTCCAGAGTTGTTCGGGGCTACGGAAATCGAGTGACCGACTGGCTGAAATCCCGGCGAGCAACAGCAAAGCCAGGGTCGCTGGCATGCGCATCCGTCGAATCAGCGTGCCGGTTTCGAGCCGCGGCACAATCGCGATCACCACCATCACCAGGCCAGCCACCACACCGTAGAGCCGGTGTTCGAGGTAGGGGTGGTTCAGCGGCTTTAGCACCCAGGGCATGGCACAACCCCACGCCAGACACACGCCGAGAAAACGCACCGGATGCCGCATGGGCGCTCGCAAACCCCATACAGTGGCCGCGACCAATACCAGTAGACCTGACCACACCCAGGGCGATGCGAGGCCAACATGGTAGGGAATCACTGGATCCATGGTCATGCCGAAGGGCATCACCATCATGCGCAAGGTGTCCGGAAGGAGCAGGGCCATCATCGCCAGTTGCGTCGACATTCCGCGAGTAAAGCCACTCTCAACCCCCGACCCATGCCACTGGTTCACCGCAAAGGAACCAGCCCCCAGGAAGTGGGCCCGGACCAAGACGTAGCCGGTGACCAGGGCCACCACCGGGAGAACACGCACAGTCATGGACCACCAGGCATATGACACCGACCGGTCGGAATCTCCCGAGCGATTCCGGTACAGAAATTCGATGATCACCAACAAGACCGGCAGGATCATCCCCGGCTCCTTCGAACCCATCGAGATCACCCCACAGGCAAGCGTACCCAGAAACGCCCATCGTAGACCGGACAAGACCGCAAGGTGACAGCGCACCGCCAACAGCAGGCCAACCACCATCAACACATTGCTGCGTCCGGATACCGTGTTGACGGCCTCGGACACCATCGGATGCACCGCGAACAGGCACGCCCCGAAAATCGCTCGTCGTCGGTCGACACCGAGGCAGCGCGCAATCGACGCGATGGACACCGCTGCCAGCATGTGCAGTAGCAGGTTTGTCAGTTTGAAAGGCCATGCCGCCATCCCGCCAATGGCGCTATCGATCGCGAAGGAGGTCAACAGCACGGGTCGGTACAGGCGGCAATCGAGCGAACTGAACAGGTCGACGTCGACGAAAAACGCCGGGATGTTGGACAGCGATCGAAGCGCGGCGTTGTCTCGGACCGAGTGCAGGTCGTCGAACACGAAGTCACCCCCCAAGGCAAGCCCGTATGCCACCATCGCTGCGGCGGCGATCAGCAGGATCCCCCACCAGTCCACGCCAACTTGATGTCCGTGTCTCATCCCACCGGCTCCATATGGGTCTTCGAGCCGGTGACGGCCCCAGCAGCCGTTGCCGGGGCGGCAAGATCCGCGACGCCGGCTAGATCAACGCAGATCCGCCGCAGACGCTGACCGACGCAGCGCAGGGCAAACTCCCGCTGGTAGGCCAGGCGGCCAGCCGCTGCCAGCTCGCAAAGCTCATGCGGAGCACCAGCCAACCGCTGCAGTTCGCGCCCCAATGCACCGCAGTCCCCGACCGGAACCGTGACGCACTCGACACCATCATCGAGCAGACGTCTGATGGCTGGCGTACGGCCAGTGAGTACCGGCCGGCCAGCTGCCAAGGCCATCATCACTTTCAACGGCACTACCCGTCCGGCCTTCTCAGAGGTTCCAAAGACACCAGCGACCAGATGAGTTCGAGCGATGTAGTCACGCAACTCAGATGCGGGCAGAAACTCGTCAGCGAGACGAACCTTGTGAGGCGGCATCGACTGCGCGTGTCGACGGTCAGCCTGCGTGCCTCCGACCAAGGTCAGACGCACGCCCTCACACACCTCGAGCGCGGCCAGGAGGTAGCCTAGACCATGCAGCGGAACGCCGGTCCCGAAGAAGAGTACTTCAAGGATCTCGCCACGCTGCGGTGCTCGGTAGATCGGCGGAGTCACCGGTTCATTCGGATCCGATACCGGCACGACGTGGCACTTCTCACCAGGCAGGCCCGTGAGTAGCGCAATGTGCGCAGCATTCTGGACAGTGTCGAACAGGACGGCATCCGCTGCCCGTACCGCCCGCCGGTCCAATCGAACCATCAGGTGGGCCATCATGGAACCGGGACGGAACATCTGGCGATCCACAACCGCCGTGTCGTATGCCGAGAGGAACATGTCCAACACGATCGGGCCATCCCAGACCTTCCTTATCCAGTGTACGGCCAGGTGACCGGGATACGGCACCAGCACCACGTCCGGAACCTCTTCACGGATCGCCGCGGCCAGCCTGCGCAAGGCCAGACGTTTGACCCGCCGCATAGCCCACCAGTATCCGGGCCACAACCACGGTGACCTCAACAGGCGCCGCTTATCGGAACCGGAGTATGGCGAGTCGATGTGACACTCGGTGACCTGCGCACCACAGCTTCGCAACCCCTCCAGCAGGGCCGACCCGCGCGGATAGCCCTCGCCGCGGTCCCAAGCTCCGAACGCCAGGACCCTGAGCCCGCTCACTAACTCAGGTCCCCATCGGTTTTCTGGAACCTGAGCGCTGCGACCTGCTCCGAGACCAGGCCGAGCCCAAAGATGACCGACGCTTGCGTGAACAGCAAGACACCCATGTTGGTGAATCGTCCACCCGTGAAGTAGGTGTACGCGTACCAACAGAGTCCGAGCAGGAACAGGCCAGCCGCCAAGGGCATGAAGACTCGCAGCGGAGCAAAGAAGGTCGCGATTCGCATGATGATCAACAGGAAGCGCGAACCGTCATGCAAAACACGGATGTGGCTCTTGCCCTGTCGCGGCCGTACGTCAATCCCGACGAAGCCGACGGCATAGCCCACCCGCATCATCGCGAGAGTAATCGTGGTCGGATAGCTGAATGTGTTGGGTAGCAGGTAGCAGAAGCCCTTCACGACATCGGCACGGATCATCCGATAGCCACTGGTCAGGTCGGGGATCTTGCGACTGGTCACGTAGCTTGCCAAACCGTTGTAGATCCGGTTGGCGAGGTTGCGATGGAGTGAGCCACCAGAACCACCACGTGACCCAACAACCATGTCGTATGACTCGGCCATTTCCAGCATCTCGGGGATCGCTGAGGGAGGATGTTGACCATCGCCATCGAGCAACAAGATCCAATCCTGGCGAGCCTCCCGGATGCCGCGCTTGACTGCTGCTCCATTGCCGAGGGACTCGGGGTGGCTGATAACTCGTGCGCCAGCAGAACGCGCAATCGCAGCAGTATCGTCAGTCGAACCGTCATCGATCAGCAGGATCTCATGGTCCAGGCCCTCGCAGGACTTGAGAACCTCAGTCAACTCCGACATCAATGCTGGCAGACCAGCGGACTCGTTCTTGGCCGGAACAACAACGGTCAAGCTGGTCACCCTTCGGCGGCTCTGTTCGGCTGGTTCTGGCGAACTGTCCACGCCCGGTTGCGGCAAAGGACCTTCGGCCATCAGGCCTGCCAGCCCATCCGCCGGCGCTGTTGTCTCGTTCTGCTGCCCGTTCACGGTCGATATGCTCATGCCATGGGAGTTATCGGCACCATCTGCCGCAGAGTTGAACAATTGGCCACTCGCAGCCCACGAGCCAGCCAACCTGCCCCCTGCGTCGGCTCGGTGTAGATCCACACTTCTCACCCTCTGCCGGTACACAACTGGAGGGAGATAGTCCACAAGACCATCTCCCCCAGTTATTTACGTAGATTCGGATCGACTCTAGTTGACGACGATCCAGACCTGGTTGTCGATGCCCGACGTGTTGGCAGCAACGGTGCTGGCCATCTTGTTGGTGGCGCCCTTCAGGTAGGCTGCATCGTAGGCAGGCACCGAGTTATCGCCGCTGTAACGGTTCGCGATGTTCTTGGTGCTGAGGACGTCGCCCGACTGGTTCACGAAGAAGCAGCGCTTGCCGGAGTTGCCAAAGGAGCTCGGCCAGGCGTAGCAGCACCACAGGACTTCAGACTGGGTAGCGTCCGGGGCAGCGTTGACACCACCGGTGTCTGCTTCCGGCAGACCAGCCGAGGCCGCGTCCGGAAGGTACATCTGGAAGATGTAGCCCGAGCGGGTAACAACACCACCATTGATGTTGGCCTGCGTCGCAACCAGCGCAAAAGCGCCAGAGAGAACTGGTGGAGACAAGCGGTCAACACTGGCGTTGCCCGTGTTGTCACGGACGCCAACGCCGCCGGCGAGTTCGCCGAAGTAGCCGTATTCACCAGCGCCATTGTTGTTGGCATCGATAGCGCCCGAAGCCTGAGCCTGTGCCTGCGATGAAGAGATGTTCTTCAAGGTCGCGATGGCGGCGGACTCGTTGGCGTTGAGACGAGCACTCAACAGGTTTGGAATCGCGATGGACGCGATAATTGCAATGATCGCAACAACGATCATGAGTTCGATGAGCGTGAAGCCCTTTTCTCGAATGTTCATCTTTTATCTAATCTCCTAGACAGTCAAGTCAAGAGCAATTGCTCAGGACACCCCAAACAACCACGCGACTTCAACGACCTTGTGTGGCAGCCTCATTCGCGGGTAAGTACAATTTTCTGAAACGTTCATTGCCGTGCACGGGCTTCCAGATTTCAGAGTCACGCTTCAGCATGTCTCGGACGAGATGCCCATTCACGGCGATGGAGCCTTCAAGCAGCTCCAATGCAATATCGAATTCCTGCGCGCGCACCTTGAGTCCAGCTAGATAGTAGTTTGCTATCGGATTACTACTCGCAGCCTTGGCGTAGGCCTGCTCCGCGGCACTCGGGTCACCAGTACGTTGGAGGTAGTGACCGGCTTCCATCAGTGCCATGGACTTCTTGGCAACCGCAGCCAGCTGCGTCGCAATCGCCATGGCAGAATCTCCGTCACCGAGGTCTTCAAGGGCCAGCATCCGCTCAACCACCGAAGCATCAGAATTTTTGGCAGAGAACTTCCCTTGCCATCGATCGAGTGCCTCGATCGCCAGTTTCGGCTCCTGGGAAGCCCGCCACATTCGTGCCTCGTTCAACAAATCGGCTTCCCTGGTCTCCCTGGTGGCTCGTTCGCCATCTTGAGCCCGTCTGTACATGGCGGCAGCACGCCGGAAA
Source organism: Planctomycetota bacterium (assembly GCA_036338025.1). Lineage (GTDB taxonomy): Bacteria > Planctomycetota > UBA1135 > UBA1135 > UBA2386 > JAYZDB01. The sequence goes on from JAYZDB010000160.1 coordinate 12,439, forward strand.
TCCCCATCGAGTCCAGCCAGCCAGGCCTCGTATTCGAACCCCAGAAACAACTCGGGGTCCTGCTTGCGAGCTCGTGCGAGGAAGGCTCGGCCGTCCTGCAATAGCTTGGCACGCACCGTGTCGGGCTGGCCATTCCGGTCGGTGACAGGAATCGACGCCGCCATCTTGAGATGCACTTCCACGGATCCGAGCAAGGTCATCGAGTCCGCATCAGGGGCGTAGGCAAAGCCGCAGAACAAGAGTCCGGCGAGGACAGAGCTTCCGAGGCCATAACCAATCAATCTTTTCTTGGTGTCGTTCATTGATTCATCTGTATGAGATTTTCTCAGCAAGTGCAGTCCAGAGGCGCCAGGAAGCACTCGCAAAAGTTGGGGATGACTATCCGCCCGACAGCTTCTCCTGCAGCTTGAAGATCGGCAGGAACACAGCCAATACGATTCCGCCCACGATGAAACCCATCAACGCGATCATGATCGGTTCGATGAGCGAGGTCAGGCCTTTGACCTCTGTCTCCACCTGCTGATCGTAGAATTCGGCGATCTTCTCAAGCAGTTGGTCCAAGGCGCCGGACCGCTCACCGATCCCGATCATCTTGGTAACCATCGCTGGGAAGACCTTGGACTCCGAGAACGGCTCCATCAGCGAGTCGCCCTGCTTCACTTGCTCTCGGGCCTCATCAACGATGCCCGAGATGACCTTGTTTCCAGCGGTCTGCGAGACGATCTCCATCGCGCTCAGGATGGGAACCCCGCTCTTGACGAGCGTCGAGAACGTGCGCGCGAAACGCGCCAACGCGACCTTCTTGAACAACTGGCCAAAAACCGGCACGCGTAGCGTGAATCTGTCCCACCACAGCTTCCCGGTATCGGTCTTGATCCATCTCCGGAGCAGAAAGAAGCCAGCGAACGCCCCGCCAAAGATCAGGTACCAATTGTCGCGCATGAAAAACGCCACATCCATGGTAAAGAGCGTCAGCCCTGGGAGTTCGACCTCCAGTGACAGGAACACCTCTTTGAAACTCGGAACGATGCCGATCATCAAGAAACTGGCGATGCCAACTACCAGGAACAGTGAGACAACCGGGTAGGTCATCGCCGACTTGATCTCGCTCCGCAGATGCGCAGCCGCCTCGAGATACTCGGCCAGGCGAGTGAGGATCACATCGATCTGGCCAGAGACTTCCCCGGCCCTGATCATGCTGACATAGATATCGGAAAACACCCGCGGGTGATGCTCCAAGGCCTTGGACAAGTCCGCACCAGCCCGGATCTCCTCAACCACCGAGTCCAAACAGAATGCAAACCCGGGACTCTCGGCCTGATCCGCGAGAATTTCCAAGGCCTCGAGCATCGGGATTCCCGCACCGAGCATGGTCGACAGTTGACGAGTAAAGACCTCGACTTCGCCTTTCCTACACGAGGATTTCTTGGCTTTCCTGGGGCCCTTGGACCTGGCGCTGATACCGAAGATGCCATTGCCCGCCTGCTTGACGTCAACGGGTGTAAGTCGGCGCTTGCGCAGATCGGTGACAACGTCGTTCTGGGATTTCGCCTTCATGGATCCCTTGACGGTCTTGCCAGAGGAATCCATCGCCGAGTACTTGAATGTCGTAACCATCAGTTGTCCTTCCCCAAACCCTTCCCTAATCATCCATGGTGACGCGCAAGACTTCCTCAAGACCGGTCTTCCCGCGTGCCACGTTGGCAAGCCCGGCAACTCGCAAGGTCACCATGCCTTCTGTTCGTGCCTTGGTCTTGATGTCCGATATGTGAGCCCGGTCGACGACCATCCGCTTGATGCCTTCGGTCATGCGCATCGTCTCCAGGAGAGCGAACCTCCCCTTGTATCCATTCGTGCAACGGTTGCATCCGACCGGCTTTTGCGGATCGAAGTCCGGATCCTCGATCTGCTCGACGCTGAATCCAACCTCGAGCAGGGCCTCCTTCGACATCTCAAGCGGTAGCTTGCAATGTGGGCACAGCACGCGAGCCAGCCGCTGGGCACAGATCAGCAGGGTCGCGCTGGACACCATGAAGGGGTCCATCCCCATGTCGAGCATGCGGGTGATCGTCGACGGCGCGTCATTGGTATGCAGCGTGCTCAACACAAGGTGCCCGGTGAGAGCCGCCTTTACCGCGATCTCCAGGGTCTCCTTGTCGCGAATCTCGCCCAGTAGCACGACGTCCGGATCCTGTCGCAAGATCGACCGGAGAGCCCCCGCGAAGGTCATGCCGCGCTTCGGGTTCACCGGCACCTGGTTGATGCCCTCCAAGGTGTACTCGACCGGATCCTCGACAGTAACGAGGTTGATTTCCGGTTCGGCGATGTGTCGAACCGCGGAATACAGGGTCGTGGACTTTCCGGAGCCTGTCGGACCGGTCACCAGGATCATCCCGTACGGGGCCTCGCAGGCCCACAGGTAGTCTTCCAGGCACTTTGTCTCAAACCCCAGTGACTTGATGTCAGCGACCAGATTTGACGAATCGAGAATCCGCATGACGGTCTTCTCACCCCAAACGACCGGTAGAATTGACACCCGGAAGTCGATCGCCTTGTTGCCGAGCTTCATCTGGAATTTCCCGTCCTGCGGCTTGTACTTCTCGGCGATGTCAAGCTTGGCCATGATCTTGATGCGTGAAGTGATGTTGTTCTGCATCCGCTTGGGCAGTTGCATCACCTCAGCCATCCGACCGTCCTTGCGATAACGAACAACGACACGCTTCTCGAACGGCTCGATGTGGATATCGGATACTCCAGCCTGCACAGCGTCGACGACGATCTTGTTGACCATCTTGACTACCGGTGACGCATCGCTGTTGATGTCCGAGAGGTCGAGACCCTCGTCATCGACATCTTCGCCCTCCTTGAGTTCTACGTCGACGTCTTCGAATGAGTCCAGGATGTCGCCAACCGACTCCGCGTCAGACTTGTAGCCCTCCGAGATCGCACGCTCGATAGACTCAGTGGTGCTGATCACCGACCGGAGTTGGCAACCGGTGATGATCCTGATGTCATCGAGCTTGAGGACGTCAAACGGATTTGCGATCGCCACCGTGAGGATGTTTCCAATCCGGTCAATCGGGAAGATCTTGTAGTCACGCACCAGATCGATCGGAATTCCATCGAGCACTTCACGGTTGATCCTCAGACGGTTCAGATCAATCGGTGGGATGTTTGCAGCACGCCCTATGTATGAGAGCAACTCGGGCTCGCTGATGACTTCCTTCTTGACCAGGACCTCGGTGAACGACGTCTTCGTCTTGACCGCCTCGTCAAGGAGTGCGCCCGCCTGCTCCTCTTCGAGCCGACCGGCCTTGACCAGGATTCCCCGGACCTTCTTGGCAAACTGAATCATCGGCGTTGCCTGGCACCTCGGCCGGAAACTCCCCTCGCGCCACCAGACTTGCGCTCGAGCAGGCGCTTCAGGTCGCCCGGATCGGTGGCGTAGGCCATGGCATCCTCGTAGCTGACCGAACCTGCACGGTAGAGTTCGTAAATCGACTGGTTCATGGTCTTCATTCCGAGGGCGCCACTGGTCTGGATGATGGATCCAATCTGGTGGGTCTTGTTGTCACGGACGAGCGCCCGAATAGCGGAATTCGCGATCATCACCTCCGATGCGAGCGACCGTCCGCGTCCCTGGATGTTGGGCAACAGTTGCTGACACAGCACGGCCTGCATGGTGAAGGACAGCATGGTGCGAATCTGCTGCTGCTGATGCGCTGGGAAGACATCGACAATGCGGTTGATAGTCTGCACCGTGTCCGACGTGTGCAGCGTGCCGAACGTCAGGTGGCCGGTCTCAGCCAGCGTCAAAGCTGCTTCGATGGTTTCGAGGTCACGCATCTCCCCGACCAATACAACGTCCGGATCCTGTCGGAGCACGGATCGAAGTGCATTGCCAAAACCGCCGGTGTCGCCGCCAACCTCGCGCTGATTGACCAGGCACTTCTTGTTCTGGTGCAGGAACTCGATCGGATCCTCGATCGTGACGATGTGGCCCTGTTTGTGTTGGTTGATGTAGTCAACGATCGAAGCCAGGGTCGTAGACTTGCCGGAACCGGTCGAACCGGTGCAAAGCACCAACCCGCTCTTGAGGCCCGCGATCATCTGACACACGTCAACCGGGAGGCCTAGATCCTGAAAGGAATGGACCTCGAAGGGGATGAGTCGCAAAACCGCCGCGATGGTGCCGCGTTGAAGGAACGCATTCGTCCGGAACCTGCCGAGCCTGGCTACACCAAACGAAAAATCCAGCTCCTTGTTCTTCTCGAACGAGGCAATCTGATCCGCGGTCAGCACGGAGTACACAAGCTTCTTGGTAACCTCAGGTTCCAAGATGTCATGCTCGGTGTCGTAGAGCTTGCCATCGACGCGGATCTTGGGCGTCGCCCCCACCGAGATGTGTAGATCTGAACCCCCGCGCTGGACCATGAAGGTCAGGAGTTCCTCCATCGATGCCATTTCGTGCTTCCCTCGTTGCCGTGTTCTGCGTGCTCGTCTGGCGATCAGCCGCCGGTCTGATATCGGCCGGACCGGCCGGTGAGATTGAGCAATCCGGCAAATACCCCACCACCGACATTTCGCGCGTCGCATCGACGAAACCAGCCCAGGGCTACTTACCCACGGGCTGGCGACTACGCCGAGAACCTACTCCCTGGAGCGGACCTGGCGGGTGTTGGCGGTGACTAGGAGTCTTCCTGCGACTTCTTGTAGGCCTTCACGATCTCAGACTGCAGGTTGCCCGGGACAACCTCATAATGAGACTGCGACATGTGGAATGTGCCCTCACCCGCAGTGATGGAACGCAATTGTGTCGAATAATCCTGCATCTCCTTGAGCGGCACCTGGGCCGAGATGTGCTGGATGCCATCCTTGATCTCCATCCCAGACATTCGACCACGCTGGCTGGACAAGTTGCCCGCCACGTCACCGGTGAAGCGATCCGGCACCTGGATCACGACATCCATGATCGGTTCCAGCAGGACCGGCTTGGCCTTCCCAAAACCATCGAGGAATCCTCGCTGGCCTGCCAATTGGAACGAAAGCTGGTCAGAGTCCACCGGATGGAACTTCCCGTCGTAGAGTTCCGCCTTGCAGTCGACAACCGGGAAACCGGCGATCCCGCCACTCTGCATGAACTTGCGGACCCCCTTCTCGACCTCCGGAATGAAGTTGCGCGGGATCGAACCGCCGACAACTGCGTCGACGAACTCAAAGCCTTCTCCGCGTTGTCGGGCCGCCACCCGCATATAGACCTCGGCAAACTGGCCGCGACCACCGGACTGCTTCTTGTGACGATGATGGCCCTCGGCAGAACCGGTAATCGTCTCCCGGTACGGGATCTTGGGGGTCGCGGTCGTGGTACCGACGCCAAACCGTCGCAACAAGCGAGCGAGTTGCAGGTCGAGGTGCAAGGGACTCAAACCCGAGACCAACAACTCGGCGGTCTCCGGATGACGCGCATTCAGGAAGGTCGGGTCCTCCGAACTCAGGCGTTCGAGAGCATCCGAGATCTTCTGTTCGTCGCCGCGGGCCGCCGGCATGACCGCCAGGGAACAGGATGACATCGGGAACTCCGGCGGCGCCATTTTCAGTGGCTCGGAGTCACTGGAAGCCGTGTCCCACAGGTGTAGTTCGTCGACCCGCGTAACGGCGAAGATGTCCCCAGCGACGACCTGGGAGACTGTCTCGGTCTTCTCGCCGGACAGACCAAGCAGGCCTCCGATCTTGTCAGTCTGATCGCGACGCACATTGTACAGGCCCTGACCGGCCTTGAGCGTGCCTCTAAAGGCCCGCATGTAGACGATCTTGCCGACGTGCTTGTCCACTACGACCTTGAACGCCTGGGCGAGGAAGTTGCCGGACTCGTCGGGGGACACCAACTCGCCAAAGGAGTCGGAGTCGGGTTTGGCTGCGCCGCGGGGACCGAAGGTGACGGGCGAAGGCAGGTCCTTCTTGATCAAGGCCAGCAGCTTGTTGAGACCCTTCTCCTTGGGCGCGCACACGGTGAACAACGGCACGAGAGTGCCTTTCACGATCGCGAGCGGGAAGTTCTTCTCAAGATCCTCTGACGAGATCTCGCCGTTCTCAAGATAGGACTCGAGAAGGTCGTCATCCGCCTCGGCGACGCGCTCTTCCAACTGCTCACGGTAAATCGACGCGTTCGGACCATCACCCGCGAGAACATCGTGGACTCCCTTGAAGGCGGCTCCATCTCCATCGGGATACGTCATCGGAACCACCACGTTGCCGAACACCTCCTGAAGTTCACTCAGGGTATTCTCGAAGTTGGCGTTCTCGCCGTCGGGATGGGTCACGACGATGGCCCGGCCAAGGTTCGCGCGTTCAGCCGCCTTCCAGAGGGATCGCGCGTGGAACGACACTCCACCGGTCGCGCTGACGCAGAGGATGCCAGTTTCCACGACCGACAACGAACTGATGGTGTCGGCGACGAAGTCCGCGTGACCCGGCGTATCGATGATGTTGAGACGCACGTCATCGATGGGAAACTCGAACAGATGGGAGGTCAGGGTGTGCTTCTTTTCCTTCTCCTCTGGCTCCGTGTCACTGATGCTCGTCTCGTCGGCAGAGTCTCCATGACGGCTCGATGTCTTGGTGGTGTACGCGAGAGCATCGATAATGGAAGTCTTGCCGCTGCTGCCGTGGCCGAAGAGGGCAATGTTCCGCAGATCGCTGACATGGTGAGACATAAAATACTCCGAGGGAGGGATTTACCGGCCGCATCCAGACGGGATCGCAGCCGTGCAGGCAAGTGGGTCCCCGATTATAGGAAGCCGCCCCCCGACACCAAGGATCACGTTGGTATCGGGGGCAGCTTTCCCGCCCTCACATCAGCCTCATGCCCCTACGAGTGCAGAGCCTACAAACCGCCTGTAACGACGATTTCGACCCGGCGGTTGGCCGCCTTGGCTATCTTGGAGGCCCCGTCCTCAATCGGCCTGTGTGGCCCGAATCCGGCCACCACGACCATGGATTCTTCGACCCCACACTTGTCGATGAGATACTGCGCCACCACATCCGCTCGTTCGACGGACAGATGGCGGTTGTGGCGGTAGAGCTTCTTGGTGCGCTTGAGCGGATCTGTGTCCGTGTGGCCCGCCACGACGATCTGCCGGCCGGGGAAGTCCCGCTTCAGGACGCCTGCCACACTTTGGAGGATTCCACCCGCCGAGTTCTTGAGGCGGGTGCTGCCGGCACCAAACGTCACCTGGTTGTTGATTCCCAAGGAGATGCGGTTGCCAGAGACGCGCACATCGACACCGGGCAGTTCCTCGCGGAGCTTGTCGATGCCCGAATCTGCGCTCGGCTCGGGTTTCTGTGCCAGCTGGGACTCAAGAGTGGTGATCCGCTGTTGGTCACCGAGCGCACGGGACTCGAGATCCCGGTTGGTGGCCGCGAGCTCTGAATTCTGCATGTTCAGATCTCGGATCTTCAGGTCCCGTTCTTCGAGTAACTGCTGGTAGGTGGCAGTGCAACTCGCTAGCGAGGCCATAGAGACAAGGACTACAAAAAGTTGAATCGCTTTGGATTTCATGGATCCCTCCTGGGGGGGGTTACTTCCTACGTGCACGACGGATGAGAAGGAAAAGGCAAGCCAGACACAGCACCACGATCCCGATGAGGATCGTCGGGGAAAGTTGCAACTGCACTTGCCAGGCAGGCCAGGTCACCGTGATGAAGTTCACGATTTCCGGGCGAAAGAAGAAGGTGAGGACCGCGCCGACGGCGAGGAACGGACCAAAGAAGATCTGTGCCTGCTTGGTGATCGATTGGTGCACCACACCGTAGATCGCGCCGAAGATGCTGCCGAGGAAGAACGTGAGCACGGCTCCGTCCCATCCCACGAATACCCCGATCGCACCCATGAACTTGACGTCGCCGAATCCCATCGCCTCGCGCCGAAAGAGATAGCTGGCTACACGCCGGATGGTATCGGTCAGCAGCAGACCCGTTCCAAGTCCGAGCAGACCGCGGAGCAGGCTGCCGAACCAATCCGCCGGATCGACCGGATGGAGAGGAACGAGCACCGCTCCCAACAGACCCACTACCATTGTCGGCTTGGTCAGCACATCGGGGAGGATCCGGTGGTCGATATCGATGAAGGTACAGGCGATCATCACTGCCAGAAACCAGACACCGAACCCGAACAGCAGCACTAGACCCGGGATCGACAGAGACTCTTCCGATGGGTAGGTCCATAGGAACAGGCCACCGACCAACACCGCTGTCAGAGCTTCGACCAGCGGGTACCGCGCGCTGATGGGATTGCCACAGCACCGCCCCTTGCCGCGCAGCAGCAACAGCCAACTCACGATCGGGATGTTGTCGAACCAGGCAATCGGCTCGCCACATTTCGGGCAGCGGCTGCGCTGACCGCCCTTGAAGAAGGTCCCAGCAGGCACACGGAAGATCACCACGTTGAGAAACGACCCAACGCACACCCCTAGCAGAATCGCCCCCACCAGGAATAGCGTATGCACCATTCGTGACTATCGCCCTATCGAGCACCCCACCACTTGCCGTTGACCCGGCACCTTGAAAAACCTCCGCGGCACTGACCAGCCACAGCCGAGCCGGCATCGTAGCGGCTCAGGTCACCCAGGTCCAGGACAGCCAGAATCAGCGCTGAGCCAAGATCACCAGGGATTGCACCGACGGCAGCGGCTTGCCCTCGATCAACTTGGCCTTCAGCAAGAACCGAACGTGGCTGTTGCGACCCACTTCAACCCCGGACCGGAGGGGCAACTTGCGCGGCTCTCGCAAGCTGGCCGCATCGATGTAGGGGATGGTCGGATCCGTTGGATCGGGCGGTGCAACCTGCAGGTAGATCTCCAGGGCACCTTCGAGTTTCTGGAATCGGGCGTCGATCCGCCCCATGAAGTCCACCGGCAGGGCCAGCCAGGGCGTCCAGGCGGCGGCCTCGGCGCGGTGCACCCCTGGTGGGAGGCCCGTCGTAGCTGTAAATCGGAC
>JAYZDB010000161.1:0-4112 GCA_036338025.1 Planctomycetota bacterium
ATCTGGTGGTAGCCTCCGTACTCAGCGGCAACCGCAACTTCGAGGGGCGGGTCAGCCCGCACGTGCAGGCCAACTACCTGGCATCTCCCCCGCTGGTCGTGGCCTACGCAATCGCTGGCACTCTACACAAGGACTTGACCACGGACGCTCTGGGCACCGACAGCGACGGTCAGGCGGTCTACCTCAAGGACATCTGGCCCAGCGGAACAGAGGTTCGCGCGGCAGTCGCTGCATCGCTGTCCCCCGAGATGTTCCGCGACCAGTACGAACGGGCCATGTCAGGTCCACCTGCCTGGCAAGCGATCCCCTCGAGCGCCAGTGACCTGTACAGCTTCGACACCGGCAGCACCTACGTACAGGAACCACCGTTCTTCCTCGACATGGCCAAGGAACCCTCTCCGATCGCGCCGATCGAAAATGCGCGGGTTCTGGTCAAGGTCGGCGACTCCACGACCACCGACCACATCTCGCCAGCTGGAGTGATCAAACCGGGGGGGCCCGCCGGCGAGTATCTACAACAGCAGGGGATCGAGATCCGAGACTTCAACAGCTTTGGATCGCGGCGCGGCAACGACCGCGTGATGACCCGCGGCACCTTTGCGAACGTCCGTCTGCGCAACCAGATGGCGCCCGGTACCGAGGGCGGAGTAACCCGTTTCCTGCCGACCGGCGAGCAAATGTCCATCTTTGACGCGAGTCTCCAGTATGCGAGTTCCAGCACACCGCTGATTGTCCTGGCTGGCAAGGAATACGGTACCGGTTCGAGCCGCGACTGGGCCGCCAAGGGCACCCTGCTGCTGGGGGTGCGGATGGTGCTGGCGGAGAGTTTCGAGCGCATCCACCGCAGCAACCTGGTCGGCATGGGTGTGCTACCCCTGCAATTTGCAGGCGCCGACACTGCAGAGAGCCTGGGCTTGACCGGCGGAGAGTTATTCAGCCTCCCGATCGATGACGAGCTGCAAGCCCGGTCCGACCTGACAATGACCGTCACCGATCCGGACACCGGGACATCACGACAGTTCCCTGTCCTGTGCCGGATCGATACCCCAGTCGAAGTCGACTACTACCGCAACGGCGGCATCCTGCAGACTGTCCTCCGCAAACTGTTGGCCAGCTAGCCGCCGCCCGCCCACCCGCGGAAGGTCCGGAGCCGTTCGGCAGTCGCTGCCCGCACCTTGGCACAGGTCTCCCCGGTCAGGAGTTCCAACATCTGGTCGATGTGGTCGACAGCGTGGACCTGGAACTTGCCATCTGCGACAGCCTGCACCACTTCGTGATCCAGCATCAGGTCCACGACGTTGACCTTCGGGAAAATCACGCCCTGGGAGCCGTCCAAACCACGCCGCTTGCACAGACGGAAGAAGCCCTCGATCTTTTCGTTGACCGCGCTGACCGCCTGCACCTGTCCGCGCTGGTTGATCGCGCCAGTCACACCGAAACTCTGCCGAATCGGTATTTCCGCAAGGCTCGACAGCAAGGCACACAATTCGGCACCGGAGGCCGAATCACCGTCCACGCCACCGTAGGTCTGCTCGAAGCAGATCGCCGCCTGGAGACTCAAAGGACCATCTCCCGCAAACTGATCGAGCAGATATCCGTGCAGGATCATCACACCCTTATCGTGCAACGGGCCGGACAGCTCCGCCTCTCGCTCGATATTCACGACGCCAGCCCGGTCTCCCTGGCCAACCCCTGTGGCGACAGTGACACGGCTCGGCTTGCCGAACAGCAACGCATCGCTCTCGATCACCGTCATCGCATTGATCTGCCCGACAACCTCGCCCTTCGTCTGGATCAGGAGGTAGCCGTCCTTGAAGTCCCGCTCAACGATGTCGCGCCCCAGATCCGACCGGTACATCCGTGCAGCCAGGGCCGCGAGGACATGCTCGCGCGTCACCTGCGTAGCTTTGGCAAGGGAACTCAGATGGGACGCCTCACGTGCGAGATCCGCCAACTCCCCAAAGCGGGCGGTCAGTCGATCACGGCGTCCGGCAACGCGGGCGCCATGCTCCACGACCGTCGCGTTGGCCTCTGCATTGAACGGCAGCAGACCCTCCCGGCGGCGGAACCAATCGAGCAAGTCCGCATAGCGCCGCATGTTGCCCTTGTTCATCGGCAACACGGTGTCGAACTCGGCATGCACCTTGAAGGTCTGCAAGAACTGCATGTCCTCGACCGCCAGGGTCTCGTAGTTACCGGGCTCGCCAATCAAGATCACCTTGAGATTGATAGGGACAGCTTCGGGATGCAGGGTCCCCGACGTCACTCCGGAGTTTGGGTCGAACTCGCGGATCTCGACACGACCGACCTTGAGGGCCCGTTTCAGCTGGGTCCACACCCCAGGCTCACCCATCAACTCTGCCAAGCGCAGGATCAGGTAACCGCCATCCGAACGGAGCAAGGAACCCGGGTGTACCTGCGCGACACTCGGTATGTGGCCATCACGCGCCGGTTCCACGACTCCAAACAAGTTCGAGTAGGTCGGATGAGTCTCCAGGACCACCGGACACTCGTCCGACTGACTGGTCTTCACCACGTGCACCTCGACGCCGAGGATTCGCACCGGCTCACCGCGTGGGGAAGGCACCTGGGACGGGGAGGGAGCCGGAGGTGCCGGTGGCGTCAACTCCCCCTCACCGAGCTCGTAGTCTCCCACCTCACCCTTCGATATATCCTCCACCCATCGTCCGAGGTCTTTGAGGATGTAATCACGCAGACCCTCCAAGAAGGCATCAACTTCAGCGTTGTCCCAGGAATTCGAGAAGCGACGCAGCAAGCCCTTGAGCATGTGACCGGCAACTTGCGCGTCCATGCGTCCGAGCTCCTCGTCGGTGTCATGAGCGGCTCGCAGCAGCCGTTCCGTGACCTCTTCGAGCCGCTCCATCAGGTTGTCTCGCAAACCTCGCAGCTTCAAATATCTGGCGTTGCTAACCCGTCCCTGGCTAACCAACTCCCGGAAAGCCTCGGGGTTGACCGCCTCGTTTTCGAACAGGGGGTAGATATCCGCCATCATTCCGCCGTTGGCCCCCGGGAACTGCACCACGCGAAAGCCCGCCTTCTCCGCCTGCCGGTTGAGCGCAGCCATCAGTCGCTTCTCACGCTCTCCGGCGGTACGCACCACCAGGTCATGCGATACCCGGTGGGTCCGCGAACGCAGGGCCGATTGCAGAGTCGCCTGGATGGTCAGTACCAACTCTCGCATCTCGTCGCGAAACCGCGGCCCCTCGCCACGCGGCACGGTGATCAGTTTCGGCCGGTTGGGCTCGTGGAAGTTACTGACAAACACACGATCCGAGACCAGCTGGCCAGCCGGCTTGAGCCGCCGGATCAAGTCGGTGACCAGGCGAGTACGACCGGAACCGACGGTGCCGCTTACGAAGATGTTGTAACCCTGGGCGTAAAGTGAGAGGCCAGTCCGCATTGCGGCGACTGGACGATCCTGACCAAGCAGGGAGGACAAGCTCGGCTGTCGGCTGCCTGGCGAAAGCGGCGGACAGGTCCAACGCAGATCCCCGGGTTCCAGTTGCGTCTTGGCCACCCTCTTGGACCTCCGCGCACTCCCGCCCTTGAGGACCTTGGCACTCGCAGGATCAGGAGTGTTGTCAGCGCTGCCGTGCGTAGCCTTCCCGTCCCGGGGATTGGGGACCTTCGCCTGTCTGTCTCGCTTGGTGACGCGCCGAGCCGTTTGCTTCACGTTTTTCTTCGACTTGCTCGACCGGGTCTTCTTCTTCTTCGTCATCGCGGCTGTGGGAAACTGACAGGATCAGGAACGGGCGACGAGCACCGGACAGGGTGCCGCCTTCAGAATTTCGCCGGCGGTACTGCCCAGCAGGGCGCGGCTGAGACCAGAACGGCCATGGCTGCGCACCAAGATCAGGTCGACCTTCTGGACGATCGCCTCCTTGAGAATATGTGCCTCGACCTCCTCGCTGACGGTGGCGTGTCCCCACGCGACAACCCCAACCTTTGCAGCCTGATCGACGATGCCCTGCAGGATCAGCTTGGCCTCCTCGACCAGGATGTCGTTGAACCCATCTCCGGTAGAGTGCTCGACCCGGTGGTTTGCGATCATCGAGGCAGCCGCAGGGGTATCGAGCACGGCTACCAGGATC
>JAYZDB010000162.1:0-7956 GCA_036338025.1 Planctomycetota bacterium
GCCGGCAGCATGACTGCCGGGGCGTCGATCGGATTGGCGCGACCGGGCTCGTGGCAAAGCACCAGGGCTTCGGCCTGCGCACCATGAAGGAGTCCCAGGCTGACCCCGGCATAGCCAGGATGGAACAACGAACCCTGGCCTTCGATCAGGTCCCAATGCTCCGCAACATTGGCTGGAGCGAGTTCCTCGACCGCTCCCGACACGAAGTCAGCCACTACAGCATCCACCGCCACGCCGCATCCAGCGATCAAGATGCCAGTTTGTCCGGTAGCTCGAAACGTCGCGCGTCGTCCACGACTTTGTAGTTCACGCTCGATGCTCAGTGCCGTGAACATCTTGCCGACCGCGCAGTCGGTGCCCACGGTCAGCAAGCGATGCCCGGTCCGCGGTTGCCCGGATCCGACGCGAAACGACTGGCCTCCTGGGTAACGGACATCGTGGATACGGCAGTCATGCTGGGCCGCGGCCTTGGCCAGCGCATCAATCTCCCCGAGCCTGGTGTGCAAGCCGTTGGCGAGGTCGAGTCCGGCGGCCACAGCCATCTCCAGGTCAGCAACCCAGTGTGCTGGCAGGTCACCTCCAACCGGCGCGCTCCCCACCACCAGGGTCCGCGCGCCGGCCTGCACCGCCTCGACCGGGCCCACCAGGGGCAGATCTCCAATGCTCTCCTCCCCGCCGGTCCGCCAGACCCCAACGCAGGCTTCGGGACGCCAGTGCGCAACACCCGTAGCAGTCTTCGCAAAGGCTCCCAGAGGCGTGTCGCCCAGGAACAGCAGGTAGGGTGTAGCGATCGTGTGGATCATGCGGTGCTGGAAACTGTAGCGGGCAGCCACCATTCTCGGCACCTTCTCGCCCAACGATGCCAACTCCCGCTCAAACACCAGACCGGATCAGCCAGCAACTCGCCGGCCATACCGCCTACCTGGCGCCGGAGGGATTCGAGGACGAGCTCCGAACGGAACTGGGCGACATCACCGCCACCTACGGTCGGCTGATGTTGGCGCCAGGTCCAGCTCGCCCGGTCACCTGGACCTGCAACACCTGGTTCGAACCCCAGGTGCTTCCCTGCGAGTCGATCGGCCAGGGCGCCAAAGCCCTCCGCGCCATGCAACGCAACTGGGTGCACTACCCCTATCGTTGCCACCGCCGCGCCGCACTCCTGGTCGAGAAGTTGCCCCACGTCTCGGCCCGCCCGCTGCGCTTTCCCGAACCCCCGATCCGCGCTCCGCTGGGTTCGTGGACGCTGCTCGACCAACACACCATCCTGGCCTCGGCACGTTGCGCGAGTTGGTTCCCCAACGGCGAGGTCATCTTCGAGGAGGATCGGATCGAACCCCCGAACCGAGCCTACCTGAAGCTTTGGGAAGCGCTCAGCCTGCTCGACGAGCGCCCCGGCAAAGGCGACCTATGCCTCGACCTCGGCAGTAGCCCGGGCGGGTGGACATGGGTCCTGCAGAGTCTGGGAGCTGCGGTCATCAGCGTCGACAAAGCACCGCTCGACCCACGCATCGCCAATCTGCCCAGCGTCGACTTCCGACAGGGCAGCGCCTTCGCCCTGGAGCCAGGCGATCTCGGCAACATCGACTGGATGGTTTGCGACATCGCGTGCTATCCCGATCGGCTGCTACAACTCATCGAACGCTGGCTAGAAGCCGGGACTTGTCGGCGCTTCATCTGCACCATCAAGCTGCAGGGCGACACCGACCACGCCGCAATCCAACGCTTCACAGAACTACCAGCTGGCCGCGTGATACACCTGCACCACAACAAGCACGAACTGACCTGGTTCGGCGGCGTCTAGGCCAGGACTGCGGCAATCTCGCCGAGCGCCCACTCCAAGTCGGTGCGCTCGATCACCAGGGGCGGTGCGAAACGGATGATGTGGGTGTGGGTTTCCTTGCAGAGGATCCCGCGATGCATCAAGGCCTCGCAGAACTTGCGGGCACCCCCGGCATCGTCGTTCAGCTCGACTCCGATCCAGAGCCCGGCGCCGCGAACTTCTTTGACATGCGGCGACGACAGGTTGCGAAGCTCATTCAGGAACCAGTCACCCAGTTCGATCGAACGGTCGTAGAGGGCTTCTTCCTCCAGCACATCGAGCGCAGCTTCGGCGACCGCACAGGCGATCGGGTTGCCGCCGTAGGTGGAACCGTGTTGACCGGGTTGGAACACATCCATCACGGCGTCATCGGCCAGGAAGGCCGACACTGGATAGACCCCGCCCGACAGAGCCTTGCCGATGGTGACCGCGTCAGCCCGAACACCCGCGTGGGTGTGGGCGAACATCGTGCCCGTCCGCCCGAGACCCGATTGGATCTCGTCGCAGATCAGCAGTGCGTTGTGTTCGTCACACAGGGCCCGCAAGCCTTGCAGGAAATCGTGCGGGGGCAGGATCACACCACCCTCACCCTGGATGGGCTCGACCAGGATCGCCGCGACCCGGTCCGACATTGCGGCACGCACCGGCTCGAGTTCACCGTAGGGCAGCAGCTTGAAACCCGGTGAGAAGGGACCGAAGCCATCACGGCATTCCTGGTCTGCGGAGAACCCGACGATGGTCGTGGTCCGACCGTGGAAGTTGCCGTCGAAGACCAGGATCTCGGCCTGCTCCGGAGCGATCCCCTTGACGGTATAGCCCCACTTGCGGGCCGCCTTGATCGCGGTCTCCACCGCTTCGGCACCGGTGTTCATCATCAAGACTTTGTCATAGCCCGACAACTGGGCGAGCTTGGCACAGAACGGGCCGAACCGGTCGTTGCGGAACGCCCGCGAAGTCAGGCTGAGCTTCTGCGACTGCTCGTGCAAGGCCTGGACAATCCGGGGGTGATTGTGCCCCTGGTTGACCGCCGAGTAGGCCGCCAGACAGTCCATGTAACGTTTGCCATCGACGTCATAGACCCAGACACCCTCGCCGCGGGTCAGCACGATGTCGAGAGGGTGGTAGTTGTGGGCGGAATACCGCGACTCAAGCTCGATCAGCTCGTTACTCCTGGCAGTGCTGTGCTCCATGAACTGAATCTAATGCGCCCGCCACTCCACGGCAAACCACCCATACGAAGGGGGCGATAAACTAATGCGGTTTCCTTGCCTGCCAGCTCCCATTCGACGCAACCCCAAAAACTGCTAGACTGTGCGGCGGTAGCCTGAACCCGTCCATACACATGGTGCCGTACCAATGAAACCCATCGCGGCCATCAGCATCCTGGGAATCGTCGCATCCTCGGTCCTTGGGCAGAGTCTGCCGTTCCCCATGACGGCAAGCTCCCATTCCCCGCACGAGATCCTCCTGGCTCCATCGATCGCGGCCTTCAGACACCTCGCAGCGATGGAACGCGTCACGCTCACCGGCGTGCCCGTCCCCGGCAAGCCCTCCGTCAGCCTGCAGCTGCGGAGGACGAGGCTCCACCTCGGATCAAACGCGATACACGTCGACGGCGTCGCAGGTCATCGTGGCCCGACGGAAGACACCAGCTTCTGGAGCGGAACGGTCGAGGGCCAAGCCAGTTCCCAGGCATTCCTGGCCTTCTCGAAGCACGGCTCGCGTGGCTGGTTCGGGACGCCGGGCAAGTTCGTTCACATGCTCGCCCAGCCGGGACCGAACAAGAGTTGGTCGACGTCACGCTCACGCCTGGTGACGGACTACTACCTGGCAACGACCGGCTACCGGCCGAGACTGGATTGCAACCTCGTCCAACCACCAATCGCCCCCATCCAACCAAACGCGTCTTCGAGGCGATCGGCCGGTGCGGGTCCGTTCATAGACGCGCCGATAGCCTTCGAGACGGATTTCGAGTTCTTCCAGCTATTCAACAACCTCGCGGCAGCCAAGACCTACGCCTTCACCCTGCTGGGTGCTGTCAGCGATCGGTATCGCCAGCAGATGGACGTGATCTTCACGCTGCCCTACGTCGGGTTCTACACCTCCAACAACGACCCATGGACGAAGAACATCTGCAGTGATCGGCTGAGTCAGTTTCGCTCGAAGTGGCGAAGCGGCCGCGCGCCGGTGCCGGCCCAGCTCTACCACATGGTCTCAGGTGTCAAGGTCACCGGCTGCGGTGGCGTCGCGTACCTCAACGTGATCTGCAACCAGAACTACGGCTTTGGGATGAGCGCTCACATCAACGCCAACACACCGTTTCCTCCGGCGCAAGGTCCACTGACCTGGGACTTCATGGTCATCGCCCACGAGACCGGTCATCAATTCGGTAGCAATCACACCCACAGTTACAGCCCGCCAATCGACAACTGTGCGACGAAGAATCCGTGCATCAGTAACGGAACGAATATGAGCTACTGCCATACCTGTCCCGGAGGCATGAACAACATGACCTTGATGTTCCATCCACGCGTGGTGACGGTGATCAAACGGGAAGTGTCGAGATCATGTCTGAAGAAGTTCGACGGTGTCATCGCCAAGGACCTCGGACACGCATTGCTGGGCAGCAACGGCATACCGACCCAGGATCTCTCGTACTCGTCCCCCACTCTCACCATCGACGTCGAGAAAGCACCCAAGAGCCAACCCGGGTTCCTGTTCTTCGGTCTGATCCGAATCGACTTCCCGCTAGCTGGCGGCACCATAGTACCTAATCCAAGGGCAGCACTGGCTCTGATCTCCGACCCGCTCGGCAAGTTCCAACTCTCAGCGCCGATCGTGCCGTCATTTCCCGGCGGCCTGACGTTCTATCTGCAGACCTGGTTCCTGGATCCAACAGGTCCCAACCCGCTGGCTGCAACCAACGCAACACACGTGGAGTTGATCAAGCCGTAGCGGCTCGCGTCGCGTCTCACCAGGGGGTGCCTGGCCCCAGCGACAATCAGCGCCATCCGGAGAGGCAAGCGAGACCTTTACCCCGAGCATTGGGCGTCCTAATGTCCCAACGCGTGCGCGACACCCTAGCCGAAGCCGGGCGCAGGCCCTTGGCGCTGCTGCTACTCGTCACCATCGCCGTGATGACGCCGGCTCTGTGGGGAGAGTTTGTCTACGACGACATCCCACTCATAGTCCAGAACCCGCGCGTGCACAGTTTGACGGACGCCATCTTCCAACCACTCTGGGGCGATGAATTCCCGTATTGGCGACCATTCGCAGGGTTCCTGATGTCGCTAAGTCTGGCGACCGGCGGGGCCATCGTGCTCCATGGGATCTCGCTCGCCATCCATCTCGCTGCGACCTACGTAATCTTCTGGTTCGCGCGAGATCTCACCAAGAGCGTCAGCGGTGCGATCTTCACTGCGACCCTGTTCGCGCTTCATCCCGTCCAAGTCGAGAGCGTGGCCTGGGGATCGGCGGTAACAGATCCTCTGGCCTGTCTCTTTGTCCTTTGCAGCCTGCACAGTCTCGTGAAGTGGCGTAGAGCCGGCAGCCACGGCACCCCAATAGCAGTGGTCGCCTGGTGCACACTCGCACTACTCGCCAAAGAAACCGGAGTCATCGCACTGCCCGCCGTCATCCTGCTGGATCTGTTGGTACTCCGACAACCTGGCACCGGAGGTAAGCGCCTGTACCTCGGTCTCGGCACCGCGCTGGCGGCCTATCTGCTCGCGCGCATGCTGGTCTTCGGTTCGATGTTCGCTGGCTTGGATCGGGTACAGGTCGACCCCTCTTATGTCAGCGACCGTTTGGTAACCGCCCCGATCGAGAACCTCGGCGTGTTCACGCGACTGCTCATCCTGCCCTGGCCGCTGTTGCCGTTTCGGGACGTCGCGATTCAAACCTCAGCTGGTGAGTTCTTCGCGCAGGCGGTCTGGCTGGTCCTGCCGATCGGCTTGCTCACCTGGGCGTGGCGATCGCGACGCCCTGTCGCAATCTTCGGATTCGGAATAGCCCTGATCACCATGCTGGCTCCCGCAGTACGCTTTAATGCGATCGGGAACTTCCCGATCGCCGACCGGCACCTGTACCTGGCGGTATTCGGATGCGCCCTGGCACTCGCACCGCACGGCCACTCACGCCGACACGTCCTGGCTGCGCTCAGCCTCGGCGTAGTCTTCGCAGTCATCGACTCGGTACAGATCCCGATATGGCGTAGCCAGGCCAACTTGATCGAGCACGGCCTGAAGTACCATCCCGAATCGCCGCGCCTGCTCAACATGCAGGGCAACGATCTTCTGCGGCAGTACCAGGAAGGCCAGGATCCCTCCGCTCTGCAATCCGCCGAGCGCAGCTTTAGCAAGTCGACGGCCAACAAACGGCAGACGCTGACCCAGGATGCCCAAGGCTGGCGTGGAACTCGCGAAGAATCGCAGCTCGGTCTCGCGTGGTGTAGCTTGCTACGTCTGCAGAGTCAGACCGGCCCGGACTATCAAACCGCGATCCAACAGTTCGAGGCCTGCACGGCAGCGCCGGGCGCACCGGCCGAGGCCTGGATCGGTCTCGGGATTTCGTACGGATCCGCTGGACGACTGGAGCTGGCGGAGCTGGCACTCATCAAGGCAGTCGCGATGGCTCCACAAAACGACCGGGCTCAATACAACCTGGGGTTCTTGTACGCACAAACCAACCGACGCGCACAGGCGGTCACACATCTGGAGCATGCCCTTCGCCTGCAACCGGCAAACCGGGGTGCAGCGAGTCTCCTCAAACAGCTTCGATAAGGCACGCGTCGGGTTCCGCACCCGTGGGGCGGGCAGCACTCGGGATTCGTCTTCCTGCCGAAAGCCTTGTTACCTAATCTGTGTGGAACAATGCTCCCATCCCGACCAGATCTCCCGACGTCTCTCTCCGCCCTGGTCCTGACGCTCTGCGTCAGCGGTTGCATCATGCCCGACAACGGTCCTTTGACCGCGATCGGCAAACCCGCCGAGAGCTCGGTTGATCCATTCGTCACCGCCGCCGCCTTCGATATGCAGCAGGTATTCCGGGGCGAACGCTATCCAAACATCGTCGTCGGCATCGATGGCACCGTGCTCGCGCTGTGGGGCAACAGTTCCGTTCGTGTTCGCCGAAGTGGTGACGGTGGCGAGACATGGGGACCGGCAATTACGATTGCGAAGCCTGGTTTTCAAGGCGGCGGTGCCACCGTCGATGAAACCACCGGCAAGATCTTCGCGTTCGTAGAGGATGGTCATCCGCCCGCCCCGCTCACCGTGCACTGCAGCGAGGATCACGGCAAGACCTGGCAGGCAATCGACAGCGTCATCCACAAGGACCCGCTAGGCAACATGCCGTCGATGCACATGAACGAAAGCGGCATCACCCTGCGCCACGGACCTTACGCGGGGCGGTTGATTCGACCCGCGCGCCACTACGCCGGGGGCAACAAGCACTCGGAGTGGCCCAACCACTACACCACCGCAATCTACAGCGACAACGGTGGGCAAGCCTGGCACACCAGTGCACCGTTTCCCGAGAACGGGACTGGCGAGGCCGCGATCATCGAACTCTCCGACGGTCGGCTCTATTACAACTCACGAGTGCATTGGGAGAAGAGGCCCAACAACACACGCCGCCGCTGTGCGTGGAGTAGCGACGGCGGCCAGACATGGAAGGACTGGCAACTCATCGAGGTCTTGCCAGACGGCAGACAGGACCGTTCATACGGTTGCATGGGCGGCCTGACCAGACTGCCGGTTCGCGGCCGGGACATCCTCCTGTTCAGCAACCTCGACACCCAATCCAAGCAGCGTGAGAAGATCACGGTGTGGGGTAGCTTCGACGGCGGCAAGACCTGGCCAGTCAAGCGCATGGTATTCGACGGTCCGTCCGGTTACTCCTCGATGACCGCTGGCCGACCGAACACCCCGAGCGAAGGCTGGGTCTACCTGCAATTCGAGGGCGGCCCGGGTGGCGGCTCGCAAGTCGCACGGTTCAACCTCAAGTGGTTGCTCGAGGGAACGGTGACCGGAAACGGGTCCCTGCCAGACTGGTTGGCGGATAGAGGCTCGCGATGACACAGCGCCGGTGGACCCTGGCGCTGGCGCTGGCAGGCACCATCGGTGCCTTGTTCACCG
>JAYZDB010000163.1:0-30110 GCA_036338025.1 Planctomycetota bacterium
GGACACTACCCGGCGCCTGCGAACGGGCGCGGGCGAGGGCACGCAGCGCCAGGGAATTTGCCGATGAGGCCGGGTCGGCGCGGCCGCGGGCGAGGTCACGCAGACCCTGCAGTCGGGACCGACGCAGATCCTCGGCGGCGGTCGCCGGCCAGCGTGGCGACTCCTCCGCAATCGACTGCAGCACGCCCAGGTTGTCCGGCAAGAACGCTCGCCGAGTCGACGCGCTCCAATAGCCGATGTCCTCCAACACCGGACGATCATCGACGAGATCCGGCCAGGACTCGCATACCGGTAGCACCTGGGTGCCGACGAAGGCCGCCGCCAGGTCCTCCACGCTGCAGATCCCAGCCTCGTGCAACTCGGTGCGGACCAGATTTGGGGCCCCCACGAGCCGCTCGCCGATCACCTCCGCAGTGGGCAGATGCGGCGTCGCCGAACCGACCAGCAGGGTCGAGTGGTTGACCAGCCAAACCGAATGGCTGGGAAAGGACCGCGCAAAGGTGGCCAGCAAGGTCCCGAAGTAGGACTTCGGCATCGCATGCGTTGGCACCCACTGCACCATCAGACCGTTCTCCGACAAGGCGGCGCGGCACAGGGAGTAGAACTCGCGGGTGTAGAGCGGCACCGTGCCCGGCGCGTAGGGCAGCAAGGGCTCCATCGAGATCAGGTCGAGGCTGCCGGGCGGGGCCAAGGCCACGTACCGGCGACCATCGGTCACGTGCACCCGGCTACGTGCGTCTCGCAGGAACGGCGCCGATGTTCCGGTGGTGCCCGGACCCTGATGGCCAAAGTAGTTGACCAGTGAGATCACCGCTGGCGAGATCTCGACCACGTCGATCCGATCCGGGCCGGGCCATCGACTGACAGCGTTGGCTGTCGTGCCGGTGCCGAGCGCAACCACCGCCACCTGCTTGAGCGCGGGACGCAACAGGAACGGTAGGTGCCCGAGCACCGACATGTAGCCGCTGTCCTGGTCGATGTAGGCGGCGCGGAATTCGTCGGTGAACAAGATCATGCCGTGGGTCCGACGGTCGTACACCACCGATGCGGTCACCACGCTGTCGGTGCGATGCTCCAGGTACCGGTAGCGGTCAGGGCGGTCGTAGCGCGAACCGGCCACCGGCGCTGCGTCGCCGCGGAACGACAGACCGCCACTCAGGCCGGACCAGGCCAGGATCGTGATCCCGAGGCCACCTGCCACGGCCAACTGCCCGAGTTGCTTGAACAGCAGCGTCAGGATCACGATGGCGAACACCGGCCCGGCGTACAGGAAGTATGAAGTCGGCAAGACCGCCGGCAGCAGATGACCCATCGCCAAGCCCCCTAGCAGGCTTCCGAGACCCTGGAAGAAAAACAAGCGCCCGGCCAGCGGCGCCCGCGTCTCGGGATGCGCGAACCCCTCCAGGCACAAGGGGATGGTGGCGCCGAGGAAGAAACAGGCCGGGCCCGCGGCAACCAAGGCGGCCAGCAGGATCCGCAGATGGAAACTGATGTCATCACCGACCTGCATGCGGCCGAGCATCGGACTCACGGATTCGTGTAGACCGACCGCCCCGACCAGCAGGGCCAGCACGACGGAACCCGCCGCCGCCCGGCGCCCGAACAAGCGCCGACACACCAGCGGACCGACCGCCGCACCGAGACTCAAACCGAGGAGACACGCGGCCAGCACCCCTGCCATGGTCGGTTGGAAGCCGTCGAGGAAGAACGGCAGGCGGCGCAACATCAGGATTTCGATGCCGAGAACAGCCGCCCCAGACAGCAGCGCGATCCACTCCAGGCTGCCGACCGGAGTCAAGGGCGGTCGCTGCCCCGATTCAGCGGCACAGCGCTGCGAACGCGAGCGGATCGCGACCAGCAGGGCGGCGACGGCGTAGCCGCCAGCACCGAACCAAGACGATGCCGACAAGCCGAGACCTTGGATCAAGAAGTTGCCGCCGAAGAACGCCGCCGCCACCGACCCGAACAGGTTGGACCCGCAGAGCAGGCCGGCGTGGCGGGCCGGCGCGTGCCGTTCGATGACGGAAAACAGCAAGGGGAACGCACCGCCCATCAGCAGCGCTGGCAGGCCGGGAACCAAGACACAGAGCGCCAGCCCACCGACCACGCTCTGCGGCGCTGAGATCGCCAACAGCAGGTCTCCGAGCAGACCGGTCACGGCCACCGCAGCGTACAACAGGCCAGCCAGGGCCAGTGGGCGCCGGCGCGCGAAGGCCAGCCGTGGCAGCCAAAGACCGCCCACCCCCAGCCCCAGCAGAAACAGGCCGAGAGTCAGCACGGACGCGGCGGAGGTGTTGCCCAACAACAAGCCGTGCCGGCGCAGGAACACCATCTCCAGCATCATCCCTCCCCAGCCGGCGAGGCAGGCCGCCAGGAAGACCATCTAGACCCCCTCCGCGGCGCGGATCGTCCGCAGTGCGGCGGCGGGGTCTCGACAGCTGAGCAAGTCCTCACGCAGTTCGGATCGGGACAACAGCTTGGCGATTGCCGCCAGGGTGCGGATGTGCAAAAGCTTCTCGGTCCGCGGGATCAGCAGCCCCACCAGGATCCGCCCCGGCTCCTGATCGAGCGTATCGAACGCGATGCCCTGATGGGCAATCGCAAGCACGCACAGCACCTCCGTCAACTCGTCAAGGGCCGCGTGCGGGATCGCGACGCCGTTTTCCATCCCGGTCGTCATGCTCCGCTCGCGGGTGATCAGGGCCTCGACGGCGAGCGATTCCCGCTCGGCCTCCAGACGGCCGGCGGCCACCAGCGCCATCGGCATGGCCGCGATGGCAGCCCACTTGTCCGGGGCGCCGAACGGCACGAGGATCTGGTCGGGGGTCAGCAGGTGCGAGAGCTTCATGTGAGCCGGTCGGCAGCGTGGACTGGCGATCCTGTCCCAAAGACGTCCGCTTCGCAATCGGGCAGACCACACAATGGGCCCAGAACGGGCGACTCGCTGGGACGGAAAGGATGAAAACCCACCCACCTTTCGCTACCGTCCGGGAATAAGAGGCTTAGCTGCCCAGTCTACGCGTGCGCTGCCACCCTTGGTGGCTGACGTGAGACCTGTCGACAGTAGACCTTCCAACCCGACGATACCCTTGGGAGCGGATCCTTGAAGCAATCAGAATTCCCGGTCACCAAACCTCTTGCACACGCTGGCACCGGCATCCGGGGGACCGCACAGCGCCTGCGAGCGGGCCTTTTGACCAGCGCTTGCGGCCTGTTTCTGAGCCTGGGGCTCGTCGCCCAGGACCCTGTCACGAAGTCGTACAGCCTCGACGTGCAGGGCGACAACATCATCATTTCGCTGAACGAGAATCAGGGTCTCCCCCTGTTCGACTTCATCAAGATCGCCGAGCAGATCACCAAGAAGACCTTCACCTACACCAAGGACGAGATCGACCAGTCCCAACCGATCCACTTCGTCGGTCCGATGCGGTCCACCAGGGACAACTTCTTCGGGTTCTTCCAGACGGTGCTCTACATCAAGGGCTTCGCCTGCAGCATCCGCGGCGAGGGCCAGTCCGAGCTGATCAACATCATCAACATGCGGGGCCAACAACGCTCCGAGATGAACGCCGGCGCCCGCCACGTGCCGTCCGACGAACTCGAGAACTACAAGAACCAGACCGGCGTCACGATCCTGAGTACGATCCCGCTCGAGCACCTCGATTCGACCCGGGTCACCGCACAGCTGCGGCCCTTCTTCGCCAACGCGACCGGCCAGGGTTCGCCGATGAACTTCGTGACGGTCCATCCGAAGTCACTCCTGGTGCAGGGCTTCGCCCCCCAGGTCTACCAGGCCTACCGCCTGCTCAAACTGGTCGATGTACCCGCCGAGGAAATCGACATGATCATCGAGCCGATCACCCTCGAGCACGCCGCCGCCGAGGAGCTCGAGCTGCTGCTCACCGACCTGCTCTCAGACCGCAACCGACAGCGTCCCCAGCAGGGCGCCCAGGCCCAGGTGCAAAACCAAACGCCACCGGTGAAGGTACTCGCCCAGGTCACCACCAACATGCTGATCATCAGCGGCAGCCGCGAACAGGTCATGGAGGCCAAGGACCTGATCGCCCAGCTCGACCGCGAACTGGAAGCTGCCGAAGGCGATTCCCACGTCATCCAGCTGCAGAACGTGCTGGTCAAGGACCTCGCCCAGACCCTCAAGACCTTCCTCGACCAGGAAAAACAGGCCGAGCAACAAGCCCAGTCCGGACAGGCCGCCGCCCAGGCCCGACGTCCGCGCAACCCGGTCGTGGTCGCGCACGAGGAGAGCAACAAGCTGCTGGTCTCGGCGCCTTCGACGAAGTTCAAGCAACTCCGCAAGATGATTGAGGAGCTCGATGAGCGGCAACGACAGGTGCTGGTCGAGTGCGCAGTGGTCGAACTCTCGACCTCCGACGGCATCCGCTTCGGAATCGAACTCGGCCTGCTGGACGTCAGGGAAGACGGCGATTTCACCCGGCCTTTCGGCTTCTCCCACTTCGGACAGTCGAACTTCGAGGACAGCGATGACGATGGCCTGCCCGATACCCGGCTGCCGGACTTCGAAAACCCTCTGACCGGCATCACCGGCGGCATCATCAGCGGCGGAGACTTCGCGATTCCGGTGTTGATCAACGCCCTCGCCACCGACAACTCCGCCAACATCCTCAGCTTGCCGAGCGTGATCGTGAACAACAACGAAAACGCCGTGGTCACCTCGAAGGAGGAGCGACCGACGTCCAACGTCAGCCAGGGCACCGCGACCACGCAATCCGGGTTCAGTGGATTCCAGGACGCTGGTATCAACCTGACGATCTCACCCTCGATCTCCAGCAACAACTACCTGCGCCTCAACATCAACCTCTCGGTGAGTCGCTTCATCACCGCCTTCGACCCGAGTTCGTCCGGCCCGGGTGTCAAGAGCACTCGCGAGATCCAGACCCAGGTCACCTTGCCGAGTGGACAGACCATGGTAATCGGCGGCGTGATCGAAGACTCCGAGAGCGAGGCCGAGAGCGGCGTGCCGCTGCTCAAGGATATCCCGCTGCTGGGCTGGCTGTTCAAGACCTACGTCAAGGACAAGAACAAGACCAACCTCTACTTCTTCATCACCCCACACATCCTCGACGAGACCGACTTCTCGGATCTGGACGAGCTCAGCACCCGCAAGAAGCTCGAGGCTGAGCACTACATCGGCCCACGACGACTCAAGATCATCGACCGCAAGTGGGACTCATCGAACAAGGCAGAGACCCTGGATGACCCCGGCGCCAACATCGAGAACCTCGACAAGGGCCTGGGCTTCGAATTCCCGAACTACCGACGCCCTCCAACCGAGAGCAAGAAGCCGCCGACTCCAGGGAAGCCCAAGGCCGAACCAGGCAAGGTGGAGAAGGGCAAGGTGGAGAAGAAGTAGATGGCTCTCGATCGGATCCGCGAAGCCCTGCTCCGCAAGGCCGGCCTCGACGAAGAACAGATCTCGACAGTTGTCGAGGCTGAGCGAGAGTCTGGCGCATCGCTAGACCAGGTCCTGCAAAACAAGAACATCATGTCCGAAGAGAAGGTCATGGAGTTCTTCGGTGATTTCCTCGGGCTCGAGACCTTGATGGAACTGGAGGGTGTGGCGGTGCCCGGCGAGTTCATCAACAACGTGCCGGTACAATTCGCCAGGACCCATGGCCTGATCGCCTTGGGTGCCAGGGGCCACGTCATGCGAGTCGCCACCCACCGACCCCTCGACGTGCAGCCGATGGATGACCTCGCCGCCATGATGGACAGCGAGGTCGAAGCGGTGCTCTGTCCGCGTAGCGAGATCGCCAATCTGATCAACCGCGCCTACCGCCACAAGGCGGACGGCGTCGATGAAGCCCTGGTCGATATCGAGGGACAGGACATCCTCGGCCTCGCCGACCAGGTCGAAGAATCCGAGGATCTGCTGTCGGTCGCCAACAAGGCACCGATCATCAAGTTGGTCAACATGCTGCTGTTCCAGGCCCTCAAGTTGCGTGCCTCGGATATTCACCTGCAGCCGTTCCAGGACCGACTACAGGTACGGATGCGCGTGGACGGCGTGCTCTACGACACCGAGTCGATTCCTCGCAAGGCCCAGGATGCGATCATTTCCCGCGTCAAGGTGATGGGCAAGATGGACATCGCGGAACGCCGACTGCCCCAGGACGGGCGTGCATCGATCCGGATCGGCGACGGTGATGTCGATGTCCGTATCTCGACGATACCGGTGCAAAACGGTGAGCGCGTGGTGTTCCGGATCCTCGACAAGACCGCCAAGGTCTACAGCCTCGACCAGATCGGTCTGAGTGACACGGACCGGGAGACGATCAACCGCTACATCAACTACAGCCATGGCGTCATCTTCGTGACCGGACCGACCGGCTCGGGCAAGACCACGACTCTGTATGGCTGCCTGGACGCCATCAACTCGCCGAGCCTCAACATCCTGACCATCGAGGATCCGGTCGAATACAACCTGGCCGGTATCAGCCAGGTGCAGGTCAACACCAAGAAGGGCCTGACCTTCGCGAGTGGGCTGCGGTCTTTCCTGCGCCAGGACCCGGACATCATGATGGTCGGTGAGGTGCGGGATACCGAGACGGCAGACATCGCGATCCGCGCCGCCCTGACCGGCCACCTGGTGTTCTCGACCGTGCACACCAACGACTCGGCCTCCACGGTGACACGAATGCTGGACATCGGCGTCGAGCCGTATCTCGTATCGTCTTCGATCCTGCTGGTCATCGCACAGCGCCTGGTCCGCACCGTCTGTCCGCACTGCCGGGAGCAGTTAACACCCGATAAGGTCCAACGGTTCCAGCTCGAGGACCTGAGGCTCGAACTATCGCAGTTCCCCGACGAGAAGATCGCCGTCGGCGCTGGTTGTGACGAGTGTTTCCAGTCCGGCTTCTCGGGCCGGACCGCGATCTACGAATTGATGCCGATCGACAGCACGGTCCAGGAGCAGATCGTCGACAAGGCTTCGGCCAGCTTGATCAAGCGCACCGCCATCCAACGTGGCTTGCGCACCCTGCGGATGGACGGCGTCGAGAAGCTGCTGGAAGGCCAGACTACACCCGAGGAGATCCTCCGCGTCACCCAGTTGGACATCGCCTGATCCGCACCCAGCCCGTACCGGAACTGAAGCCCTAGTTCCCGTCTTCGCCTTCGCATGCCAATCTTCGAATACAAAGCCGTCGACAGTGGCAACAAGACCACCAAGGGGATGGTCGATGCGGATTCCGCGCGGGATGCACGGCTCAAGCTCAGGAACGAGAACAACCTCTACGTTACCGACATCACGGAGAAGCGCGCCAAGGGCCAGCGCAGGCTCGCGATCAAGGGCGTCACCGGGGTCGAGTTCCCCAACAAACTACGCAACGAGCAAATCGCCCAGGTAACGCGCCAGATGGCTTCGCTGCTGGCTGCCGGCATCCCACTGGCAGAGGCCCTTCGGATGGTCATCGAACAGGCTCCTGACGCCAAGGTCGAGGCGGCCTTCAGGGACATCCGTGAGAAAGTCACGCAAGGCCTGTCGCTCGGCGACGCCGTAATCCAACACCCCGCCTACTTCACCGCGCTGTACTCCCACATGGTCAAGGCCGGGGAGTCGGCAGGAGCCCTCGACAAGGTCATGGTGCGGCTGTCTGGCTTCTTGCAAAACCAGGCCCGGATCAAGAATCGGGTCGGCGCGGCGCTGATCTACCCGATGATCATGATCATCGTCGGCGTCATCGTGGTTTCGATCCTGATGGCCTTCGTGGTGCCCAAGATCATGCAGTTGCTGCGCGGTCGTGGCGAAGACCTGCCGCTTGCCACCAAGATCCTGGTCGGCACCAGCGACTTCATCCGAGGCTACTGGCTGGCAATCCTGATCGGCATCTTGATCCTGACGGTGATCTTCCAGTTGATCGTCAATACCGACCGGGGTGGATTGATGTGGGACAGGTTCAAGCTACGGCTACCAGTCTTTGGCGACCTGCTGCGTAAGCAGTCGATGGCACGGTTCACCACCACGCTAGCAACCCTGCTGCGCAGCGGCGTACCCGCTCTACAGGCTAT
This sequence comes from Planctomycetota bacterium, assembly GCA_036338025.1. Classification (GTDB taxonomy): domain Bacteria; phylum Planctomycetota; class UBA1135; order UBA1135; family UBA2386; genus JAYZDB01. The sequence continues at coordinate 8,050 of JAYZDB010000163.1, forward strand.
CGACGTAACGAAGAGCGTGGTCGACAACAAGGTGCTGACCTCTGCCCTGACGATGGTGCACGACCACATCATCGAAGGCACCGACATCAGCACACCGATGAAACTGTCCGGGCAATTCCCACCGATGGTGAGCTACATGGTCGGCGTCGGTGAACAGGCCGGCAACCTGGAGGAGATGCTCGAGCGGGTGGCGGAGACCTACGACGAAGAGGTCGAGATCGCCACCACCAAACTGACATCGATGCTGGAACCCCTGATCATCGTCGCCCTGGCGGTCATCGTGGCGGGAATCGTCATCGCCATCGTGATGCCCCTGATGCAGTTGCAAGACATCTCGCGCTAGCCCCGGTGCCAGGGGGCCCTCCGCCAGCCTGGAATCGCCGGCAATACTGCGGCTGCTGAGCCGTCCAATCTCGCACGAACTGGAGTGGAGTAGTAGACTGGGCAACCCTAGACGGCCTTCCGAAATACCAAATGTCATGAACCATCGCAAAACCATGAACATCGAAGGCGGCTTCACCCTGATCGAGATCATGGTGGTTGTCGTCATCCTCGGCCTCCTGGTCGGGATCGTCGGACCCAACGTCATGAAGCAACTGTTCAAGGCCGAGGAAGACACCGCCCGCGCCCAACTCAAGCAAATCGACGGGGCGATCAAGCTGTACTACATGGCGGAACACAACATCCCGACGATGGAAGAGTTGACTGAAAAGGACGAAGACGGCCAGGCCCACCTCAAGGACTTCAGTAATCTGGACCCCTGGGGCAATCCGTATGAAATCCGCGAAGGCGATACCTCCTCAGAGTGGGTCGTGGTCTGTTACGGCAAGGACGGCAACGAAGGCACCGACGACGATATTCGCTCTGACGACACCAAGGAAAAGGACGACTAGTTACCCCAGGTGCAAAAGCAATCGAACCAGGCTGGGTTTACGCTGCTCGAGATCATGGTCGTGATCATGATCCTCGGCTTGGTGCTGCGGATCGTCGTGGTCAACATGGGTGCCTTCATCCCCAGTTCGGCGCTCGACGCCCAGGCCAACCAACTGCGGTTCACACTCGACTACCTGCGTTCGGAGGCCAAGATCCAGGGCAAGCCATACACCCTGGAACTCGACCTCGACAAGCACCGCACCCGGATATTACTCCCGACCGAGGACAAACTCGTCACCACCGAAGAGGACACCCTCGAGGCCAACATAGAGCTCGGATGGCAGCCCCTCGAAGAGTGGGTCAAGTTCTACGGGCATGGCTATTGGGGTCGAGAGATCCACACCAAGGATGTCGTCAAGGTGACATTCGACGAGAACGGCTTCACCGCCGACCAAACCATCTATTTCGAGTATGATACCGAGGACAACCAACGCGTCTGGGCCGTGCATCTGTTCGGGCTCAACGGCACCACTACCGTAGTGCGCAACAACGACGGCCAACGCGATGTCCACCAGACCCAGACCGAGGCAGCGTTCCACTGACCCATGATCCACCGCAAACCAGAAGCCGGCTTCACTCTACTGGAAGCGATGATCGCCCTGGCAATCGTTGCGATGGTGGTAACGTCGGTGTTGGCGGTGCGCACCAACTCCCTGATCGATGCCTCCGAGGCACGTAACTGGCGTGTCGCGCGGGAAGTCGCTCAAGAGATCCTGTCGGAGCTCTCCGCCGGCGCGCGCGATGAGCCGCCGGAGTACAACATGCAACCGGCACCCATCCCGAGCATGAAGAGCGTCAAGAAGTGGTCCTACCAGATCGTGATCGGTCAGGAACGGATCGCTTCGATCGAAGCCGACATCGACAGCGAGATGTCGGACAACGACAACGAGATGGTAGATCGCCGCAACTACCAGCGCGAGCGGGATGACCTGCGCCAGGCTCGCCAGAAGGGGATGTCGTTCTTCGACTACCGGGAACAAGCCCAGATCGAAGAGGACGAACGCTTGGAGAGCGAGGAGGATATTCCTCCGAGCGAGGACGAGTTCGAGGAAGTCGCGGTGTTCGTGTTCTTCCCCAACGTCCGTCCCGGGCAATCAGAGTTCGGCCACTTCGTCCTCAAATCCCGGATCTCTACGCTGGCGATCGAGGGCCTGACGACGGAACAGGCAGAATCCCTCATCTCCGCAACCGAAGATTCTACAAGTAGCGAAGGTGAAGGCACCCCGCCTGGTGGAGGCACATCCAAATGAACCGCAACAACAACTCGTCCGGCTTCACACTGATCGAGATTCTCGTCGCCATGTTGATCACCTCGATCATCATGATCACGGTCTCGACAACCCTCATCAGCACCATGGGAGCGCGCAAGAAAGTCGGCGCCCTCACCGAGTCAACGGAGGCCGGCTCCCGGATCCTCAACCTGCTCGAACGGGATCTCGACGGGCTATGGACTCACAACATCAAGGACAACCGGGTCTTGATCGGACGCAACATGGATCTGGCAGGGCCGCCTGCCGACCGCCTCGACTTCATCACCAATACGGACTCGATCACTGCGATCGAAAAGACCGACGAGACCCTGGCGCACGCATCGGTCTGCGAGGTCGGCTACTGGCTGCGAAGCAACCCGAAGGACCCCCTCCTGATGGAACTGTGGCGTCGCGAGGATCCGATGGTCGACGATGATCTGGTCCGCGGCGGCACCTTCCAACTGATCCACAACCGGATCCGCGAATTCAACATCATCTACTACAAGAGCCCCGGCAAGGAAGCCGAGGAATTCAACGACTGGGACTCCAGCACCGAGGACAGCCTGCCACGCGTGATCAAGATCGAGTTCACGATTGAACGCAAGCTCTCAGGCGCCGAGGTCACCCAGAGCGCCGAGGTCGAGGACTTCGAAAACAACAACAAGAAGTACACCCGCTACATCGTGCTCGACAAGGAGTTCAGCAAGATCCTGGAGCCGAACCTGGCGATGATCCCGGTACTACCATCCGAGCCGACCGCTGACGACGCTGGCGGCGATGATTCTGAGGGTGCCAAGGCTGGCCCTGCTGGTGGTCCGGCCGGCCCAGCTGGCCGAGGGCGCGACAAGGACGGCAACACGCTGACCAGCGAGGAGATCGACCTGGCCGGTGGCCGCAAGCGTGGCGACCGGGGTGGTAGATCTGGATCTGGTGGCAACCGTGGTGGCGGCCTGCCGCCAGGCTTCGGCAACCGAGGCGGAGGTATGGACCTCAACCAGTTGTTCAAGAACCTCGGCGGCGGAAGTAGCGGCGGCGGCTTCGGCGGCTTCGGCGGCTTGGGCAACGGCCGCTAGGCAACCCCAGCAGTTAGTCCAGGGGTCTTCGTGATCTGCTCGTGGAGCCGTGGACGAGGTCTACGCCTCGGATCACGCGCGGACTCGCCGCTCACAGAGCTTTCCCTAGCACGGTCTTCCCGCCCAGGAACGGCACCAGCGCCTCGGGAACGGCAACAGTCCCGTCGGCCTGCTGGTGAATTTCCAGCAGCGGGATCAGGATCCGCGGACTCGCCAACACGGTGTTGTTGAGGGTATGGCAAAACGCCACCTTCTTGGTGTCGGCGCGGCGGTAGCGCAGCTTCAGTCGGCGGGCCTGGAAGTCGTGGAATCGCGAAGCCGAGTGAGTCTCGCCGTAGCTGTCACGCGACGGCATCCAGCACTCGATGTCAAACTTCTTGACTTGCGGGGCTCCCAGGTCGCCACCACAAACATTGACCACCCGGTAGGGTAGATGCAGGGCCTGCAGGATGGCTTCGGCGTTCGCTACGATGGCTTCGTGGTGCTCCCGACTCTTCGCCTCATCGTTGACGTCGACGATCACCTGCTCCACCTTCTGGAACTGATGCACGCGGTAGAGTCCCTTGGTGTCCTTGCCGTAGGTTCCAGCCTCTCGCCGAAAGCAGGAACTGCGGCCCACGTAGAGTTTGGGAAGCTCGTCCTCCGTGAGAATCTCGCCGGTGTGTAGCGAGGTGACCGGCACCTCAGCAGTCCCGATCAAGTTGAGTTCATCCCGCTCGCAACGGTAGGTCTGCTCCTCGCCACCCGGGAAGAACGCAGTGCCCACCATCGCCGGGTCACGGACCAACAGCGGTGGATCCACCAGGGTGAATCCCTTGGCAGTCATCGACTCGACCGCATAGCGCAAGACCGCGTCCTGCAACTCAGCAGCTTCCACCATCAAGAAGTAGTTGCGGGAACCGGAGATCTGCGATGCCCGCTGGAAATCCATCCAACCCTGGGCCTCGCCCAGTTCGTAGTGCGGTCGGACCGGAAAGGAGAACTCCGGGACCTCGCCCCAGGTCCGCACCTCGACATTGGCCTGGTCATCCTTGCCTTCGGGCACATCATCGTCAGGCACGTTGGGGATCAGCAGCAGCTGGACATCCATCGCGGATTTCAACTCGCGCTCGCGCTCCTCCATGGCCTGCAACTCGGTCTTCAGGGCCTTCTGGGCCTCCAGGTAGACCTGCCGCTCCGCCGGCTCCAACTGCCCCATCTTCTGCCCCATCTCCTTGCTGGCGGACTTCTGCTCAGAACGCTTGCCGTCGAGTTCTGGGATCAGGGCACGCACTTCCGCATCGAGTGCTAGAAGGCGGTCGACAGCCTCAGCACGCTCGGGGAAGTGCTTCTTGACGGCAGCGGCCTTGAATCGTTCCGGGTCCTCCCGGATCAGCTTGATATCGAGCACGGTGTGTGGCTCCAGCGGCGGGAAACGTAGTTCGGCGCGAACATTATTCCGCCCCATCACTCCGAAGCAAGACCGACGCCGGTCTGGAAGGCGTCTACTTGAAGACCGAACCGATCTTGCCGAACATCTTGTGCTTCTTCAGGCGCAGGCCAACCAGGCCCCCAGCGATCGGCGATTTGAACGTCAAAACCGTCGAGGCGTCCCTGTCGCCCTTGACCACCGGGAAATAGCCGACCTCTACGCCCATACCACGAAGATTGCTGCTCTTGAGGGCAGCATCCAAGGTGGCTGCGGCGGTGTTGAGGGTATCCGGCGAGGTAATCGGCAGGTAGGAGCCTACGACCTTGGCACCGCGACCGGCGGAAGTCTTTGCCACCACCACCTCGGGGGCCGGGATCGGCCCCTGGATCTTGGAATAGGCCTCGCCATAGGCACCGACAACGCTGAAGAACAGGGAGTCGACCACCACCTCGTCACCAGTGCCACCCCGGACAAACTCGAACTTGAACGGTGATCCGAGCTTGATGACGGTCGGTTTGCCGGCCTCGACCTTGATGGACTCGGAAACGCCGCGCGAGATATGAGCCATCTGGGTGCGTGCACCCTTGCCCTGGGTCGAGCGACCGAACGCAATCTCATAGTCGCCCTCAGGCACCTCGACCGGCTTGCCCCCAGCGATGTTGAAAGCCGCGTAGAGCAGATTGCCGGTGCCCCGGATGATCAACACTTGCGGCTTGACGACCTTGGAGCCGCGCCACTTCATCTGCACGGTCCCGGTCTTGAAGTGGTCGGGGTGCAGAGGTTTGGCTTCGACCGCCTGACCGTCATCATTGGCCACCAACTGGTACCAGGCGTCACCGATCTTGGCGCAAGTGGAAAATGGCGCCACCTTGCCCTTCTTGCCGATCTTCATCGAGTCGTAGCATGCAACCGGGACATCCTTCTCGGGGCCCGTGCCGAGCACCCTCGTCAGGTAACCGAAATCCAGGGGGTCGGGCGTGAACAACTGCCCGTCGCAGTTGTCGTCGAAGAAGACCACCGGCGTCCCACCCAGATTCCCGGTCCAGCTCGAAGCACTCCGGTAGCGCACGGTGAAGACGTCCTGGGTCGGGGCCATGTTGGAAACCGCCGATGCAAATGGCTCCTGCTCGCCACCGACGAAGAAAGCCATGCAGTACGGACGCTTCTTCTCCTTGTCGAGATAGAAGAGGGACGGCTTGATCCGGGACGCGACCTTGACCGCCTGCACATCCGCGCCAGCGGCGTTGGTCAGGGCGACGCCAATCTTGGTCGAGCTAGTACGCACCAGGAACAGATCCTGTTTCTTGAACCAGTCCATCTTGGCGGGTGCGCCTTCAATCCGGGTGTTGATCCAGTTGGCCGGCACGCTGCCGCCCATGAAGAAGGAATCCTCGGGCAGTTCCTTCAGGGCCGCAAACTCCAGGGGGCTCTTCAGGGTCGGAGCCTTGGTATCGACGAACTTGCCGACACCATCAGCGTCATCATCGAGCCCCGCCTTCTTGCGGTTCTCGGCACTCACCTCCTCATCCTTGACCTCGAGCGCAATCCGCTTCAGCCACCCGGCCCAACTGAGGTAGTAGGGATCCTTGGTGAAGTTCCAAGCCTGCCTGCAACGGACGAACATCCCCACGATATCCATCATGTCGCGGGTGTCCCGGGTCGACTTGTTGGGGATCGTGTTCACGAACGACGCGATCAACCCGTAGACCTTGGCCGCATGTAGTTGGTGGCCAATCTCCTCACAACGACGCCCGAGCTGCATGCCCTGTTCGATGAGCTCCAAGATCGCTTCGCGATCGCGGACCTTGTTGTATTTGACCCACTCGTTGTACAGCTTGGTGGTATTGGAACGGGCTTCATCGATCATCTTCAGCTTGTCCTGGTCCATGGTCGAGTAGTAGCTCTCGATCTTGTCCAGGGTGTCGATACCCTCGAAGGCCGCCTTGAACTTGGCCTTCATCAAGTCCATGACCTTGCGGTTCTCCTCGACATTGCGCTCACCGATCCATGAACGGGTCACGAATTCGAAGTGCAGGGCCGCATCCTCAGGGCGACTTTTGATGGCCTTCTGGATGCCGGCTTCGTTCTCGAACTTCAGGGCCTGACCGAAGTCCTTGATGAACAGGTCGTAGGTGGTCTGCGCCGACAGGACACCGTTGGTGAAAACCAATGCCAGGAGAGCAGACAGGATAGTGAACGCTTTCATCGGAGTAGCCGCAAAGCTCGGGGGTTGGAGGGGCCGGACATCGTATCGCCTGTCGGCGATGGGCCAAGCACCGGGACGCCCCCGATCCACTCTGTAACCCAGGCCCGGGCAGGCACCACAAAGGCCTACAAACGCACTACTTTCGGGATTGCTTGCTGACCTTCTCGAGGAACCGCCGCTCGGCGGCGGTCAGGGAGTTCATGCCCTGCTCGTTGATCTTCTGCAGGATCTTGTCGAGGGTCTCCTGCTTGTCTTGCTCGGCGCCGACCGCCCGTTGCTCAGCCCTGCGTCGCCACCAGGCGAACGGGCCGGATTGTCCGGCCGATTCCCGCGCCAGGCCGAACTTGTAGCAGAGGTAGCCGCCGAGCACGCCGCCGAGGTGGGCGCTGTGGGCAGTGCCGTCGCCGCTGCCGCCCTGGGTCAAGCCGAGGTAGCTGTAGTAGAGCCCCACGAACACACAAAACCCCACCAGGTAGCGGAGTTCGGTGGTGAACAGGATCAGGTTGATCGGCTGGCGCGGGTTCAGGCAGGCAGCGAACATCATGATGCCGTAGACCGCCCCGCTGGCTCCGATGACCGGAGTGGAGTAGTCGCCGGAAAACAGCGCCCCCATGGCCACGTACAGCAGACCACCGACCATCCCGCTCAGCAGGTACAAGCGGACCAATCCGGACCGGCCCAGGGAACCGGTGACCCCACCAAAGGCTCCCACCCCGCGGCCTTCGACCATGGTGCCGAACCAATAGAGCCAGAGCATGTTCCACACGATGTGCCCGAGACTCAGGCTATGGATGAACTGGTAGCTGACCAGCCGCAGCAGGCCCAGTCCGTAGCCATCCCACATACCGTCCCAGCTCAGCCCGAGGAAAGTGCGATATTTGCCGACCGTCAGCAGGTTGTTGAGCACGAACCCGGCCAGGTTGACGATCAGGAGGATCTTCACGCCCGGCGTGAGCCCCGGTAGCGCACGGCCCATGTGGCCGCGTTCGTAGGAGTCGTGGTATGTCATCTAGAGATCAGCCCCACCCTGGTCGAACGGGCAGCGCCTCGGGTTTACATCTACTATCGGCAATTGTGTGGTCAAGGCCTTTGGCAGGTCCACTCTACGATCTATCGTAGTCCGCCCCCCGACCCTTGTTGCCATTCCCGCCAATCGAATTCCCGTGACTGCCAGAATCATCGACGGCAAGGCCCTGGCCAAGACCATACGCGAGGAGCTGCGCGGCATCCGAAAAGGTCTCGGGGACCGGCCGGTCCGCCTGATGTCGCTCGAGATCGGCAGCAGCGATGCCGCCGGCATCTACATGCGCAATCAGCGACGGGCAGCCGAGGAAGTCGGGATCGAGTTCGACTCGCAGAGCCTGCCAGCCGACACCAGCCAGGACGATCTGCTGGAGCTGATCGCCGACCTCAACAAGGACCCCCAGGTATCCGGGATCATCGTGCAGCGCCCGCTGCCGGACAATTTCGACCAGCGCAAGATCCAGTTCGCGATCAACCGCCACAAGGACGTCGAGGGCATGAACCCCGCCAACATGGGCAGCATCCTCTACACGGAACCGACCCTGCCGCCCTGCACCGCGGCGGCGGCCTTCGAGTTGATCCGGGCCACCGGCACCGACCTGCGGGGCGCTGAGACAGTGGTCGTCGGACACAGCGAGATCGTCGGCAAGCCGATCGCGATCCTGCTCCTGCACCACCTCGCCACGGTCACGGTCTGCCACATCGGAACCAAGGACCTGGCCGCCCATACCCGCAGCGCCGACATCCTGGTGGTGGCGGTCGGCAAGGCCGGCCTGATCGACGGCAACATGATCAAGCCCGGCGCAGTCGTCATCGACATCGGGATCAACCAGGTCAACGGCAAGGTTTGCGGCGACGTAGCGTTCGACGCCGCCGCCGAGGTCGCTGGTCACATCACGCCGGTCCCCGGCGGAGTCGGACCGGTCACCGTGGCAATGTTGCTGCGCAACACCCTGCGCGCAGTCGGCGCCTCGGTGTAAGCACTAGACCGCCCGGGCAGCCTTCAAGCGGTGCAGCCCCCAGACCAGCACACCGAAGCCGACCGCCGTCCATCCGCAATAGCGGACCAGCATCCAGGCGTGGGCCTTGTGCTCGTCAAAGCCGTAGCTGTGCAATCCGATCTGCAGGAGATTGACACCCCAGAAGGCCCAGAACGAGGTGATGCCAGCAACAATGGCCCCGAGGGCGATACCGAACTCGCGCAGGTAGCCGCCCATGCGAGCGTGCAGGATGAAGATGAACACCAGCACCAACATCAGGGCACCGTTCTCCTTCGGATCCCAACCCCAGAAGCGGCCCCAGCTGTCATTGGCCCACACCCCACCCAGGATCGTCCCGCCGAGCGAGAAGACCAGGCCGAAACACATCACACCGTAGGCAGCCCGCGAGACATGGTGGCAGATCTTGGTCTTCTCCCAGACACCGAACAGCGCCAGGAACTTGAACCCGATGTAGAAGATCCCGATGAAGGCTGCCACCCAGGCCGCCATGTACCCGAGCACCACCATCGTCACGTGGGTCGAGAGCCAGAAGTTGGTGTCCAGCACTGCGACCAGTGGCTGCATGGTGTCGACCGCGTCGGTGGCCTCCTGCCAAACCGCGACCTGCATCCCGAGGGCGCCGAACAGGGCGGTGAGCGAAACCGCGAAGCCATTGCGGTAGATCAATTCCATGAACAAGCCGACGAGCAAGGCACAAGCGATGGCGAAAATCAGTGCCTCGTACGGGGTCGTCACCGGCGGGCGATCGCGCAGCAAGCAACGGGTCACGATTCCCGAGATGATCATGTACTCACCGACCAAGGTCGGAGCCAAGGCCATCCAGAAGAACAGGCGATGCCCCATCCGACGTCCACGCTGCGCAGAGCGATGCCAGCCGATCTGGAACCAGTTGCCCATGCTCAACAAGAACCCGATCAGGCACGCTACCCGCGCCCAGTAGAAGTAGTCGGCCTTGTAGAAGGCGACTTCCATCGCGATCTTTTCGTTCTCACCGCGCGCCTCGACCCGGCGGGAGATCTCCGCACAGAAATCGACGATCCCCGTCTCCAGCCTGGCAGGGTCAGCGCGCAGCCCCATCAGGGCCTCGATCTTCCGCAGGCTCTGCCACTGCTGCGGCGCCGCCTGACCGGTCTGGAACTTCTGCATCAGCACGGTCTCGGGTGACTCGTAGACCTCAGCATCCTCGGCGAGCGGCGGCAGGAATGCGAGATAGTCGGCAAACTGCAGCGTCATCCCGATCGAACTCATCACCCCGGACAGCTGCGGATCGTCGCGCAGGACACCACGGATCTTGTCGAACTCCTTGACGATGTCCAGGAAGGTCGCCGTCGATCGATCCGGGAAGGTCGGGGCCAGGGCCTTCAACTCGCCGAGATCGTAGGTCTCCCGGGCAAAATCCAGATAGCCGAGCAAGCGCCGCAAGCGCGGCAGCGTACGGGCCAGGTTGAGCACCTGCTTGTCGAGGCCGGAGCGGTCGGCAGCGTCTTTTTGTGACAACTCCTGGCCGAGTTCGCCGAGCCTGGTGAAAGCCGGCTCAAGTTCCATCAGGGAGTAGCGATCGCGACGGTCCTTGCCTTCGATCGACAAGCCGATGGCCTGCACGGCCCGGATGTCATCAACCACCACGACTTCGTAGTTCCAGGCCTGGTCGGGGTAGAACAGGCAGTCGAGCATCCAGGCGATGGCGCTCAGCGTCTCGGATTTCTTCTCACCACCCTCCTGCCACTCGCGCTTGAAGCTCCGCTTGCCGTTGAAGGTCAGCAGTTCGAACTGGGCAAAGGTGTCGAGCGGCTTGATCCGCCCGCCCTGCTGGATCGGCAGTTGGGCAACAGCCTGCAGGACTTCGTCAGACCAGGGGGCGCCGCGCTCAAGCCTGGTCTCCTGGGCCTTCGACACCACCGCCAGCAGAGCGACCGCCGTCAGGATCAGAGTCCGTTTCATGCCGTGGCCCCCCTGGCCAGCTTGTTCATCTTCTTGAAGAACCCGACCAGCTTGTTGAGGAAATGGAACGCCAGCCCGATGCCGATCAAGATGAAGGCGTACATCTGCCATCGATCCGCCGGGTTCGAGCTGACTTCGAGAACCGTGAAGGTCGGTCCAGGCGGTGGCGGTTGCCCGGGTTGCCGGGGTTGCGGCCCCCAGTTGTTCTGCGAGAACATGAAACCGCCGTATCGCATCGGCTCATTCATCGAGATATGAAAACCCTGTGCGACGCCATCCTCCAGCTTGACCACGTCACTGGAAAAGTGCCGCGGTGAATCGATGCCGGGGTGGTCCTCCTTGCGGAATTTCTCGAGTTGGATTTCAAACGGCAGGTCGAAGACCCGCGCGCGCAAATCCAGGAACCACTTCACTCCCTTCACTTCGACGGTCCAGGGGTGCCGCTGCAAACCCCACAGCAGTCCTCGCTGGGGCTTCTCGCCGGGCACCCGGACCTCGAGGTAGGTGCCGGGGAAGTTGGCCTGCTTATGCAGCGGTAGTTCGGTCAGGTAGACGCCGTCGATGTCATCGGAGGCCCCGGCGGTCTTCGACTGACCGAGATCACTGTTCACGAAGTACTTGGTGACGGCAATCTCAAACGGTACGCCAGCACCCCGAAGGACCGGCAAGCGCGCCAACTGCGTGTCTTGCACCAGGTGCTCACGAACCGAACCATCGGCACGCAGCTCCCCGATCACCAACTCCCACTGGTCAAAGCTGTCGTACTGCGCGGATTTCTCGCCGTGTTCCAGGCGCATGTGGCCGCGCGTCCCGTAGAGCTGCTGAACCAGCCCGGCCAGCAGCAAGAACAGCACCGACACATGGGTGATCACGATGCCGATCGTGCGGGTCGAGAATCTCATCCGCACCAGGCCACCGCAGATGATGTTGACCGCCAACAGACTGAGCAACAACTGGGCGCCTGGCCCACGGATGTTCACACCCCAGCCGAATTCGCTCAGTGGGATCACGCAAATCCAACTCTCAAACAGCTCGGCGACCACCCAGGTAAGACTGTGGAACTCCTGCATCCGAGTCCCCCAGTAGGTCAACCACATCAGGCAGAGCAGGATGATGCAGGTCAAGCCAAACGAGGACAGACCATTCATCAGCAGGGCCGGGAAGCTCTGCTGGTTGGCCCGGGCTGCGGCTGGCCCCTCGGTGACTGTTCCACTGCTGTCCTGCTTACTCATAGTCGACTACTCGCAGACATCGATCCTAGCGCAAGGAGCGGCAGAACGCTTCGAATTGAACGACCTGGGTCTTCACCACATCCCTCGGACCGGTCAACTTCACGAACATCGTCTCACCATCGAGCGGTGTGTAGGTCACCAGCACGCCCTTGGTGGCTCCCGATTTGTTCAAATAGTGGCTCGATCGGCCGAGAATCTCCAAACGCGGTAAGCGGTCCGCAGCGGCCTGGTCGATATGGGCTTCTCCGACTTCGCCGAGCCAGCGGTTGAGGTTGTTGAGCACCCCCCCGACGGTGCCCGGCAAGAAGGTGATGTAGCACTGCACCCCAGCCGCGACATCGTAGGTGACATGACGCATCGAGGAACCAGTGCCCTTGGTCCATCCCGCCGGCACATCCCAGGCCAGCTTACGCGCGCCGGCAGCCGGTGTCGGCGGCTTGCTGGCCGCGTTGTCGACGCCCTGAGCCTTCTCCCGGTCAAAAGCCAAGGAAGCACAAAAGCCGCGGAACGCCGCATCCAAGCCGAGTACTTCCTTGTCCGGACCGACCATCTTGACAGACATCGCGAACTGCGGGAACTGGGCGTAGAGCGCTCGCATGCGGTAGCCAGCCTTCGCCCCGGCGAGCATCGACGTGTAGGTCCCGCTGGTGTCCAGGAAGTGGGCCTCCCGCTCGAAGATCGAGATCTTCTCGAGCTTGTCGATCTCGGCGGCGACGAGCGGCGCTTGCCCCATCTGCTGACGCCATCGGTTGAGGTTGCCCGCCACCCCACCGCCAGTCAGCACGGAGACGTAACACTCCACATTCCCGGCCTTCAGGTTGATGGCCCGGAACTGCCTGGCGGGTAGTTGCAGCCAGTCCTTCGGTACCTCCCACACCAGCAGATCCGCGATCACGGACTCCGGCGTCGGTTGGCTGGCGTCCTTCTTGGAGACAAAGAACCGATCCGCGATGGTCTTGTCGAGCTCGACCTTGCGACCGTCATCACGAATCTGCTCGATCTCGACTACCGGCGAGTCTCCGTTGCACGCCGTCAACAGCATGATCAGAGTGAGCCCGACCTTCATCGAATTCGGTAGGTGTTGTTGCGCAGCCGTCATCAGTGTCTGAGCCGATCCCGGTAGTGAGACCGGGAGTCTATTCCAGGTCGCAGTGTGGCGAGGACATTCCCTGTCCACAGCCCTAGTAATGCCGCCTTAGGACGTACTCGGCAAGGCCGCCGATCGCATCGCGAGCCGATCCTTCGGGCAGTTCCGCCAGGGCCCTGACGGCACCTTCGACAAACTCCCGGCCCCGCCCCATGGCATAGGCAACCGAAGCCTCGACATCGAACTCCTGGCGCAACTCCTCAAACCCCCGGCCCGGCTGCGGATCGGTGATCATCTGCAGCAGGCGTTCCCGTCGGTCGCCACTGTTGCCGATCAGGTGGATCATCGGGAGGGTCAACTTTCCAAGCCCCAGGTCGGTCCCCAGAGACTTGCCAACCACCGACTCCTCGCCGGTCAGGTCGAGGCAGTCATCGATGATCTGGAAGGCGATCCCGAGCTGCTCACCAAACGACCAGAGCGCCTGGAGCTGCGGTTCAGAGGCGTCGGCGTAGTGCCCACCCACCCGGCAGGCCGCGCCGTACAGGCTGGCCGTCTTCTCGCTGATCACTTGCAGGTAGCGCTCCTCGTTCCAATCGGTATCGCCGCGGTGCAGGCACTGGGTGATCTCACCCTGGCAGACCACCCGCACAGCCGCCGAGAACATGCGCGCACAGGTAGGGTCGTCGAGTGACACCGCCATGTGGAAGGCCAGGGCGTAGATGTAGTCACCGAGCAGCACCGGGACCTCGTTGCCGTAGAGTTCGTTGACGGTGGCCTCTGAGCGACGCACGACGGCGCCATCGAGGATGTCATCGTGCACCAGGGTGGCCGTGTGGATCAGCTCCACTACCTTGGCGCAGGTATAGTGAGCCTCCGCGACCTCCCCAAACATCTTGCCGGTGAGGAACACCAGCGCCGGCCGCAGCTGCTTGCCACGGTAGCCAGCCACGTGCTCAAGCAAGGGACCGAGCGATGGATCACCGGGCCGGAGGTCTTCGACCAACTCCTGGTCCATCCTGGACAGCTCTGGACGTACCAACTCCAGGATGTCTTGCAGTGCGGCAGTACTCGACACGGTCTATCCGTCCGAAGAACCCGATTCCTTCTGCGGCTCGCGGCTGTCGCCGTCGGACTCCGCATCGACTTTGCCGGACGAACTGCCGCCCGGATCCCCACTACCACCATCCTTGCCGGAGTCGGGATCCTTCAGACCCCGTTTGAATTCAACGATTCCACTGCCCATCGACCGGGCCATCGAGGGAATGCGGTGGCCAAACAGGAGCAGGAAGATCGCGAGGATGATCCAAATCTCCACACCGCCCGGCAGAAAGAACCCTAGGAATGAAGTCATATGCGCAAGTCCAGTAGTGGATTGATTATCAGACGCTCACAGCTCATCGCCAACCTCTGAGAACTGGAAAGCCAGAAAGCAGGTGAGGATTTCACGATGCCTCCGCCCCGCCGCCGGTCGACCCCGCGTGCGCCTCCGTCAACCACCCGGTCCAGGCTGCGGAATCGGACCCGAAGTCTTTGCCAGTCAAACGCTTGAGGTTCTCTTCGGCGGTCTCACGAACGGCTGCCTCGGGGGAATCCAAGGCCGCCACCAGGATACGGACAGCTTCCAGGCCCTTGTCCTTGTCCACCGACCCAGCACCAGCCGCCCGCTCGGAGTAGAACTGCTTGAAGGAGCCCAGCACCTGGGTGAACCGCAGTTCCATCCGGTGGCGTTCGAACACCAGCAGGGCGGTGTATAGACAGAGCACCCCAACCACGAAGCGGAGCACCCCGGCGTCGGGTATCACCTGGGGTTCGAACCATACCGACAGACCGAGCAGGATCAGCACGATCGGGGTGAGCTTGCGGAAGATGCCATCCATGACGCTACGAGCCCAGGACCTCCAGCATGGTAGACCCTAGCAGGCTCGGACTATCGACAACGCTGGCGCCGGCGCCACTCAGCGCCGACATCTTGTCGGCGGCGGTGCCCTTGCCGCCTGAGATAATGGCACCGGCATGCCCCATACGTTTGCCAGGCGGCGCCGTCGCACCGGCAACGAAGGACACCACCGGCTTGTCGACGTTCGACTGGATGTAATCGGCCGCCTCTTCTTCGGCCGTGCCGCCAATTTCTCCAATCATGACGATCCCCAGGGTCTCGGGATCGGCCTGGAACAACTCGAGGCAATCGATGAAATTGGTGCCGTTGAGCGGGTCACCACCGATTCCGATCGAGGTGGTCTGCCCGAGCCCGACGGTGGTGAGCTGGTAGACGGCCTCATAGGTGAGCGTACCACTGCGGCTGACTACGCCGACCTTGCCAGCCTGGTGGATGTAGGCCGGCATGATGCCGATCTTGCAACCACTGTCGTCCGTGCTCGGGGTGATGATGCCAGGACAATTCGGTCCGATCAGCCGGGCTCCGGTCTCGGCCAGCAAGGACTTGCACCAGGCCATGTCCAGCACCGGGATACCCTCGGTGATCGCCACGATGATCTCGATGCCGGCTTCGGCGGCCTCGCAGATCGCATCGGCGGCAAAGGCCCCCGGCACATAGATCTGGGACACTGTCGCGCCGGTAGCTTCGACCGCCTCCGACACGGTGTGGAACACCGGGATACCCTCGACCTCCTGGCCGCCCTTGCCCGGAGTCACGCCCCCGACCATCTTGGTGCCGTAGTCGACCGCCTGCAGGGTGTGGAACTTGCCGGCGTCGCCGGTGATGCCCTGGGTGATGACCTTGGTGTCCGCGTCGATGAGAACTGCCATTGTGAGATATGTCCGTGTGCGTAACTCAGGGTCTAGGAAGTGGCCGCGACGATCTTCTCCGCCGCCTCGTCGAGGTCGCTCGCCGTCTGGAGTTCGATCCCGGATTTCTCGAGGATCTCACGGCCCTTGGCGACATTGGTGCCTTCGAGGCGCACCACCAGAGGCAGCGTCAGCTCGACCTCCTTGGCGGCCGCAACGACCCCCTCGGCGATGATGTCGCACTTCATGATGCCACCGAAGATGTTGACCAGCAGACCTTTCACGTTCTCGTCCGAGAGCAGGATCTTGAAGGCGTTGGTGACCTGCTCGCGGGTGGCGCCACCACCGACATCCAGGAAGTTGGCCGGCTCGGCGCCCTTCAGCTTGATGACATCCATGGTCGCCATCGCCAGGCCCGCGCCATTGACCAGGCAGGCGATGGTGCCGTCGAGTGCGATGTAGTTGAGATCGAACTTGGCCGCCTCGATCTCCTTGGGGTCCTCTTCGTTGAGGTCCCGGTATTCCAGCACTTCCTGGTGTCGGTACAGGGCGTTGCTGTCGAAGTTGATCTTGCCGTCCAGCGCCAGCACCTCACCATCCTTGGTGGTGATCAGCGGGTTGATCTCTGCGATCGAGCAGTCGAGATCGACGAACATCCGGGCCAGACCAGCCATCACCTTCATGGCGCCCTTCATCTCGGTCTTCGAGAAGCCGAGCCGGAACGCCATCCGCCGCATCTGGTACGGCAGCAGGCCCTTGACCGGGTGGATCCGCTCACGCAGGATCGCATCCGGATTTTCCGCCGCCAGCTCCTCGATTTCGACGCCGCCTTCGGTGGCAGCGATCATCACCGGCGAGGCGCTCTCCCGGTCCACCGCAACCGCAAGGTAGAGCTCGCGGTCGATGTCGCTACCGGACTCGACGTAGATGGTATGGACAATCCGACCCTCGGGACCGGTCTGGTGGGTCACCAGGGGCTTGCCGAGCATGCCCTCGGCGGCGGCCCGGGCCTCCTCGGCCGATCGCACCAGCTTGACCCCACCGCCCTTGCCGCGACCGCCGGCATGGATTTGCGCCTTCACCACCGAAAGCGGTAGCCCGAGTTCGGTAAATGCCGCCTCCGCCGCATCGGCAGAGTCACAGGCGATGCCTCTCGGAACCGGCACACCGTACTGTCCGAGCAATTCTTTGGCCTGGTATTCGTGGATCTTCATGGGTGGATCGGTCGTACCGCACCGGAACTCGACGCGCAAACGGTAGCAACCCGTTGCCCCCGCGCAACGCTGCATCAGCACCCGGGTCAGAGAACTACCGGCGGGTCGTTGCTCACATCCCTGCCATGCTGTTCGATGGCCCGCATGGATGCCATCCTGGTCTACCAGCAGATTCGTGACCTCGTCGAGCAAGGCTATCTGGAGAGCAATCCGGAGATCTGCCCCAGCCAGGTCCAACCCTCCAGCCTCGACCTGCGGCTCGCGACCCGCGGCTACCGCGTCCGTAGCGGATTTCTGCCGGAGCACTGCATGGTCGCGGACCGCCTTGAGGAAACCACCCTCTACGCCTTTGATCTCACCGACGGTGCGATCCTCGAAAAGGGCCACTGCTACGTGATCCCACTGTTGGAGACGATCGCAAAGCCGATGGAGTACGAGGTCCGGGCCAACCCGAAGTCCTCGACCGGACGCCTCGACCTGTTCACGCGCCTGCTCGCCAATAACAACGGACGTTTTGAGCAGGTGCCAGCCGGCTACACCGGACAGCTATTCCTGGAGGTCGTACCGCGCTCGTTCCCAGTGCGAGTAAAGACCGGACTCAGCCTCTGCCAAATCCGATTCTCCCAGGGCGATGCCTTGCTCACTGATGAAGAGCTCAAAGCGGTCTACGCCGACAAATCGCTCCTCTACCGCGATGACGGCAGCCCGATTCCGATCGACGAGGCCCGCTTCGATGACGGGCTGTGCATGGGGGTCGCGATCAAGCGAGATCGGGACCTACGCGATCACATCGGTTTCATCGCCCGACGCTACACCTCTGTTCTCGACATGGGAGACGAGGGTGCCCACCAACACCACGAGTTCTTCGACGTAATCCCGGAGCCTGTCAACGGCCACTACATCGTCGAACCTGAGGAGTTCTACATCTTCGCCTCGAAGGAGAGGATTCGTGTACCCCGCGCCTTGGCGGCGGAGATGGGTGCCTACGACGTCGGCATCGGCGAACTACGCACCAATTACGCCGGCTTCTTCGACAACGGATTCGGCGGCGAGCACGGCACCCGCGCGGTGCTCGAAGTGCGGCCGCATGACGTGCCTTTCCTGGTCGAGGACGGTCAGGTGTTCTTCCGGCTGAAGTTCTTCCGATCCGCCGAGATCCCCGAGATCTGCTACGGCGACGCCAAGCTCTCCAGCCACTACCAGGGCCAGGGCCTGAAGCTCAGCAAGCACTTCGCGCAGGGCACCGAAGCCGAATCTGCCCGCACCTAGCCTGGTGTCCGCGAGGATGGACGCTAGAGACGGATCACCAGCGGCATCGGTAAGTCGAGATTCCTCGTGTTCATCAACTCGCCGGTAATCCAGTTCAACTGAAACTGCTGGAACGACCCGGAAAACGGTAGCGGGATGGGCAGCACACACTCGACCGGACCACCCGGAAAGGAGCTACCTACCGGATCCCGCAAGAAGGTCTGCACGATGATCAGGTGCGGGAACGGCGGGACACTCACCGCCAGGATCGCGACACTGGGCATCGGGCGGTTCGGGTCTGGCCCCGGCCAGCCGATCAATGTGGTGTGCAGGAGGTCCTGACGGGTCACGATGTCATAGCTCCGGTAAGCCGATGCCGTCGTCCGGTGCGGCAGACCTGGGATCAGCGCCCGCGGCAGGGGCATGCCGAAAACCCGCTGGAGGAATTGCCCACCGCCAAGGCTACCGGGGTCGAGGGAACAGATGCCGTCGACGTTGTCGCCCTTCAAGAGCCCCATACCCTTCGGCACCGTGGAGCCGTTTTGCTGGGTGTAGGAAAACACGTCCCAGGCAGCCGACGCATTGGGGATTCCCACCAACAACTCATCCCGAGACCCGGTTGTCGTACTGAACAAGATGTTGTCACGGGTCTCATCCACCGCCAGCGCATCCAGGTCCTCGTTGGCCAACAAGCCGAGCTCCGAGTACAGGGCGTACGGAAACGGAACCGACCAGCTACCGTTGGACGAATCCCACTGGGTCGCCAAGATCGTCGCCCCACTCGGAGCAGTCCCCGACCACCAGGACAAGGGCACCGAGCCGAGCGTTGCCGTGGTCACGCTAAAGTAGAACGTCGGGTTGCTGCGCAGTGGCGCAAAGATCTGCGGCGCCAGGGCATAACCAGCTGTAAATATATCGTGGGCATCGATATTGCCCGCCGCCTGGCCGACCGCGATCTCGTTGGCGTTCTGTGCGCGTTGGGTCACCCCCACCTCGCCCGGCGCTCCCGCGCTGCCCGGAACGACATAGGAGAAGATGTCCGACCAGGCACCATCGCCGGCCGACTCCTGCTTGACTGCACCGCCAGCCATACCCACTGAGTTACGCGATACGGAAAAGGTCAGCATGCCCCAACCGAGGAGCGGGACGACCATGCGACCCTGCTTGTCCGAGATAATCCAATCGAACCCGATCGAAGTCGCATCAATGTCCGGATAGACACTCAGCCCCGGCATGATCGCGCTGATCCGAAAGTCC
This sequence comes from Planctomycetota bacterium, assembly GCA_036338025.1. Lineage (GTDB taxonomy): Bacteria > Planctomycetota > UBA1135 > UBA1135 > UBA2386 > JAYZDB01. The sequence goes on from JAYZDB010000163.1 coordinate 27,671, forward strand.
GGGTTCCCGGTAGGGCCACCCGGCAGCGGCGCCGGCGCCGTCGACACCACGCCAGCCTGCTTGACCCAGACGTCGGCGTGGCCAAGCGTAACTCTCCCGGCCTTGGTTCCGGGCGAAACCGAAACCGTGTGGGGCATCCCAACCATCGGACCGGAGGACTGCGGCATGCAAAGAGAAGCGAGGATCGTCGTGGTGAGGAGCATGGTGTTGGCTATTTGAGGAGCTGTTCGATTTCTTTGATGAGCGCCTGAAACCGGGGAGGAAGATCGGGATCATCCGGCGACTGTTCTTTCGCCAAACGCAACAAATACAAACGCAGCATCCCGATCTCGAGCTTCGAGAGCGAGTCCCTGCGCAGCAGGACCTCCAGATTCTGGACCATCACCGGATTGCTGAGGTCTTGACTCCAGAGGTTGAGGAAGGGGAACAGCAGGTCATCGCTGGTGCCCTTCGCTACCAGTTCCATGATACCCCTTTCCACGTTCGCCGTGGCGGCTTCCTTGCAGCCCTCTGCGAAGGACTCGTCAAACGCTGTAACTGCTTGCGCCGCCGCCTTCGCCGCCGCCTGCTGGTCATCGAGTCCGAGCGCGTGGTAGCTCCGCCGTAGATGCACCCGGGCGATCAGCAAGGGTCGCCGCCACTCCTCCCCCATCGAACCGGTCGAGGGGATCTTCTCCGCGCGCGCGAGGGCCGCGTCGAAGTTGCCAAGATCGCATTGCAGGAGGCTCAAGGTCTTCAGGGTATTCCACAGCCAGGGTCGTAGTTCGTGGGCTTGGTGTAGATAGCGCTCGGCGAGGTCGAGATTGCCGATGCGGCGGTAGACGATGCCCAGGTTGTGGATCGGTCCGTGGCGATCCGGACGCAAGCGCAGCGAGTCCTTCAGTGGCTGCTCCGCTTCACGGTAGCGCTTGAGTGCCACCAGGGACGCTCCGACTACGTGACGCGTACGGGCTGTCATCCGAGAGTATTCACCCTCCAGTTTGAGAGCTTCATCGTGTGCCCGGTTGAGCAGCGCCGGTCGATCCTTGGGATGGCGGGATTGGGCACCGAGGTCCAACCACGTGAGGATGCGCAGGTCACGGGCCTGCGGCAGACCCGATGCCCCCAGCAGTGTATGCGCCATCGGCACATCCCCCTTGCCGCGTCGCCGCAGGAGATGGAACCCCGCGATCAACTGATCGAAGGCAGTCATCGGCTCCGGCAACTGGTCGAGCGGAATCGCCTTGGCGCCGCGAACGCTATCCGCAGCGGTCTCGTACGCCTTCAGCAGCGCAGCCGTGTAGGGAGATTCCTGCTGCGCCTTGATCGATCGCAGATCCGCAACGCAGGCGGCCCGTTCTCCGCGATCGAGGAACAGGGAGGCCCGCATCATGCGTGCCACCAGGTCATCGGGCCGCAGATCAATCATCTCGGTCAGGGTTGCGACGGCCCGGGCACTCTCGGTCATGTCCTCAGCCAGGCGGTGCTCGGGATAACCCTCGAGGCACACCAGGGCCGGCACCGTCGCGCGCAACTGCTCGTAGCGCTGCCGGTGTTCGGCCTCCGCGCTGATCTGCAGCGGCACATAGATCAGCGCGCCGACCACCGCCACCAGCGCGATCAGCAAGCCGATCATCACCGCCGGCCGACGACGGATCCGGCGCGCCAGACGTCGCACGCCGCTGATCGGCCGCGCCGCCACCGGTCGGTGATCGAGGAACGCCCGCAGGTCTTCGGCAAAGGCTGCCATCGAAGGATAGCGATGCCCCGCATCACGTTCGATCGCATGCTCGACGATGGCGCAGAGGTCGCGCGGCAGGTCCTCAACCAGTTGACCCGGCGGCACCGGCGTCTCGGTCTGCAGTTTGAAAATCACCTCGACCGGATCACCCGAAAACGGTGGGTCCTTGGTGAGCAGATGGTAGAGGCTCGCACCAAGTCCGTAGACGTCGACCACCGGCTGGGCGGTATCGCCACCCATCGCCTGCTCGGGGGCCATGTACCAAGGAGTACCCAAGGTGGTATCTTCGGCCGTCAGCGAACTGTCGCCTTCGCGGATCGCGATGCCAAAGTCCAGCAACACGGCGCGACCATCCCGGGTGATGAACACATTCGAAGGCTTCAGATCGCGATGGACGATGCCGGCCTCATGAGCGATCTGCAGGGCATCCGCCAACTGCGCCATCCACGCCACGAGTTGCTGCAACCAGGTGCGTTCGTGGGTCGCGATCCCGAGGCCAGCAGACCAATCCTCCGCCGACAACCTCACCCGCCCATCGACAACCACTTGCAGTACATCAGCCAGGGACACGCCATCGAGCAGGTCCATGACGAAGAAGAAAGTGCCCTCCTCAGTCTGTCCATGGTCATGGATCGGGACGATCCCGGGGGTCTGCAAGGACGCCAGCACCCTCGCTTCGCGGATGAACCGCTGCTGGCGATGGTCATCGGGAAACAGCCC
>JAYZDB010000164.1:0-5283 GCA_036338025.1 Planctomycetota bacterium
GCCAGCCAGTTGAAGGATATCGGTGTGCGCATCAGTGAGCGCGATGCCGGACCCGACGAGGATTCACCGGCAGCTCCTGCTGAGGAATCTGCGGAGGCTCCTGCTGAGGAAGCCGCGGAGGCGCCTGCTGAGGAAGCCGCGGAAGCTCCGGCAGAAGAACCCGCGGAGGCGCCTGCTGAGGAAGCCGTGGAAACTCCTGACGATGCCGGCGGGGAGGCGTCTGCCGACACCCAGCCCGAGGAAGGCGACACGGAGCCTGCCACCTAGGTGAGGTCGGTGACGTGAACCGCCAACTCGCTCATGCCCGACCGCGGCAGCGGTCGGGGTGGTTGGTGGTTGGTATGGCGCTGGTGTCGGCCTGGTTGGGCCTGACGGCTTGCGCGTCAGGCCCGGATCTCCGGCTGGAACGACTCGTGCTCGAATCCAAGCCGCTGCCGCGTGGCGGTAGCAGTGAGGCGGTCGTGGCATACTACGACGCGGTCTTCTCGAAGATGCGTGACGCGTTGCACAGCGGTGGCACCGAGGGCCTGGCTGAGTTGCGCTTCCTGATTCAGCAGCACAAACGCGACGATATGGTCGGGACAGCCGCTACGCGGATGCGCCAGTTTGAGTTGTTGGCCGATGGTCTGCAGTTCGAACTCAAGTTGCCAGAGCTGTGCAGTGTCGTTCGTACGGATGCCAGTGCACCGGTGGGAGCGACCCAGAAGTTTGCGGTGAGGCTTCGCCAGAACGGCGAGCGGGTTCTGGAGTGTGGCGGCACCGGCGACCAGGAGGTCGTGTTCCGGGTTGTCGTCAGGTTGCGGGATTTCGACTCCTCAGGCCAGTTTGTAGAGATGGAAGATTCAGTGCCGCTGCGGGTTAAGAATCGGCAGCGTCTGACGGCAGGTGCCGAACTCGTGTTGCCGTTCGAATTGCCCGGTGCAGCGCCGGCCACGGTGATTCGGGAGATGGCGGTCCGCGTTGAGTTGTTGCCCTGCGTGGTGAGCCTGGATGGGCATGAGGTGCCGGTCAGCCAGTCTGGTCGGAAACGCCTGACGCCTGCTGAGATCGCGCAGTTGCCGCCCAAGGACCGTCTCCTCTACTCAACCAGAGGTCACACTCCGTGCGCTGTTCTGGATGTTCTGGTCTACCCCAAGGGTTATGAGTCGGTGGAGAAGAACCCCCTCGCTACCATGCGAGAGGCGCAGCGCCGTGGTGACGCGAAGTACTTCCAGCACACCTTTCTCGCTGCCCACTTCATGCCCACCAAGGACCGTGACAAGGCTATGGCAGTCCTGATTCAACATGTGCGTAATGGCACGGCTTCACAGGCGCGTGTCGCAATGGGGGCTCTGCGCCTCCTGTCACGTGAGGAGTTTGAAATCACCGAGCGCCGCGCCTGGTTGATGTGGTGGAAGCGATACCAGGACCAAATCAAGAAACGCAAGTGACATCCAAGACCATAGAAGAGCAGGTTCGCGTGATCAGACGTGGTGCCGTGGACTTGATCGGCGAGGAAGAACTCGTCGAACGTCTGAAGCTCTGCGAACAGACTGGGCGACCGCTGCGGGTGAAGCTGGGTATTGATCCTTCTTCGCCCGACATCCACATCGGTCACACTGTGCCGCTTCGCAAACTCCGTGATTTTCAACGTCTCGGGCACCAGGTCGTTGTCGTGTGGGGCACTTCGACTGCGATGGTTGGAGACCCGAGCGGCAAGAACAAGACCCGACCTCAGCTGACCAGAGAGCAGGTCGAGGCCAACATGCAGACCTACAAGGCCCAGGTTGGCATGGTGCTGGACATCGCGGCTGCGGAAGAGCGTGAGAACAGCGAGTGGTTTGACAAGATGAGCTTCATGGATGCCGTCACCTTGTCGGCGAGCTTTACTGTCGCGCAGATTCTGGAGCGCGACTCGTTCATGAATCGCTACAAGGAAGGGTTACCGATCTCGGTGCACGAATTCCTCTATCCAATGATGCAAGGCTGGGATTCGGTCAAACTCGAAGCAGACGTAGAGATTGGCGGCAGCGATCAACTCTTCAACCTGATAGTCGGTCGAGAGCTACAGAAGCAGCACGGCCAGAAGCCGCAGATTTGCTTGACCTTGCCGATCATCGAGGGACTCGATGGCGTCCAGAAAATGTCGAAGTCGCTCGGGAACTGCATTGGTGTTACCGAATCGCCGACCGACATGTTCGGTAAGTGCATGAGCATCCCGGACGAGTTGATGGAGAAGTATTTCACGCACCTGACGGATGTGCCTGAGACTGAGATCCAGGGTCTGTTGAAACTACATCCCCGGGAGTCGAAGGTAACCCTGGCGCGTCACATGGTCGCGGAATACCACGGCGCTGACGCTGCGGAAGCAGCGGTCGCGGAATTTGATCGGGTGTTTCAGCAAGGCGGACTTCCAGACCAGGTGCCGGAGGTGACGATTCCCTTGGATCGGCTTCGCGAGGGGGCGATCCTGGTCGCCAACGCCCTGCAGATCGCAGGTATCTGTGACTCCGGAAGCGATGGTCGACGCCTGGTGAAGGGCGGGGGTGTGAAGGTCGATGGTGACCCGGTGCAGGACGAGCAGGCGACGCTCACCTCGGGGAGCTACCTGCTGCAATCGGGCAAGCGGAAGGCGGCCCAGGTTACCGTCCCGTAGGCGGCTGGATCTTGCTGTTGGTGATCCGCAGGCAGCAGGCGCACGGTGCCTATTTGCCGTGCTCGATCATCTTCCAGAACTTCGTGTAGTCGAACTTTGGGCTGTGTTCGAAGTTGTGACACTCCGTGCAGGTCTTGACTTCGACCTTCCACATCGGCTCATCACCATCGGAAGCGACGTGCTGATTGCCTGGGCCGTGACAGTTCTCACACGTCACGTCCAACAACTTGGGGGTCTTGTCAGGTGAGACGAACCCTGACTTGTAGCCGTAGCCGACCACGTGGCACGATACGCACTCCGGGTAGTGTGTGACGGGCCAGCCTTCTCTCTTCTCGGCGTCGATCAGGGTCTGCCATGCATGGCTGTGGGCGTGCTTGGCGCAGAGTTCCGAATCCTCTTCGTGGCAGTCTGTGCAGGCTGCGCTGCCGACGTATCCCAGTCCCTTCGGCAGGTCTTTTTGGTTGGCGAGTTTTGCCAAGAGCCCGTCCTGCTTCACGGTTTGTCGGTGCCCCAGGATGACTGCTGAGGTGTCCTTGTCGCGCATCGCGGAAGGGGCGGTCAGGCTACCCTTCAGCGGCACCAATTTCATGCGGGTGAGCATCGGACCCCTTGCACCGCGTGTCAGGGTCACGTCCAGCAGCACGCGACCGTGAATCCCGGCGTAGATCAGTGGTACGCCGTTGGCCTGATCGGCCCGGTTCTTGGGCTCGACGTAGTCGTGGTTGACACCGATGATCAGGTCCGGCCTGGGCTCCAGTTTGAGCTTCTTGATGACTTCCCGATCGGCGTGGACCATCAGCACGCGGTAGGTTTCCGCCGCGACTCCCTGCATCGCTTTGTGCCAGGCGGTGGCCGGAGCCAATAGCTTGAACTTCCCGGTTTTGCTCTCGACCGGCAAGGCCATCGTCAGCGATGCGAGTCGCACCGTTACGTGATCGAGTTTGTGCTCGTGGAATGCGTGCACCACCGGCTTGCCCTCCATTAGCCAGGGCTTGCCATCGGCGAGTACCAGGTCGGCAGCCAATGCTGGCAACTTTGGATAGAAACTGAGCAGGCCAGCGACGAGGTCTGGGTCGACCAGCAGATCCTTGGGACCGATTCCAAGTCCGTGGTAGCCGTTGTTCTCGAGGATCTCGAGGATCGCCATCAGCTTGGATTCGCCCAGCTCGTTGGCCTTCTTGAGCAGGTTGCCGCCTTCGAGGAACAGGTCGATGTTGCGCTGATCGAGCTTCTGGCGGAAGACCCGTCGTGCCAGACCGCCGAGTTGGCCTGAGGCGCAGCCACAGGGCATCAGGTAGCCCTCGAGATTGCCAGAGATGCGTAGCCGCAGCCGAGGTGCGGTAGAGCCTGTGGAGTTACCTCGCGGGCCCTGGCCGCTGGTCGCCGGTTCGGAATCGCAACCAGGCGTGACGGCAAATCCGAGCAGGGTGACACAGACAAGGAGAATGCGGAGGGTCATCTTCTGAGCTTGTTGAAACCGTTGACTCGGATCTTGGCCACGGGGCTACCCCCAGCTTTCTTGCTCAGACTTAACCACCCGTCCATGTGCTTTCCTCCCATGGTCCCGAGATATTTTACGATTACCCTGAGCCGCCGGCCGGATAATGGCTGGAAGCGTATCTCAAAGTGCTCGCTGATGTCGTTGCCGTTGAGATCGAGGAAATCGTGCACGACGAAACCGCTTGGTCGGCGGCGGTCGTGGTCGGTGATCGCGACGAAGCGCTCGCGAGTTTCGTTGAACGGGAAGATGTCGTATCCGATCCGGAACGACGGTTCGAACTGGATGTCACCGATGAAGGAGCCAGTGACCGGAATCCACAGGTGGGGATAGGTCTTGAGACCCGTCGCCATGGAAACTCCGCCGCTGATCTTTGGTGCCGTGGTCGAGTCTTTGTAGGGGGTCACCTTGATCTTGAGTTCGTAACCGAAGCCCGTCTTCTCGAGCTGTGCACTGACGCAGTCGGGTATCGTCTTGGCAGCCCCGAGCGTCAAGGTCTGACCCGCGATATTGCTGCGCAACTCGATCGTGCGTTCATACGGCGGGTTCGACATCGGCAGCTCCCCGAAATCGATGTGAGCAACCGGAGCCGCCTTGATCGGAGACCGGATGCCGAAGTGGAAACGCACCCGCTGGGAGCTGAAGCGCTGGAACTTGCCATGGACGTGTTTGAAGGTCACGTTGCCGAGTTCCTCGCGGTGCGCCAGGTCCTGGGCCTCCATGTCCTTGGTCTTCAAGGTCAAGCGGAGGATGACCCCCTCGCCTGCCTGGAGTTCCCGGTCCTCGGCCCGGCGTCCCCAGACGGGGACGGTGCGGCCGTCTGGCTTTTGGATCATCAACATCCCGGACCCACAAGAGCAGTTGCCCGAGTAGGCCTCGGGCAGCAGTTTCCCACCCTCAGTCGATTCCGGTAGCGGGATCTGGAAGTCGTGGGTTTGGGATTCACCTAATTCCAGCACACCGAAGTCGTGGTAGACCTCAGCGGTCGCGGCCTGCTGCTTGCAGCCGAAACCCGTCAGGCAGCAGGCCGCCAGCAGGACTCGACTCGTAATAGCCTTCAGCAGTGCGAGATGGGATGTGGCCATGGGGCTCCATAGTACCCCGTCGGGTGGCAGCAACACCGTGGCAGCGCCCGGATCGTTCGGAGTAT
>JAYZDB010000165.1:0-17314 GCA_036338025.1 Planctomycetota bacterium
GCAAGCGACGCCGCGTACGCGAGGTACGGGTTGCAGTCCGCGCCGGGAATGCGGCATTCGATCCTGAGGCTTTGTCCAGACCCTACGACACGGAACCCGGCAGTTCGGTTGTCGTGGCTCCAGGCGATCTTCGTCGGCGCCCATGACGCGGACATGTAGCGTTTGTAGCTGTTTACGGTTGGTGCGTAGCAGACCATCATCTCCGGGACATGCTGCATCCAGCCACCGAGGAACCAGCGGAACACCTCGGAGCAGGCGATTGGCCCGAGTTTGTTGTCACCGTCAAAGGCGTTCTTGCCGTCCTGCCAGAGGCTGAGGTGGATGTGGCAGCTCGAGCCAGCCTGATCTTCGGCGAACTTCGCCATGAACGACACGCTCAATTCCATCTGGTCGGCGATCTCACGGAGGCACTGCTTGTAGATCGAGTGCCGGTCTGCCATCTCCAGTGAATCGGCGTATCGGATGTTCAGTTCGTGCTGCCCCTTACCCCATTCACCTTTGGAATTCTCGACCGGGACACCGGATCTACGCAGGTGTCGGCGAAACTCAGCTTGGAACTCCTCTTCTCGAGCACTCTGTGTGACGTGGTAATCCTCGATGTACCAGGCGACGGACTCGAGGTCGTGGTAGTTCTTGCGGGCTGCTTCCCGGTAGCTGTCTTCGAAGACGTAGTATTCGAGTTCCGATGCGCCCATGCTCGCGAATCCGGCCTTCTCGGTTGCTGCGATCTGTGTCTTCAGTATCGAGCGAGGCGCGACGGTTGCTTGTTGATGAGGCTCCTGATCGAACACGTCGCAGAGCACCATTGCGGTGTGTTCACACCAGCTTGCGACACGCAGGGTGCTCATGTCGGGCACCAGGTGCACGTCACCGTAGCCGCGCTCCCAATTCGCGAACTTGTAGCCTGGCACCGGGTTCATCCCCATGTCGACCGTCAACAAGTAATCACAGGCGTGTGACCCACCCTCGACAACCTCCTCGAGGAAGAACTCCGCGTCGTAGCGTTTGCCCATGAAGCGGCCGTAGAGGTCCGTGAATACAACCAGGACCGTTTCGATCGTCTCGTCGGCGACTCGTTGCTCGAGTTCCTTCAGATTCAGCATGCCGTGGATTTCCATGGGGTGACCTTAGCGCGTCGCTTGCTCGTAGGTGACGAACTTGCGGTAGTTGTCATCTCGGTAACCGTCGTAGTCGAACTCTATCGTTGTTTGAGCTCCTTGCACGACTGCCCATAGGCTCTCGCGCAGGGCGGCCATTGTTTTCATGACTCGAAATTCTTCGATCGCCTGGCCGCTGATCCCGTACAGGTCAGTCAGGTGGCGGTCGAGGTCCTCGTTGAGCTCACAGTTGCTCGACAGTCCGGCCAGGTCGAACAGCGGGTGACCCATGCCACTGTACTCCCAATCGATGACCCATATCCTGTCGCCGGTGTCCAGGAAGTTGCCGGGCATCATGTCGTTGTGGGTGAAGGTGGGGGTGTATGGACCGATCTTGGCCTGCAATGATTGGACTGTGCGCTGCAAGTCCTCGCCGCAGCCAGTCGGCAGGGGGAGACCTCTTTCGGCCGCTAGCTCCAGGTAGGTGCGTGCGATCTGGAATGGGCAAAACAGCTGTAGGTGATCCGTTATCGCGACACCGGCGGCGTGAATCGCACGTATCGATTCGACGATCCGTTCGAGGCGTGCCGGTTCCTGGACCAACTCGGGAGTCAGGGTCGTGGCGTCTGATACGAACTCACAGACCAGCACCCCCGGTGCGCTGTAGGCCACTGCGGGGGCCACACCGATCTCGGCTGCCGTTCGAGTGCAGGCCAGCTCCGTGGCACGTGAGATTCCCAGCGCGGGGTCATCTTGTCCGGCCCGAGCCGCATAACACCGGTCGCCGTCAGTAACCCGGTAGTTGAGATTGGTCAGCCCGCCCGACAGTGGCTCGATGACGATGTCGTTTTGCCAGATCGGGAGAGAACGCAGCAAGGGTTCGGACATTCTGGACGTAGCTACTTTCGGTCGCGTGCGCTGGCTTCTGCGGTGGATCCACCGGCGTCCCGGCGGTACTTCGCAAACCACTTTTGAACGTAGAGAATTCGCCGCAGTCGGTTGCTCATGTGTCTGCCTGCAGCGCCGTGGTACTCGTCGGGGACCCGAATCATCAGGGTGTCGACCTTGCGGAGTTTGAGTGCCTGATAGTATTCCTCGGTTTGCGCCATCGGAGTGCGGAGGTCGAGTTCTCCGGTGATCAGCATCGTGGGGGTGGTGACGTTGCCGACCAGTCGAAGCGGTGAACGCCGCCAGTGTTCGTCGAGATCTTCCCAAGGGAGCTTCTCGAAGTTCGTGTACCAGTAGGGGCCGTCGGTGGTGCCGACAAAGCTGATCCAGTTGGTCACCGGGAACATCGAAACCGCAGCGGCAAAGCGGTTCGTCTTGCCGACGATCCAGCATGTCAGCACGCCGCCGCCGGACCCGCCGTAGACGAATAGTTGCTTTTCGTCGACGTAGCCCCGCGCGATTACCGCATCGACACCCGTCATCAAGTCATCGTAGTCGTAGCCCGGGTAGGCATTGTCGATTGCGTTGCCGAACTTCTTGCCGTATCCGACGCTGCCACGCGGGTTGGTGTAGAACACCAGATAGCCCTGGGCAGCGTTGTTCTGCCGCTCGAAGGAGAAGTCGATGCCGTACATCCCGTGCGGACCACCATGGATCTGTAGGATGAGGGGGTATTTCTTACGGGGATCGAAATCCGGTGGTTTGACCAACCATCCCTGGACCTCGAGGTCACCGTGCGATTTCCACGTGAACTCTTCGACCTCACCAAGTTCGACACCTTGCAGGATGTCATCGTTGACGTTGGTCAGCTGCTTGATCGTGCCGTTTTGGGTGATCGACACGATGTCGCGTGGCTGTTGGGGTGACGTGATCGCGCCCAGCATGGTGCCGTTCTTGCCGATGTCGTAGAGCCGGAACTGGATCTTGCCGTGGGTTATCTTCCGCTGTTGACCACTCATCGGGATGGCCCAGAGATGGCTTTCGCCGTGATCGCGGTAGGTCGCGTAGAGGGTGCTGCTATCCCTGGACCAGGTCAGGCTCGACGGTGCTCGGTCGGTGAAGATGGTCCGGTCACCGTAGCGACTGCCCTTGAACCCCTTGATCTGGATGCTCGAGACGTTGTAGGTGTCCTTGTTCTTGGGTGAAGTCCGGTAGGCGAGCATGGTGCCGTCGGGGGAGGGTACGGGTCCCGAGTCGGGTCCCGGACGGTCGGTGACCTGGTCGATTGCGCCAGTCTTGACTGCGAGGCGATAGACCTCTGACTCTCGCACCTTCCAGTCGGCATCCGGGACTCGCAGACCCGAAAAATACAAGGATCCACCGTCAGGAGACCACTCGGCGGAGCCGTGGTTGAAGTCTCCCTGGGTGAGTTGACGCGGAGTTCCGCCGCTGGCATCTACCAGAAAGATATGGCGAAAGCCTGAGGGGTTGTAGCCCCGCCGATCACGTCGATAGTTGAGTCGGGAGATGATCCGGGGTTCGGGTGCCCACTTTGCGCCTTTGGGTCGCTTTGGCAGTTTGATGGTGAACGCTGGTTTTTCAGGAACCTGCATGTTGAAGGCGAGCGACTTGCCGTCGGGTGACCATCGGTGGCTTGAGGGTGATTGCTCGACGTGGGTGATCTGGGTCGAACTGCGATCGCGTAGCCACAGGACGTGGAGTTGGCTGCCGCTCGGTTCACCAGCTTCGAGATAGGCAATCCGTTCGCCGTTGGGTGACCAGCGCGGCGAGGATCCCTTGCAGAGGAACCGCTGGCGTCCGCCGTCCGAGTCCATGATCCACAGTTCGCTGCGCATGCGGTCGTTGACCTTGTCCGTCAACGTTCGGGTGAACACGATCTGCGTACAGTCGGGCGACAGGCGGGGACTGCTGACCGACTCCCAGTCCAGCAACTTGTCGAGTGTGAGTCGACCCTTGTCCTGCGCTGGGAGATACGTGGCTAGAAGGAATGCGGCGAGGGCGCCGACAACGAACGATCGTGAGACGGTCTTCAACATGGTAATGATCCTCGAGAGAGGGATTCATCATATGTAGAGAGGCGTCTGGAACAGCCCGTCAATCCCCCGGAGGCGGCGGAATCTCGCCTCGCGGCAGCTCAACGAGTGCCCGGCCATGCTCCGGTTGCGACCGACTGACCAAGGGTGCTCGACATAACGAGCGGGCACCCGGCGGAACACTAGGCCTGGATGACGGGCGCCTTGACCGAGTCCAGCCTCGACATCGCGTTGCGCGTGTCGACGATTAGCTGAGCCGTATCTCCGATCAGTTGCCAGTCGATGGCCTTGTGGTCTGTGCAGATCAGGATGCAGTCACAGTTTGCGACGTAGTCTGCGGTCAGGTCTGCTGAGTCCATCTCAAGGTTGTAGTTGCGCATGCCACTCAGGTTCGGCACGTGTGGGTCGTGGTAGCTGACTTCCGCGCCCAGTTCTGCGAGTAGCTGGATGATCTTGGCGGCTGGCGTCTCGCGAATGTCATCGACGTCCGGTTTGTAGGCGATCCCGACCACCAGGATGCGTGCACCCTTGATCGCCTTGCTCATGTTATTGAGCCCCTCGGCGGTTCGTTGGACAACGTATCCCGGCATCTTGGAGTTGATCTCACCCGCCAGCTCGATGAACCGCGTGTTGTGAGAATACTCCTTTGCCTTCCAGGTCAGGTAGAAGGGATCAATGGGGATGCAGTGTCCGCCTAGACCGGGGCCGGGGTAGAACGCCTGGTAGCCAAATGGCTTGGTGCTGGCCGCATCGATGACTTTCCAGATGTCGATCCCCATGTCGTGCAAGACCGGCTTCAGCTCGTTGACGAGCGCGATGTTGACGGCCCTGTAGATGTTCTCCAGTAGCTTGGCCGCCTCGGCAATCTCAGCGGACTCGACGGCGATCGTCTCCTTGACGGCGGCGCCGTACATGGTCATCGCCAACTCGGTACTGACCGGGTCGAGTCCTCCGACCAGCTTGGGGATTGTCTGGGTATCAACGCCCTTGCGGCCGGGGTCCTCGCGCTCGGGGCTGTAGGCGACGAAGAAGTCCTCGCCACATTGCAGACCGGACTCTTCGAGGATCGGTTGGCAGTGCTGCCGGGTCGTGCCTGGATAGGTGGTGGATTCCAACGAAATCAGCTGACCCTTGTGCAGGGTCTTCGCCACCATCTTCGTCGACTCCACGATGTAGCTCATGTCGGGGTCGTTGTGCTTGCCCAGCGGAGTTGGCACGCACAGGATCACCGCATCCGCCTTGGCCAGCTCGGATTCGTCGCTGGTAGGGCAAAAGCGATCCGATGCGGTGAGATGCGGTACCAGGTCCTCCCCGAGGTGGTGGAGGTAGGTCTTGCCGGAGTTCAGGAACTCGACTTTCTCCTTGTCCCGGTCGAAGCCGATCACGCTGAACCCGGCGTCGTGCATGGCACGCACCAGTGGGAGCCCGACGTAACCCAGGCCGACGACTGCGATGGTCGCTGTGCGGTTCTCGAGCTTTATCTTCAGCTCTTGGGCGAGTGAGGGCATTTGCGCGATCTGGGCGTTCTTCAAGGTGTCTTAGATCATCGTCATCCTGGAGATGTTCGGGTGAGTCAAGTTTCGAATGCCCCCAGGATTTTTGGTGGGTGCGCGGGCTGGCGCTGTAGGCGGCTTCTTTGCCGGACTCTGGCCTGGGAGTGCAGCTGGGGATATCGTGCGGGCAGTGGGAATCCAGCGGCAGTTCGGTGGTCTGGGGCTTCGACCCTTCTTTCTAGTCCTCTTGTCATGGTGGATTTCGGCGTTCTGCGGTTGTGTCAGCGGGCCGGGACCGGCCACCGGCCAGTTGGGGAAGTGCATCTGGGTAAGCCGGTGGGAATTCAAGACCCAGGCCGATATCGACGCCGTGATGGAGAAGTGTGCCTGGGCCGGATTCGACACCGTGTTCCTCCAGGTGCGCGGCAACGGAACTGTCCATTACTCCTCTCGCGAGGAGGTGTGGGCTGAAGCCTACGACCACAAGTCGCCGGGTTTTGACCCCTTGTCGTACTCGGTTGTCGCGGCCCATGCAAATGGACTGAGGCTCCACGCCTGGCTCAACATCGTGCCGGGCTGGAGCGGCGACGATCCGCCGGCGGTCGCCCGACAGCTGTACCGATCACGGCCCGAGTGGTTCTTGCGGAAAGCTGGCGGAGGCCTGACCAAGGAAGGGTCATACTCCTGGCTCAACCCCTGTCTTCCCGACGTCCGGTCGTATCTGGTCGGAATTTGTGAGGAAGTTGCGTCTGGATACAGCGTCGATGGGATCCACCTGGACTACATCCGGTTCCCCGCGGGCCCGGATTCAAAGGCCAGCCCTCACGATGCCCGGTCCCTGGCGTTGTTTACTCGTCAGACCGGTCGCCCGGTGGGTGATGCCGATGCCTTTCGCCGTTGGAAGACAGGCTGTATTACCGAAATCGTGAGCGGTGTGAGGCGCCGTCTCCGGCGACTGCCACGTCGCGTCTTGTTGACCGCCGCTGTCACTGCGAACATGGATGTCTGCCGAGAGGAGACGATGCAGGACTGGCCGGATTGGGGGCGCAAGGGTCTTGTCGATGCCGTCATGCCGATGAACTACACGGATGACGAGGACCTCTTCCAGTCCCGGTGCCAGGAGTTGATTCGAGCAGCAGAGGGCACGCCGGTCGTGATGGGAATCGGAGTCTACAAGCATCAAGAGGCCAAACTGGACGCGCGCGCGACGATGCGCCAGATGGATGCTGCGGTGCGTGCTGGCGCCGTCGGAGTGTGCTTGTTCAGTTATGGGAGTTCCCTGAAGGGACAGTGGGCGAATGCGATGTCCTACTGGAACCGTACTCGCAAGCTGCGACGCTAGGTCGGTCCAGTCGAGGGACCCCCTACTCCTGGTTGTAGCCAGCGGCGGTGCTGTCGATCTCGTAACTCGCTACTCGGGACCTATTTGCCAGGCCGATCCTTACCACCTTTTTCTGCGCTGGCCTCGCGGGCTGCTTGGCGCTCGCGCTTTTGCTTCGCGACCATCTCTGCTACGTCCGCGAGGAGTTTCTTGGCGTCGTAGACGATGCCATCCTTGATTGTCCACTTGATGCCGCCGACTCGCTCGACTTTGCGGGTTTCGTCGTTGAGCTTGACGGCACCCGTGCCGTACAGGACCTTCAAGTTAGCGATTGGGTTCTGATCGACAATGACCATGTCTGCCAGCATGCCGGTGCGCAGCACACCGAATTCGATCGGCTTGCCCTTGGGTTCGTGCAGGGTCAATGCGCAGTTCATGGTTGCGGCTTGGATGACCTCAAGCGGGTGGAAGCCAGCTTCCTGGAGGAGTTCGAGTTCTTCGATGTAGCCAAACCCGAACGTTTTGTAGATGAACCCTGCATCCGCGCCGGTGGTGATCCGACCGCCCATCTTCTTGTAGTCGTTGATGAGTTGCATCCAGACGCGGTAGAAATTGCGCCACGCGATTTCGTCTGAGGTGGTCCAGTAGAACCAGTACGAACCGTGTGAGCGGCGGCTCGGCTTGTAAAAGTCCATCAGGGAGGGCAGCGTGTACTTGTCGTGCCACTCGGCTGTGCGGGCTCGCATCACGTCACGGCTGGCGGCGTAGATCGTCATCGTCGGGTCAAACACGGTGCCGAGCGCGAGATGCTCTTCGAGGTAGGCCTTCCATTCCGGGCTACCTGGTGGATGGATCTTGTCCCAAAGACGGGCGACCTGGCCAAAGCGCATCTGCTCGTCATTGAGATTCATGTCGAGCGGCCAGGCTTGCACGACCGTGTCCTTGAGTAGAGACTCGAAGTGACCGTAGAAGTGCGTGACGGTGTCGAGGCCAAGTCGTGCCGCATCGATAGCGTTCATCTGGGCGACGCCAGTCTGGGCGAGATGAGCAGTTGTGCCGAGTCCGTTGGCCTTCGCGGCATCGAGTAGCGCCTTCATGATCTCCGGGCGGTAGGAGCCGAGCTTCAAGCCGTCGATGCCCTTGGCCGCCATGTCGTTGACCCACTTGGTGGCTTTCTCCGGGGTGTTGACGCCCCGAGGCCGCTGGTAGTTGAAGATGCGCGGCGCCACGATCTCATTGGCGGCGCTGCGCTTCTTTTCGGATTCGGTGAAGCTGTGTGAGCCGAGCGGGACGCCGCGGACGGTGGTGACACCGTGTGCCAACCATAGCTTGTAGACGTACTCGGCTTCGGGAGCCTTGGGCCGACCCCCGCAGTGTGCGTGCATGTCGATGAACCCAGGCATTACGTACATGCCGGTGGCGTTGATGGTGCGGTCAGCGCGCGTAGCGAATCTCCCGATCGAGGCGATCTTGTTGCCCTGTACGACGATCGTCAGGGGCCCCCGGGCGGCAGCGCCTGCACCGTCGATGACCATCACTCCGCGAATCGCGAGTCGTTCATAGGGGCCGCCACCCTCGTCGGCGCCGCGATCAGGGGCGGGGAGCGTTTGCGCTACGATCGGACCGGAGAGGCAGAGGGCTAGTGAGACAACGAGGGTGGATCGTCTGGTCATGGGGCTGGGGGCGAGAAGGGGAAGCGGGCGCAGCAGTCTAGCATTTCGAGGCCCCAAGAGTGAGTTGGTGGTGTCCCAGGGCTGCGAACAATCGTGCCCTCGCCGGAGTTCGACGCGTGCGTGGCTCCCCGTATCGTCTGCGCAGCGCTTTCGCTACGATGACAGGCCCCCAGCGGCCTCGTCGGCCTGGTCATCTCGCCTCAAGCATGAATACCCACCCAGTCTCGCTCGTAGCTGTTCTCATTGTTGCTTTCACGACTGGCAGGGCTTCCTGCCAGGATGCTCCAGGTCAATCCGCGGAGCGCTTGCCCAACTTGATTTTCATCATGGCTGACGATCTCGGTTGGGGGGATCTGGGTTGCTACGGCCAAGAACGGATCAAGACCCCGCAGCTCGATGCGATGGCGGCCCAGGGCATGCGGATGACCCAGTTCTACGCTGGTTCGACGGTTTGTGCGCCTTCACGTTGTGTCCTGATGACCGGTCTGCACACCGGGCACTGCCTGGTGCGGGGTAACGGACGTCTGGCCCTACGACCCGGTGACGTGACAGTTGCAGAGTTGATGAAGGGACGCGGCTACACCACGTCCCTGATCGGCAAGTGGGGGCTCGGTGAGGAAGGGACTACGGGAGTTCCTACCAGGCAGGGCTTCGACAGTTTTTTTGGCTATCTGAATCAGCGGCACGCCCACAACTACTGGACGACCTTTCTGCTACGAGACGAGCAGCGCGTTGCTCTGCGCAATACGGCGATCAAGCCGTCCAAGGATGGTAGTGGGGTAGCGGAAAAGCGGCTCGACTACAGCCACGATCTGTTCGCTGCCGAAGCGCTGAAGTTCCTCGACCAGCACCGAACCGAGCCGTTCTTCTTGTACCTGGCACTGACGATTCCACACGCCAACAACGAAGCGCGTAACAAGGGCATGGAAGTCCCCGATCACGGGCAGTACGCGGATCTGGATTGGCCGGAACCACAAAAAGGCCAAGCCGCGATGATCAGTCGGATGGATCGTGATGTCGGGCGAATTCTTGACAGGTTGCGTAAGCTCGGCATAGCGAAGAACACGCTGGTTATCTTCACCTCGGACAATGGACCCCATCGGGAGGGTGGCAATCGCCCGAACTTTGCGAACTCCAACGGCCCGCTGCGCGGGATCAAGCGTGACCTGTACGAAGGTGGCATCCGGGTGCCGACGATCGCATGGTGGCCGGGCAAGATTGTTGCCGGTTCGACCAGTAAGCACCTGGCCTATTTTGGGGACCTGTTTGCCACCGCTGCGGACCTCGCTGGCTCTGAGGCGCCAGAGCGACTCGATAGCATCAGTTTCCTTCCGACATTGACCGGCGAAGGTCAACAGGAGGAGCACGCGTCACTCTACTGGGAGTTTTATGAGGGTGGATCGTCGCAGGCTGTCAGGACGAAGCGTTGGAAGGCAGTTCGCAAACCGATGTTTACCGGCAAGACGCAACTGTTCGAAATTGGGAAGGATATTGGCGAAAAGAGCAACGTAGCTGAGGAGCACCCGAAGGTCGTTGCCGAGATGGAGCGGATCATGACCGCGTCTCACACACCTTCGGACCGCTGGAAAGTGCGCAAACGGAAACGCCGCAAGTGAGATGCTCTATGCTGTCTGCTGCAAGACTCGCCGCGAAATTCACGTCCTTCACCTCCCACATGTCCATGCGGTTTTCGGCCCTCCTCGTTTTTCTAGCGTGCCTCACTTCGGTTGAGTTGGCTGGCCAGGATGTCAACGTCAAGATCGTGAAGCAGTTCGACACCCGTGGACGCCTGTCAGGAGTGTGGGGACTGGGGATGCCAGATGGTCGGGAGTTTGCCGTCGTGGGTGAGTACGGCGGTACCTGGATCGTCGAGACCACCAATCCCAGCAGGCCCGTCGAGATCGCACATTTCTCAGGTCCGAACAGCCGTTGGCGGGAAATCACCGCGTACCAGAACATCGTCTACTCGGTCAGCGAGCATCATCGCGGTATCCGCATCATCGATATGTCGAATCCGAATCGACCAGTCGATCGGGGATACGTATTTACGAGCCGGATTCCGAGTGCGCACACGATCAGTGTCGATCCCGATGCGGGACGCTTGTTTGTCAACGGTACGGCAAGTGGCCAACTAATTTTGGATGTGAGCAAGACCCCGCTGAGCCCGGTGATTCTCGGCTACTTCACCGGGGAGTATGTCCACGACTGCTACGTGCGTCGTGGTTTCGGCTACTACTGTGAGATCTACACGGGCAATCTGCGGGTTGTCGATGTCACGAATCCAGCGTCGGTAAAGACGGTTGCGGTGATCGGGACGCCTGGTGGATTCACACACAGTTGTGGCGTGACGGCCGACGATGCGTTGTTGGTGACGGTTGACGAAAACACCAGTCCGAACGGCTATGGGCTCCTGCAACTGTGGGATATTCGCAACAAGGCCAGGCCGGTGAAGAAGGGCTTCTACACGATCGGTACCCCGGAGATTTGCCACAATCCGTACGTGCTCGGTCGGGTCGGCTACATGGCCTACAACTCAGCTGGGTTCCACATGTGCGACCTGACGGACGTCACCAAGCCCTCCAAGCTGGCGAGTTTCGATTCCAACAAGAACATCTCTGGCTACACGGGGATGTGGGGCTGCTACCCGTTCCAGGATTCAGGCATCGTCTACGGGAGCGACCGTGACAATGGCCTGCAGATCATGCAGATCCTGTGTGCCCACATGAACCGATACGGTTCGGGTACGGCGCCCGCCACCCACGCTATTCCGAGGATCGAGTTCGATGGTGCTGCTCCACGCGTCGGGGCGTCCGGATTGGAACTCCACGTCTCGGGCCTGCAGCCAAATGCCAGCTTCGTCCTCGCGATCTCCGCGGCCTCGGTAGCGCCGAAGAGGATCTTGGGGGTAGACGTCCACATCGATCTGGCGGGCGCCTTGTTGGTAAATGGTCGCGTCGGCGCGACCGGCCGAGCGATCTTGCCAGCCGCGGTTCCCAATGATCCCCGTCTCGGTGGCGCGCGGGTCTACATGCAGATGTTCGCGTCAGACAGCGCGGCACCCTTTGGTCTGTCGGCATCCCGTGGAATGTGGGCAGGCATCTGTCGGTAGCGTGACAGCCGCGGCGACCGTCTTGGCTACGGTAGGAACTTGTTGACGTTCTTCAGTTTGTGGGGCAGGTATTCCTCGATCACGAAGTTGAGGCCCCATTTTGCCAGGGCCTGTTGTTCGGCACGCACGCCCATCTTCAACATCTGGTTGATTGCCTTCTGCCACTGCTTGTGTGCCTGGAAGAACGGGTCGTTCTTGAGAGCATCCTTGGCGCGCTTGATGTCGACGGCCTGCAGTGGGTGGGTGGCATCCTGCAATTTGAAGTCGATGATGTCTTGCGGCATCACGCCGAGGAACTGGGCCTTTGGAACGCAAAAGAACTGGTTGAGGTGGGCGGCATTGCCCGATCCGACTTTCAGGGTGCGGTAGATGTTGGAGATTCCGTACGGGTCGCAATCCACGAACGCGTAGACCGGGATCTTCCTCTGATCGGAGAGTTTGCGGATGAACCGACGAGTCGCCCGGGTCGGGACGCCGCTGGTTTCGATCAGGATACAGTTGCGATGACGCCAGAATTTGTGGTTGTTCAGCCGCTGGAACATACCGCCGGTCTCGATAGCGATGATGAACTTGGCCTTGGTCTCGAACTTGAGTTGTTCGACAGAGTGTGGAATCGAATAGGCACCACTGCCAAAGCCCGTGCAGTCGATCCTGATTTCGCGTCCAGTCTCTGAGTCCTTGTCGATGACGATGAGTTCGCCTGCCACCGCCCCGCCGTGTTCTTCAGGGTAGAATCGCAGTTGTTCGCGATTCACACCCTCGAGTGAGAACAGTGCCTCGATGTCGTCCATGCACGAGTCTGATTCGGTTTGCTCCCGGAATTTGGCGTCGCCCCAGTTCTTGCTGACGTAGTAGGCCTCTCGCTTGGTCGCGAAATCGTCCTCATGCACCATGTCCTTGGAGAACGACATCAGCTTCAAGGTCTGCGCGAAGTTCTTGACGGTGTTCACAGTCAAAGTGCGTTCTTTGCGGTTTCGCCCGAGTTGGAAATGACCTACGCGGCGGTCGTAGCGGACGTTGCTCAAGGACCGTACCGGGAACTTCAACTCCGGCTTGCTGAGCTTGATGATCTTCGTGTAGACGTGTTTGGCGCAGTTGTCGATCTGGGTGATCGTGACGTTGTCCATCTTCGTCAGCGGGTTCTTCTTGGTGCGCCCGCCGATGGCCTTGGTCGGGGCCTTCTTGGTAGGCGAGGACTTCCGCTTGGCGGCCTTTTTCTTGGTTGCTTTTTTCTTCTTGGCGGCCATTACAGCTTCCTGCTCTTCTCGAGGACCGTGGTGAGTTTCTTGACGGTGATGTTCACCTGCTTGTCGGTCAGACTGAGGATGTCGCGCAGGGCTTCCCCGATGTGCGGGATGTACATCGTGATGTATTCGCGCTTCTTGTGCTCGCCGGCGAGTTTCTTGCGCTTGCGGATGTAGATGCCGAGTTTGCGGCCACAGTCCTGAAGGCCGAGCTTGAGTTCCTTGATGATCTCGGGGTAGCTGGCGATGGCTTCTTTTGACTCGGAGGTGAATGGGACCCAAACCGAAGCGATATGTACCAGCACGACCATCGGCCCGACCGGCAGGCTACCGCGTGGTTGGCTCAGCCCGTAGTTCTTCCATGCCGTTTGCGTGATGGCCTTGGTGATCGCACAAGCCGAGCCTTGGTAGAGCAACGGCACACGGTTGGCGTAGCGGATGATGCGTGCGGGCTCATCGGCGAAACCCATCAACTCCTCAGCGACGTTGCGCTTGCGCTTTTTCTTGTCCTCTGATTCCACGATCTTGCCGCTGTCGAGCAGTACCATCGAGTCGCCTGGACGCCCGTAGGCGATCCCGACTTCGACCAAGAAGGGGTGGCCGCGATATACGACGGGAGAGCGCGTGGAGGCGACATAGAAATCAGCTTCGACCTCCTTCTTGAGGCCCGAGAGGATGAGCCCTTCGCCGATCGGCGCGATGCAGGAACTCGAGGGGGCCTTGATCTTGGTGGCGTCGATCGCCTTCTTCAGCCGTGACGCCTCCTCCTTCGCGATGCGCTTGGGATGACCTTTGTCGCTGATCTTGGCGAGTTTGCAGATGTCCGCAGCGACTTTCGGCCCGACCCGTGAGAAGTCCCGTTGCAAGGCGAGCTTGATCCACTTCTCTGATGAGTCCTGCAGCATCTTGATGAGGATGCCCAATTCGACGCCATGCGGGTGTGGCTTGATCTCATCTGTCTCGCGCGGGAGTTGCTTGGTGGCAGCGATGTAGTCGATGACGTTCTGGTCCGGGTCGATGAACTTGATTGTCACGTGGGGGTTTGCGACAGCCACCAATTTGAGGAACTCCTCGATACTGCGTTGGCCGCGTCGGAATTCACCTTCCATGTCGATCTCCACCCGCGTGCCGTGCTTCTTGCCGTCCCAGTCACACGCCGAGTCGGTGCAGATCGGTTTGTTCTTGTTGGTATCGAGGTGGATCGAGAATTTGTGTGGAATTGACCGTCGGCTGGTTCGTGACTTGACGCGCACCGCGTTGCCGGTAGTCAACTGGCCATACATGCCGGCTGCTGAGATCCCGATTCCCTGCTGCCCGCGACTTTGCCGTAGACGGTGAAATTTCGAGCCGTAGAGCAGTTTGCCGAATATCAGTGGTACCTGGGCCTTGACGATTCCTGGACCGTTGTCTTCGACGATCACCGTAAAAGTATCATCGGCTCCTTTGAGCTGGTTGATCTGAACCAGGATTTCGGGAACGACTCGTGCCTCTTCGCATGCGTCCAGACTGTTGTCGACCGCTTCCTTGATTGCGGTAAGGAGGGCCTTGCGTGGACTGTCGAAGCCAAGGAGGTGCCGGTTCTTGGTGAAGAATTCGGAGACCGAGATCTCCCGTTGCTTCTTGGCCATCTGTTCCGCGGTATTGCCACGTCCGGCTCGGGTCTTCTTTGCTGCCATGGGTTTCTTGGCTCGTTGATTCGGTTCGTCGGAGAACAGTCCCAGTTGTTGGCTCATGGGTTGAGATCGAGTAGTCGGGGTTCGATGGATCCATCTGCCAGATCCAGGGCGGCGGCCGCGTCGCGAAACCGGCGGAGTCCGGCGAGTTCTGCGGCACCAAAGTCGTAGTAGATGGCACCGTCGGTGCCGTCGTCGATATTTGCTTCCAGGGCAGCACGACGTGCTTCGTGAAGTTTGGCGAGGATGTCGGCTGACTCGACTTCTGGGCGAATCAGCCATAGTGCCCAGACGAACGGCAGCCCGATCCAATCGAACCAACACGCACCGAGGTCCAGGATGTCTGGTCTGCCCGAGTTTGCGTGCAGTCCGCAATCGCCGATCAGCATGACCAGGTCGTGGGGAAGCGAGTCGGGGTCCACCGTCGGACTGATGGTGTCGAACTCGACGTCTTCTGCGACTTCCCCGAGGCGACCGGCCGCCAGCAGAATTCGCAACAGCACGACGGTGGTGGCGCTCCCACTGTCGAGACCGACCGAACGGATGGGACCGGTCTTTTTGAACGCTCGTACGCTGCGGGCCGGTCCACGAGAGGCGATGCTCAACCCAGCTACGGTGCCGTAATCCGGCCGACGGAACGCCTCGATCGAGGAAACAAGAGCCGCATCAAGGGTGCCGTCTCGTAGGTCACGGACCAGTTCGGTCGGTGGAATACGGACGAAGTCAATCGATGGGTCTGATTCCAGACCTTCGAGCAATGGCGCGCCGACGCCGTAGGGTACACCACCAATTCGAATCTTCACTGAGACCGCCGCTTTGACCTGACCAAGGTGCTACAGTACACCAGACGGGCAATGCAAGAAGAAGCACTTTCGGGAGCTCGCCGTCGCCGGGTCCGTTCTTGGCTGTTCGTTCTTCCGGTGGTCCTGGTGGTGCTCTACTACGGAGTCACCTCGGGAATCCGGTCCTATGTGAGCCACCAGATCGAGTCCGTCGAGGGGCGGACGGTGCCGGCTTTTTCGCTGCAGGATCAGGATGGCCGGCGTTGGACCGAGGCTGACTTACGGGGCAAGGTCACGATGCTCAACTTCTTCCGCTCGCGCTGTGTCGGTTGCCTGAAGGAGTGTGAGGCCATCCGTACCATCGCCGCAGAGGGTGAGTCGACCGGGGTTCAGGTGCTCAGTATCATGCTCGACGCGGTCGAGGGGTATCCCGCTGAGGTAACAGCCCGGACTCTGGCTACCTTTGCCTATCGCCACCCTGTGCTTATAGCGAATGCCGATTTCGTCCAGGCGTTTCACGGCGTGGGCTGGGCCCATGTCACCCCGATTACCTATGTTGTCGATGCCAAGGGGGTTGTGACCACATCACTGCGTGGGCACCAGGCGGTTGAAACACTGCGGGCCGCAAGCAAATGACGCTCAAAAGGTGGTACATTAGTAGGGATGGTCTCTCCGCTTCGTCTACTCGTGCCCGTGGCCCTGTCGTGCATCCTCGTTGGATGCGGGTCGGGAATTGCGGCGCTGGTGGCTGGAAATAGCGGCGGGTCCACCGGCCCGGGGCTCGGTGAGCCACCACCACCGACCCTGGTCCCGACCAGCGGGACTCTCGCGCCTCTGTTCCACGCCGAAGCCCCCCTGATGAGTGTGCGATTGCAAGATGTCATCAAGCCCGGTCCCGGGGCTGAGATCTTCGTCGAGATCCGGGCGTTGGGAGGTGCGGTGGTCGACCGGCCGCTGAGCATCTACCGATCCGGAACGGACTCGGTGGAGTTCTTTTTTGATATCCCGAATATTCGGAGTGAACTCACCAGGACGTTGGGGGCGGCGGCCTTCGACAAGGACGTCGCCGCTGAACTGGCGGTGCTGATCGATGGCGAGGATGCGGCGCCACCCGTGCCAGTGACCTTGCTGAAACGGCCCGTTGCCATTGTTGATAGTCCTTCTCCGATCATCTTGGTGTCGGCGGAAGGCACCGACGTGGTTTCTGTGACCCTGCGATCGGTGACTCTTCAGCTTCCTACCAGTGGGGTTCCTGGTACCTCCGACTACACCCGTGAGGTGATTGAACTCAATGACCTTCGAGCGACCGTTGCGTTTGGAGACCTCCCCAACCTCTCGTCTGAGCAGTCCGCAAAGATCGGATTGGCGACGCCGTCCGCCGTGGCTGGGGAATACGACATCGAGTTCATCATGCCGCGGACCAACAATCCGACCCAGGCACAATTCACGATCGATAGTTTTCCATCCGGCCGTTCGTCGTTGGTTTCCCGCGTCTTTTGCCGCCCAGTGTTGTTTGGAACCTCACCGGCAACAGGCTCGACTGACGGAGGGTCGGCGGTGGTCTTGTTTGGCCAGGCGCTGGTTCCGTCTGACAAGGCAACGGGCGAGTTGCTGTTCGAGAAGATCAAATTGGAAGTTCACAAGGGTGGTCGAATTGCGGAGATCTCCCTCGAGATGATTCGAAGGAGTATCTCCAAGCAGAACCAGTTGGTGTTTTCGATGCCAGCATCCCCTGATGGCACGCCGGGCCCAGTTCGACTGGAGCTGACAGTAGAAGTAGGCGCGAACCCGCCGCCACGTCAGAACTCGGTTGAGGAGCTGACAACCGTCAAGACCGACGCGTTCTTCTACGGTGATACCTATCCGAACTTCGGTCCCCGAGGAGTACGTCTGCCTGAGGCTCCGATCGCGACCCGTGCGGCTCCCTTCGTGAGTCGTAGTGTGTCAACCGCTGACGTTTTGTCCCTGACCCAGGACCCG
>JAYZDB010000166.1:0-3854 GCA_036338025.1 Planctomycetota bacterium
CGGTTTGCGATGGGCTCAGGACAACGAAGCGAGCCCCCCCGCGACCGAGTTCGAACACATCGCCATGGGCCAGTAGCGCGCGGTCGATCTTCTCCCCACCCACGTAGGTGCCGTTTTTCGACTCCAAGTCCTCGAGAAGCACCGCACCATCGCGGTACACCACCCTGGCGTGGGTGCTTGACACTCCGGGGAATTCCTCGGACGCCAGCACGATGTCGTTGGATGACGCCCGTCCGAGGGTCAGGCCCTCGGCGGGAATCGACACGGCCGGTAGATCCTCGGCCATGTGGAGCCCTCTCAGCCGCCAATCCGAATTTGGCTCTCTAGGGTCATCAGACACCGGGGAAGTCATGGTCTCATTCTCGACTGCGTCGATGAATGTTCAAGTGACTCCCTGGCCGACATCCGCAAATGCGGTGTTTTCTCTTGCCTGGGACAGGATCGGGCTTCTTGTAGAGCCATGAGCCAATGTCCTTGCAACAGCGGGAACCAGAAAACAGCCTGCTGTGGACCTATTATCGAAGGTGCGCGCAATGCGGAGACCGCCGCTGAGTTGATGCGAAGCCGCTACACGGCCTTCGCGACGCAGGAAATCAACTATCTCAAATCGTCCCACGATCCCGAAACACGTGACCAATTTGACGAAGAACAGACCCGGCAGTGGTCGGGCAAGGCGGAGTGGAGCGGCTTCGAGATCCTGAATCAGCAGGACGGTGGGCCAGACGATGACTCCGGCATCGTCGAATTCGTGGCTCACTACGCAATCGAAGGCGAGGCCATCGGGCACCACGAAATCAGCGAGTTTAGGAGGCGGGACGGCGTGTGGTTCTTCCATGATGGTCGGGAAGTCCCGATAACCGTACGTCGCGAGACCCCGAAGATCGGACGCAACGATCCTTGTCCTTGCGGTAGCGGCAAGAAGTACAAGAAATGCTGCGCCCGCACCTGATCGGCGGAACCAACTCGCCCTGACCCAAAGCCGACACCTCGCTGATGACCGGGCAACACGACCCTGTGCGAGCCGGAGGCTCCATTTCGTCCGGCCCTGACCTCTTGATCCGGCTCCCCGTAATCTACCGCGCAGACAGACGAAGCGTCTGATTTGTCGGTCAGGGGAACTAGCTGGGACCATCTCTGCGATCCGGTGCTATCATCTGGCGCACAAGTAGGTACGCGTCCATGGAGGGTGCAATGTCCGATCCCAGGCAGGATCCGAATTCCGTCCCGAGTCCCCCGGCTGGCTCCGCTCTCGATCGGCGGTCGTTTCTCCGATACTCCACGGCATCCGGGGCGGGCCTGGTCCTGGCGCCCCACTTTGGGCGGGATCTGGTCAATCCCGACGGACCGAAGCCAAAAGCCGAAGCGGTCATCCAGATCTTCCTGAATGGCGGCCTCTCCCACATCGATACCTTCGACCCCAAGCCGTACGCGCCGGTCGAGGTGCGAGGCGAATTCAAGACCATCAAGTCCAAGCTCGACGGAGAACCCCTCACCGAGTTGCTACGGCGCACCGCCAAGATCGCTGACCAGATTTCGATCATCCGCTCGATGACGCACAGCGAAGCCGCCCACGAACGCGGCCGCCACAACATGCTCACCGGCTACCGTCCTTCCCCAGTGGTGACCTTTCCGAGTATTGGTTCGGTGGTCAGCCACGAACTCGGCGTGCGCAACAACCTGCCACCTTACATCGGTGTACCGTCCGCCAATGACGTGTCCATGGGGACCGGTTATCTGAGTGCGGCATACGCGCCCTTCAGCCTGGGCGATGATCCCAATCGCAGCAGCTTTCGGGTCCGCGATCTGGCCCTGCCCTCCGGGGTGGATGACAAGCGATTGCATCGACGCCAGCAACTGTTGGGTGAGTTCGACAAGTCATTCGAAAGCAAGGCTCGCGCCGATTCGCTCGACGCAACCGATGCCTTCTATCAGATGGCCTACAATCTGATCGAATCGAAATCAGCCCGGGACGCATTCGACCTCAAGAAGGTGCCCGAAGCGCATCGCAACCGGTACGGTCGTACCAACATCGGCCAGCGACTCCTGATGGCTCGACGACTGGTAGAAGCGGGCGCCCGCTACATGATCGTGTCCGACGGCGGCTACGACAACCACGCCAACCTACGCACGGCAATGAGCCGCTCGATCCCGGTGCTCGACCAGGGCTTCGCAGCGCTGATCGCAGATCTCAAAGCCAGCGGTCTGCTGGAAACTACGCTGGTAGTGATCACCTCGGAGTTTGGTCGCACGCCGCGCTACAACAGCACCCGTGGTCGGGACCACTGGCCGCGCGCATTTTCCGTCGTGATGGCTGGTGGCGGCATCCAAGGCGGCCGGATCCACGGCGCCACGGTGGCCGACGGTAGTGAACCCGAATCCGACCCAGTCGGGCCAGCGGACCTGAGCGCGACGATCTTCACCCTGCTGGGAATAGACCCTGAGAAGCGCCTGCTAAGCGCCGGTGGCCGACCGCAAGCCCTGGTCAGGGACGGCAAGGTCGTGAGGAGCCTGCTGACCTGAACCATGGTCCACCACCGAGTTCCAGGATTTACCGCACTGGTTGCAGCCATTCTCGCCACGCCGCTGGCAGCTACCCATCCGGAAGTAAATGCCGTCTATCCCCGCGGAGCTCGGCAAGGCAGTGAAACCACACTCAAGATCTACGGCCAACGCCTGCAGTCGATCTCAGGAATCACCTTCTTCAAGCAAGGCATTGTTGTCCTGGAGATCAAGCCACAAAACGCTGGCCTCGCCGAAGTACGGATCAAAATCGCGAAGGACTGCCCGCTCGGTAACCACCCGCTGTTGGTTCGAACTGCCCGCGGATTCTCCAATCTGCACCTGTTCTTCGTCGGCACGCTCACCGAGGTCTCCGAGGACGAGCCCAACAACAGCAGGTCCGAGTGCCGTGTGATCAAACTGGAATCTACGGTCAACGGCCGTATCAAACCCGCAGATCTCGACGTCTTCGCCGTCGATGTCAAGAAGGGTCAACGGGTCAATATCGAGGTGCAAGGGCTACGCCTCGGCGACCAGGAATTCGACCCTCACTTGACAGTCACAGATAGTCAGGGGAGACGTCTGGCCATGGTCGATGACACCATCTTTGGTCGTCTCGACCCATTGACGAGTCTTGAGTGCAAGGTATCTGGCCGCTGGTACATCACTCTGCGCGAGAACGCACGTGGGGGTAGCAGTACGAGCTTCTATCGACTGCACGTCGGAACTTTCCCACGGCCCCTCGCAGCTTTCCCGGCGGGTGGCAAGCCCGGTCAGAAAATCAAGGTACGGTATCTGACGGAAAACGGCGGTTTCGACGGCTCGATGGTCATACCACCTGCTGGTATCCATCGACACTTCGTCAAGACAAACCGCGGCACCAGCCCGACACCCCTGCATATTGTCAGCTCTCCGCGAAGCAACCTGCTCGACGCCGGCAAGGCCAAGCAGCCGCCTCCGTGCGCGATCGGAGCCTGGTCCCTGATCGGCCCATTCGCCAACCCTCGCAACAAGAAGGGCGCATCGACAGGACTGCAAACCGCCTACCCACCGGAAAAGGGATTCAACGCCAACGCCAAGTACAAAGGCCGCGACGCCGACGTCAGCTGGCTACAGCAGAAGAAGCTCTCCGACAACGTCAACCACGACCTCCGCAAACTCATCAAGCAGTCGGACAACAGCGTCGTATACCTGCATCGAAACATTCAATCAGCCAGCGCTCGCCACGTCCTCTGCATACTTCGTGGAGACGACTCGATTCGTGCCTGGTGCAACGGCAAACCAAGCCCGGTAAGCAAAGACAAAGAACAGCGGCTGATCCTCAATCTGCAAAAAGGCAACAACAAGTTCCTGAT
>JAYZDB010000167.1:0-4268 GCA_036338025.1 Planctomycetota bacterium
TGGACCCGGCGCACTCCCGTCTCACGACAGATCGAGAGGATCTCGGAGCCAGAGTTGCCGCGGAACACCAGAACGACCTCAGCGCGGCCGCGAGCCGCCGACGCGATACGTTTGACCTCTTGCACGGTGGCTCGGCGCGGCGAATCCTCGGCCATGACACATCCGAGATATGCTGCGCCCAGATCCAGGCTCAACTCCGCATCCTCCAGCCGACGCAGTCCACAAATCTTGACTAAAGGGTTCATGCGGCACCTCCGTGTCGCTTGCGTTGTAGGGCTTGACTCAAAAACATCCGCGGATCGGCGGCACACATCAACGAAGTGCCAACCAAGACGGCGTCCACCAGACCGTGCAGGGAATAAATATCCTCGGGGGCGGCGTCCCCACTCTCCACCACGACCACCCGTTCATCAGGCACCGCGCCGAGGAGTCGGCGACCTCGCGCCGGGTCGATCGTCATGTGCCGGAGATCGCGCTGGTTGATAGCCAACACTGCATCCTCGATCTCCAGTCCGATACGGAGTTCCCGCTCATCATGACATTCGACTACCGGTGTCAGTCCGAGGCGTCGGCAAACTCCCCCGAGTTCCAGGAGTTCCGAGTGTTGCAGACCGCGCACGATCAACAATACCGCCGAGGCACCGAGCACCGCCGCGTGCTCAACCTGTCTCGGAGATACCACGAAATCCTTCATCAGGATCGGGAGATCGACTGCCGCCGCCGCCAGTTGCACATCGATATCCTCACCCCGGAATCTGGTCGGCTCAGTCAGCACGCTCAGAGCGCTGGCGCCACCCTCTTGATAGGCCGTAACCATATCGACAACGCTGGCGTACGGCCGGATGTCACCACGGTTGGGGCTGCATCGCTTGAACTCCGCGATCACATGCATTTGATCGCGGCCGGCGATCGCATCGCGAAAGTTCGGCCTGCTACAAAACGTCGGAGACTGCGGCGGCAGAACTGCTGCACGCACTCCGGCCTGCGCGATCAACTCATCGAGAGTGTCTTGTCGGATGGAGGAAATCATGGGTTGCTGGAACCCTGCCGGTTCCGTGCCTTGACCTCCCTGTATCGACACTTGTCCAACCGACCCTCTTTGGGGCTCGGTCAGGCGTTCCACGATGGGCACCTAAGATCGCGAATGATTTGCGTTTACAGCAAATGACCGCAGCGTGAAAAACCCCCCCGGACTGACTCGCGCATACCGACCCCGAGGCAGGGCTGAATCCGTGTCAGCCAGCCCCTCCGATCCCGGAAGCCGGGCCCCCTACTTCAACAGGTTGGAGTAGGCCCCGAGAGCCGTGACGGTGTCGATCTCTACCATTTGCAGCAACACCCCCGAGTTCGGGACCAAACTGGTCTTGAAATCGATGAGGCCGCCAGCCGGCATGACCAGAGGCACGATCACCGCCGTCGAGAGATCAACCAGGAGGTTGCCCGTGATCAACCCGGGGAACGGGTTGTTCGGCGCTGCGGCCTTGGTACCGATCACGAAAAACAGGGGGTCTCCCGAGTGGCCTCGCACCATCACGTTGTCCAACTGCCAACGCTGCAGCGGTGGCAGGATCCTGAGGTCGAAGGCACCCGAGTCGCTGGAATAATCTTTCACGACCAACAAGAACTCCCCCGCCGGTAGATGCATGCCCAGATCGCAGTACTGCGGTCCGAGATACTCATCGTCTTCCCAGCTGATCGCCAGGCCAGTCTTCCAGTCGAGCACGCCTAGCTGACCGTCAAGGCCGCCCTCATCGAGGTCCATCTCGACCCATGAGGGAGTCGCAAGCTCGAACCGAAAGCCAACCGAGGAATACTGCGACACGACCGCAGGGTTGATACCGGCCTGCGCGACCTGAGTCACGGCAGTGCCAGCAGTCTTGGTAAGCTGATAGCCACCGGCCTCGTAGTAGGCAGTGGACGCGACGTAATATGTACCAACCGGCAGTGTCACCCCGATACTTGAGAGGGTCCCGACTGGGTCGTCATCGCCCTCCAGGATCTGCACCATGTCCTGGTCGTACAACACCATGTAGGGATCTAACGTGGGCGTCGTACCGTTGCTATTGATCCTGAGGTCGAAGAACGCCGCCTTCGGCACCACCATTTTGAACAAGTCAAAGCTCTCCGAAGAACCGTTCAGGACGCCCGTGGCAGAACCAGCCAGCGTCGGAGTCGCCCGGTTCGTGAATGTTGTCGTCACGGACTCGGTCACCACGGTGTCTGACCACAGGTACAGGTAGTAGGTCCCCCGCGGGAGTTGGATGTCCAGTCCAGCTTCACCATTGGACGCGGAGCTGGTGTCGTCCACATCGTAGATGTAGCCCCAGCTGGAGCTTTGTAGCACCAGGTAGCTATCGCCTTGGCCATTGGCGGTCGTGTTCAGCACCAGCCGACCATCCTGGGGCAGCACCAGCTTGAGGAGCTGCGGGTCCAGACCGTAGGTGTGCGAACTCGTCCCACTCAATGCCAGGACAGGAATCGCCTGTGCAGTGAAGGTCAGCGCCAGCGAGTAGACCGTGAAAGCCGTAAAGGAAGCGAGGTTTGCGTGGTACTCACCCTTGGGCAGAGGCAAGACCACGGTGTCGGCGTCGTAGTAGTGGAATCCCCAGTTCTCGTGCCCGCTCGCGCTGGTGATCATCAGATCGGGCTTGGCGCCGGTATAGGTCAGCTTGAAGGTCACGACACCGTCCAGGAGCGTCCGGAAACGGAAGCAGTCCTTGTCATCATCGGACGACATGGTTCCGGTCCCGGATAGCGGTGTGATCAGGATTCCAAGGTCCGTCGCGTAGCCCTCCGAGTCGTTGTATTCGGTCTCAGCCGCCGCCGCGGCAGCGATCGGTCCGCCTGGATCCGGGTTCGCACTGGCAGTCCGTAGCTTGATGGCTCGTCCGCGCGCGCGACGTTCGCGACTCAGTTCGCGCAATTGCCGCTTGACCAGCTTGCGCTCCGACGCCGTCGGCAGCCAGCCCTTGACGCGCACCGCACGGTAGGCATTCGCCAGCGATACCGAGTCCTTGCCGACAAAGGACTGCTGAAGGAACAGCGCCAGGTCCTCACGCGCGTGGGACTGATGCCAATTTTGTGCAGTGAGGGCTGTGCCCGTGACGAGAACGAAGAAGAGGCCGGGGAGGAATTGCATCTGAAACGCGGGGATTGGTTGCGGCAGAGAAGAGGCTGCCCCTGACTATAGGGGACCCCAGCGGCAAGTTTGGAACGGAATTCTGGCCGCGAAACAGGGTCTTGCGGTGCAAGGCATCCACAAACGACAGGGACACCGGCACAAGCATCACGCGCCCCGCCCGCAACCCCGGGGCTCTCAACGACTCTTCGCGATCCGAACCTTGCAGCCGCGCTTTTCAAGGGCGGCGACGAGGTCGGGCAGGTCATAGAGCTCGAGCGCACCCGGCACGATGTCCCCGATTCGCCGGGTTTGCAGAGGTTGGGAAACCAAGGCGGTCCAGGACAACAGCGGCGATGTCAATCTCACCGCAACAACCCGTCGATCGAGAAACGCTGCGTGCAGTACGACGGCCTGGCCAGCCGCATCGGCCTCCAGGGTCACGCCACCCGCGACTTCTTGGAGACCATCGAGGGCCTTCCGTACATCCGAGACCCGCAAACCGAGCAGGGACTCGCCGGCGTGCATGGCCAAAAACGCCGGATGGAAGTCCGGACCAAACCAGCCGCCGTAGGTCCGCCGCCCGCGCGCAGTGGTCGCCCCACGTCCACGCACCGAAATCGCGAAGGACTTGCCGCCAGCCCGCGCCCGGATCGCCGCCTCACCGTCTTGCGCCACCCCGACAGGAAACCCGTCATGCTCGTCCGGACAGGCGATCTGGCGGCAGACGTCCACCACCGTGGCAGCCGTCCGGCGCTTTGCGAGGTACGCTGCCCGGTCAACATTGAATTCGACGACCGAGCGCGAACCCGCGACATCACGCAAGACCTGGCCGGTCGCAGTGCACTGGAGTTCGGCATCGGTGCAAAGCGTGACTTTCGGAAACACCGGCTCGCCAGTCCGGGCGCCGAGCCAGCGCCACATAAAGCGCACGGCTGCATGACGCCGTGGCGAGGAGAAGCCATGCTTGTCATCGAACTCGAACAAGTCGACCCGTTCCGCCCGATCGAGCAAACCGTACAGACGCTTGGCCTCGCGATAGCAGGTCCAGGATCCCTCGATGTCGAAGAAGTCCCTGGTCGCAACCAGGATCAAGGTCGGCTTCGGCGCTCGCATGGTGACGAAATCCACGTGTTCGATCCCGAGTTTG
>JAYZDB010000168.1:0-14278 GCA_036338025.1 Planctomycetota bacterium
TCTCGTCAGCGGTACTGATGTGCAGGATGTGGACCTTGCGACCAGTCTTTTCGACCAGGTCCAGCAGCCGTCGGGTCGAGCGCACAGCACACTCGACGTCGCGGACCTCCGGGTGCTGCGCCACGGATGCTCCCTCAGCAAGGCTGGCGTAGCGCTCCTTCAGCCGGAAATCGTCCTCGGAATGAACGGCCATTCGATGCTCGCCGGAGCGCAGGACGCGCTCGACATCCTCGTCGGCAGCGACCAGCAGGGACCCGGTCGACGAGCCCATGAACATCTTGACCCCAGCGCAACCGGGCAGGCGTTCCCAGTCACCGAGTTGGTCGGCATTTTCCGGCGAGGCCCCGATGAAGAAGCCGTGATCCGCCCAGCATCGCCCCGCTGCCCGCTGCAGCTTGTCCTCGAGGGCTGCTGGGTCGGTGGTGCTGGGGTTGGTATTCGGCATCTCCATGAAGCAGGTGACGCCGCCTGCCACCGCCGCCAGGGAACCCGAAGCAAGGTCCTCCTTGTGCGGCATGCCCGGCTCCCTGAAGTGCACCTGGGAGTCGATCATGCCCGGCAACACCCACTGACCGCTGGCGTCGAGAGTCTCGACCCCGGCTGGCGGCTCGATGCCCGCGCCCACCGCAGTGACGCGACCACCTTCGATCAGGACATCCTGGACCTGGTCGTCGCCGTCACTGAAGACCCGACCGCCGTGTACAAACAGGTCACTCATGCCGAGCTAGCCTCCGTGCGTCGCCGAAACAACAAGTAGATCCCCACCAAAATCATCCCCATGCAGAGCAGCTGCCCCATCGACAGGCCCAGCAGGATCGTACCCAGACCGTCTGCGTCCTTCTCGAAGTGATCGTCAGGTTCACGGAAGAACTCGATCGCAAAGCGCATGACACCGTAGCCGATCAGGAAGATGCCGCCGTAGCCACCGACACCCAGCGGCTGGTTGTTGCGACGGCTGCGGGCGTAGGCAAACCAGAGGATCAGCCCCAGAATCAGACCCTCGGTCAAGGCCTCGTAGACCTGGGATGGGTGCCGCAGCGGCGCATGTTGGGAGATCTGCTGGTCCCAGCGACCATCTTCCACTGCTTTGAGGATCTCGAGTTCCTGCTCACGCTTGCCCATCCCCGGCTGGAAGTTGAAGTACTTCTGCACTGCGGCATCGGTCGGGAATCGCATCGCCCAGGGTGGCTCCCAATCTCCGGGCCGGATGATCCGACCATAGAGTTCCCCGTTGATGAAGTTGGCGATCCGGACCGCAAAGATCCCCGGGCACACCGCCAAGGCCAGCGAGTCGCAGACGCGCCCAGGCTGGATCGCGTGCTTGCGACAGAAGTAGACGAAGGCAACCACCACCCCCAACAACCCGCCGTGGAACGACAATCCGCCTTCCCAGATCTTCAGGACCTGCAGGGGATCGCCCCAGATTTCAGGCTTGTAGAACAAGCTGTAGCCGATGCGGCCACCCAGAACGACGCCGAGGATCAGGGCGAAGATCAGGTCCCCGACCTTCTCGCGGGGCATCGGCAAGAACCCGTGGCGCGCCAGTTGGGTCAGGATGTACTGACCCGCCACGAAGCCGACTACGTACATCAAGCCGTAGTAGCGGAGGTCCAGGGGGCCCCAAAGATCCAGAAAGACCGGATCCCAGGCGGGAAAAGCAACTTCACCCATGACCTAGAAGTTACCACCCGGGAATGCAGACGCTACGCTGCAAACTTCATGGTACTCCCCTCCCCCATGACCCTCATCCCCGGGTTCCCGGACTGTCTCGAGGACAAGGCCGCGACCTGGTTCGCCGAAGCCCGCGAGAAACTCGACGCAGACGCACAGTCGGCGCTGCCGATATTGTTCCCGCAGCTGCCGCGACGCCTGGGGCGGCAGCCATTCACGGACGGCATCCACCACCAGGATGGGGTCAAGATCGACCTCGCGGCCTGGCGACGCTGCGATGCCGGGGCCCTGCTGCTGCTCGGGGCAGCCAAAGCCTCA
This sequence comes from Planctomycetota bacterium, assembly GCA_036338025.1. Taxonomy (GTDB): domain Bacteria; phylum Planctomycetota; class UBA1135; order UBA1135; family UBA2386; genus JAYZDB01. The sequence continues at coordinate 1,990 of JAYZDB010000168.1, forward strand.
CAAGACCAACTCCTCGACCTCTACTACCACGGCGACCTGGAGGAAAAGAGCATGGTGTTCCGGTCGACGGCCTGCCTGCCGATCACCGAGGCGACCCTCACTCTCCTGGGCGAAGCCCAGCGCACCAACACGGGCGACCACTTCGAGGCCGCGATCTGCGATTCCAACCTGCTGGCACGAGCCGCCCAGAGTGGTTCGCTCCCCATGTCCGACTTCAATCGCATCGTCTTGAAAGCGGCTTTTACGGAACTGCCGGTCTGCCGCCTGCTCGAAGTGGAGACCCAGGTCACCGAGGAGCTCTCGCGGATGTTGCAGGATCTCGCCACCGAACGAGAGGCCGCTGGCCGCCGTGTCTGGCGTGACACCAACCGCATCATCGCCCGCGCCCCGACGCTCGGCAGCCTGGCACGACTGGCGGGTGGCCTGGAACACGGCGACGATGCCCACCGCCTGGCCGCCGCCGAAGGCCTGGCATTTGTTGACGACGAGACCTTGAAAACCATGGCCCGCGAACGGCTCGAGCGCGAACCGGTCGCCGCCATCCGCGAAGCACTCCAGCGGGCACTGTCCGCGACCCCTTGAGACCACGATGAAGATCTTTGAACCTCACATCCACATGTTCAGTCGGATCACCGACGACTACGAGAAACTCGCACAAGCTGGCGTACAGGCCGTGCTCGAACCGGCTTTCTGGCTCGGCCAGAACCGTACCAACGTCGGGAGCTTCATCGACTACTTCGACACCATCCTCGGCTGGGAACGATTCCGGGCCCAGCAGTTTGGCATCCACCACTTCTGCACCATGGCCCTCAACCCACGCGAGGCCAATGATGACCGGGTCAACGACGCGGTGATGGAGATCCTGCCGCGCTACCTCGAGAAAGACAGCTGCGTCGGCGTCGGAGAGATCGGCCTGGACGACCAGACCGACAAGGAAGAGAAGTACTTCATCGCCCAACTGGAGTTGGGGCTGAGCCACCAACTGCCGGTGCTGATCCACACCCCACATCGGGACAAGAAGAAAGGCTTCGAGCGCTGCATCGCGATCCTGCAAGACATGGACTACCCGATGGAGCGCATCCTGCTCGACCACGGCAACGAGGAGACCATCAAGATCACCCGGGACCTGGGCTGTTGGCAAGGATTCTCGATCTACCCGTTCACCAAGATGGACGAGACCCGCATGACGGCGATCATCCAGGAGTACGGGGTCGACCGGATGATCATCAACAGCGCCGCCGACTGGGGCGTCTCGGATCCCCTGATGGTGCCAAAGACCCTGGTCAAGTGTCGGCAGGCCGGCGTCGACGAGGACGTCTTGCAACAACTCGTATGGAACAACCCGGTCGATTTCTTCGCCCAGGGCGACCGGATCAACCGCGAGGAGTTGGAGCGCGGCCCGGCAGCATTCGACCGCACCGAGACCTTCGACGGCAACTCGGTGCTACGGGGCCAGGACCCCAAGCGATGATCTACCAGGCTGTCCCCATACTCCGGTGGTCGTAGTGGTGCCGTGGTGCGGGGAACGCTAGGATCCCCGCCCTTGCATGGCCGCCTACGACCTTGAACACGAGATCCAGCGACGCCGGACCTTTGCCATCATCTCGCACCCCGACGCTGGCAAGACCACGCTGACCGAGAAGTTCCTGCTGTACGGCGGGGCTATCGTGAAGGCGGGTTCCGTCAAGGCCAAGCCTGGTAAGGGATCCTCGGCCGCGTCCGACTGGATGGAACTGGAGCAGAAGCGGGGAATCTCCATCACCAGTTCGGCGCTGCAGTTCGAATACCTGGGCAACTGCATCAACCTTCTCGACACCCCTGGTCACCAGGACTTCTCGGAAGACACCTACCGCACCCTGGTGGCCGCCGACTGCGCGCTGATGCTGATCGATGGCGCCAAGGGCGTCGAGGCCCAGACTCTCAAACTCTTCAAGGTCTGTCGAGAGCGCGGACTGCCGATCGTCACGGTGATCAACAAAATGGACCGTCCAACCCGCGACGCATTGGATCTGATCGACGAGATCGAGAAAGTCCTCGAGATGACCATCGTACCACGCACCTGGCCGATCGGATCGGGGCCGGATTTCCAGGGTGTCTACGAGTTGAGCACCGGAGAGGTCTTCCTCTACGAACGTTCCGAGCACAACGCCAAGAAGGCCGGGATGAAAACCACCGGTCCAGAGGACCCCGTGATCACCAAGTTGCTGGGGACCACCGCACATGAACACCTGCTCGCCGAGTTGGAGATGGTGTCTGAGTGCATCGAGCCGTTCGACCGCGAGCAGTTCCTGCAGGGTTCGATGTCACCCTTGTTCTTCGCAAGTGCGCTGACCAACTTCGGGGTTGAGACAATCCTGCAGCACTTCATCGATCTGTGTCCAGCGCCGGGCCCCTTGCCGACGATGGACGGCGAGATCCGCCCCGACGAGAACTTCTTCTCCGGCTTCGTCTACAAGGTCGCTGCCAACATGGACAAACAGCACCGCGACCGGATCGCGTTCCTACGGGTGGTGTCGGGACGGTTCGAGCGCGGCATGGCCGCCAAACACCTGCGACTCAACCGTGAAGTCCGCCTGTCCCACCCCCACCGCTTCTTCGGACAAGAACGCGTCACCATCGATGAGGCGTATCCCGGCGACGTGATCGGCTTGATCAACCCAGGTCTGTTCCGGGTCGGCGACGTGATCTCCTCGGGGCGCAAGATCGAAGCCCGCAACTTCCCGAGGTTCGCTCCGGAGATCTTCGCGCAGGTCCGGCCGGAGGATCCCTCGATGAGCAAGGGCTTCCGCAAGGCGCTCACCCAACTCACCGAGGAAGGCGTCGTGCAGGTGTTCTTTCCCCGCGTCGGGGTCCGGGAGCCGATTCTCGGGGCGGTCGGCGAACTACAGCTCGAAGTCTTCAAGCACCGCCTCGAAAGTGAATACAGCGTCATCATCCGGATGGAACGCAGGAGCTTCCGCCGCGCCCGTTGGATGGTATCGACGACCCCGAACCTGCTCGATCTGCTGCCGATGGTCGTAACCGACGAAAGCGACCGGCCGGTGGCATTGTTCAACAGTGACTTCGAGATCACCTATGCCCTGGAACGCTACGATGACCTGCAACTGCTGGAGCACCCACCCTCGGAAGAAGAGGGCTGAGCCTGGTGCGGCGCCGGTAACTACTTCTTCGGCTTGTCCGGTACCGGTGGCTTCGACTGGTCGAGGGCCTCGTACTCATCGAGCAAGCGCTGGATCTGCGCCCGCGACGGCCGATGGTCCATCACGTCCTGGAAGACCTTCCCCTCGGGTAGCGGGAGGACGAAGCCGCCCTTCTTCAAGGCCGGGTTCAGGGTCAGCGTATCGACACGCAACTCCAGCGTGATGGCGCGATCCCGATCGAACTGCCGCAGCGCGATCGGAACGCCATCGGGGCGCACTACGACCTCCGCAGATGCGGGCCCCAGTGGTTCGGCCCCGGTAGCACCATCCTTGTTGTCACCGCCCCGCGTCGGCACCCGCCACGGGCCGCTAAAGACCCGGCACTCGGTGCCACCGACCGAACGCGGCGCCTTTTGCAGGCGCAGGTCGAACTGCTGATCAAACGAGACCAGCATCGCACTCCCAAGCGGCGACCGACCACCCTCGGACAGCAGGCCCGGCACCGCCACCTGGTTGCCGGAGTTGGCCTTGTCAGCAGCAGCCAGGGCTTTCTGAGCCAGCTCGAGCCGCTTGACCAGGGCCGCGCTCATCTTGGTATAGACGACTTCGATCGGACCCTGCTGACGAGTCCACACACCATCGGGTGTGATGACCTTCTCGACCTCACTGGTCAACTGATCCTTGCCGTTGCCGAGAAACGTCGAGACCACCCGGATGTGAAAGTGTGTCGTACCCAGGACACGCAACCGCCCACGAGTGCTGAACTTCAGTCCGCCGGGGTAGGAACCCAGCGTGACCATTTCCAACTCGACACTCCCCAGGGACTTCTCCAGCTTCTGGAGATCGGATATAACCTTAGTTATTCCAGATGCTTGGGCCGATTTTTCCGGCTTGTCCTGGGCCCCGAGCGAGGCCGCGCCCAGAATGCCTGGAAGGCCGAGAATCAGGGTCCAGATGGTGGTATGGAACATGCTTGCCAGAGGGGTTGTCTGGGTGGACTGTGCCTGGCTCGGAAGTTTCGCAGGAAACCACCACGGTAGCCAGCGATCCCCGACCACCAAGTGACAAAGCACTCAGAGATCCTCCCAGAAAGCGAACATGACTCACTCCCGACGCCTGCGCCAGACCCTCTGCATGTGCCTCGTTGCCACCGTCGTGAGCGGCCGGATCATGGCCGACGAAGTTGTCCTGAAGAACGGCACCGTGCTGGTCGGCAAGACCCGCAAGCTGGCCACCGACCTTGAGGTCACCACCCTCGATGGCGTCCGGCGCGTCAAACTCGTCGACATCGAACGGATCCGCACCGACGCGCAACTGCGCGAGTCCTTGGGGAAGATGGCGATGCGAAGCGGTGCGGGCAGTGCCCATGCCCAACTGGAACTCGCTCGCGTCGCCCGGTCCTGGGGCCTGCTCGACGAGATGTGGCAGCACCTGGCCCGCGCGCTGCGCAGCGGCGAAAAGAGCAGCGTCATCCAGCGCCGCGCCCGGGATTTCATGGCGGACCTCGAACGCGAGATCCTGCCGAAGAAGTGGCGCCGGGCCAGCCCGGAGATCAAAGCCCGTGAATTGCTGTTCCGAATCAAGCGAGGCAAGATCCCGCGGGCCAAGGTAGAGGCGGTCGCCATCCTGCTGGCAAAGGTCCCAGACACAGACCAGTACCTGCGCAAGCGGGCCCGCCGGGATGTCAACCGCGTCCAACGCGTCGCGATGATTCGAGCACTCGCCGCACGCCCCACCGAAGGCAACGATCGCTTCGTATACCGGACAGCGCTCCTGGATGGCTCGCCAGAGGTACGCCGAGAGGCAATGCAGGCGACCCGCGAAGCCGGTCACGCCACCGAGGCGATCGCCTACCTCTCGCCGGGACTGACGCGGAACAACGCCAAGATGCGCATGCGTACCGCCCAGGCTTTTGGAGAACTACGCGACGCCAGCGCCCTGCCGCTGCTGGTGGCCGCCGGACCATCGGCTGGCACCATCATGAAGAAGCGTGCACTACCGAGTGGCGCGACCCGGGCTCACATGGCGGTGATCACGCAACGGGCCTTCGTGCGGGACTTCGACGTCGAAGTTGCTTCCTCGGCTTTCATCGCCAACCCCAAGGTCGGCGTGCTGCAGAGCGGCGTGGTGCTCGATGTCACCGTCATCGCGGTGAAGACCCACCGCATCGAGATCGTCGGGGCCTATCGCGACGCGATCCGACGGATCGCCGGTTCCGACCCCGGCGCCAACCCGGAGGGCTGGAGTGACTGGCTCAAGCAGCACCTGCTCGCCACCTCGAAACAGCCCGTCCAGCGCAAGTAGCGAATCCCCGGGAAACAGAGGACCGGCCCGTTCTTGCAGGCTGCGCACCCGCCGGTAAGGTCGCATCGTGTCCACGATTCCGCAGCCCCCGGGCCCGCGATGATCGATGCCCGCCACCGATGGCTGGTTCTGATCGGAGTGGCCGTGGCGTACGCGATCGCGTACCTACCCGTCCTCGACGCCGGATTCATCTGGGATGACCCGGACTACGTCATCCACAACGATACGCTTCGAAGTTCCGAGGGTCTGTGGAGGATGTGGTTCGAATTCGGCGCCATCCCACAGTACTACCCGCTGGTGCACACGACGTTCTGGGTGGAGTACCAACTGTGGGGTCTCTCGCCGCTGGGCTATCACCTCGTCAACTGGCTGCTGCACGGCACCAACGCGATGCTGCTGTTCTTCCTGCTGCGCCGACTCGGCTTGTCCTGGGCCGGACTGGCCGCCTTCGTGTTCCTGGTTCACCCGGTTCACGTCGAGTCGGTAGCTTGGATCACCGAACGCAAGAACGTGCTATCCGGGATGTTCTACCTCAGCGCGTGGTTGGTCTGGACACGCTATGAGAGGAGCGGCAGCGATGGCCAGCGTCGGTCGACGGGCCTGTGGTTCGGCATGTTCGCGCTGTTCGTCTGCGGCCTGTTCAGCAAGACGGTGACCGCCACCCTGCCGGCAGCGATTCTGCTGTTGAACTGGTGGCGCGATGGCCGGATCACGCGCCGCGACGGACTTGCGCTGCTACCCCTGTTCGTAGTCGGCGTGGTAGCCGGACTGTACACCGCTTGGATAGAAGCCTACGACCTCAGCGGCACTGGGCAGGGTGCATCGGGTGCCGAATGGAGCCTGGCGTGGACCGAGCGGCTGTTGGTGGCCGGCCGGACCTTCTGGTTCTACCCCAGCAAGATCCTGTGGCCGGACCCACTGATCTTCATCTACCCACGCTGGACCATCGACCCGGCGAACTTGCTGCAGTGGCTGTTCCCAATCGCCGCGGTCCTGTGCCTGGCGCTGCTGTTCACCCTGCGCCACCGCATCGGTCGAGGACCTCTGACCGCCGCACTGTTCCACGCCGGCACCCTGCTACCGGCACTCGGTTTTCTCAACGTCTACCCGTTCCGATACTCGTTCGTGGCTGACCACTTTCAGTATCTCGGAAGCCTGGCGGCGATCGTATTGCTAGTGCATGCCATCCGCCGCCTGGCCCCACGCGGCGAAGGCGCATGCATCATCCTGGCGGCGATCCCGCTGGTGCTGATCTCGAACATGCACGCCCGGACATTCGAGAACCAGGAGACCCTGTGGACCGCCACCCTCGCCGAACACGAGGCTTGCTGGATGGCCCATAACAACCTGGGCAGTCTGCTGTTGGACCGTGGCGACGCGCAGCGCGCACGCCACCACTTCCAGCGTGCGCTGCATCACAAGTCGGACCACAAGGACGCCAAACTGAGCCTCGGCCTGATCGCGCTGCAAGAAAACAAGCTGCCGCGGGCCGAAGCGCTGTTCCGCGAAGTGCTGGCCGAGGCGCCAGAGTTCGCGCCGGCCTGGGCGAACCTGGGGCTACTGCACGCCTTCGCCAAGGACGATGACCAGGCCGAGCAGGCCTGGCGCAGCGCGCTTGGGTACGACCCGAAATACACCCCTGCTCGCAAGAACCTCGCCACCGCGCTGCGCAAACGGGGGGATCGGGAAGGCGCGCGGAGGTTGCTAGAAAAAGGCCTCTACGTGACGCCGCGTGACGTCAGCTTGTGGGTGCTCGCTGCCGAGAACCTCCTGCGGATGATGCGCGTCGACGACGCCAAGGCGCACGCGAAGCGCGCGCTCGAACTCGACCCGGGCAACACCAGGGCCCGGCAAATCCTCGATGGTCGCTAATCCAACCAGCCAGGCAGGCACCCCGAGTTACGACGAGATCCTGCGGCGGGTCGGCCCGCTGCTGGTCGCGGCGCTCGGTGCGTTCATGCTGTACCGCAGTTGGCGCAAGTGGCCTGACCTTCTGGTCGACTTTGGCCAACAGCTGTACCTGGCCTGGCAGATGTCCGAGGGCCGCAACCTCTACGAAGACCTGGTCTGCAACTACGGTCCGCTCGCCCCGTACGCCAATGCCTGGGCCTTCGAGTGCTTCGGCGCCAGCTTCATGACGCTGGTCGGGCTGAATCTCGCTGTCTTCCTCGGCATCGCGTTCTTCACCTACCGCCTGCTGCTTCGCATCGGTACCCCGTTGTCCGCGCTGGTCAGCGGTGTTCTGCTGATGCTGGTGTTCGCATTCTCGCAGCTGTCCCAGACCGGCAACTACAACTACGCAACACCCTACGAGAACAGCCTCACCATCGGGCTTCTGCCTTCGCTGGCGGCCTTGTGGCTGGCACTGCGTCACCTCGATGGCGGTCGTGGACTGCTGCGGATCGGCCTGTGCCTGGGACTCGCCTTCCTCACCAAACCCGAGGTCTTCCTGGCTGGCGCAGCCGGGGTGTTCGCGAGTCTGGCGACCGCCTCGTGGTCCGAGTGCTGGGATCGCGCTCGCGTCATCCGCACTCTGGGCCGCACTCTGCTCGGCACCGCGATTCCGATCCTGGCCGCATGGGCGCTGATGTCGACCGCCATGGGCACCTCTACGGCACTCTCCGGGACGCTGGGATCCTGGCCGGCCTTGTTCGGGTCGGGGGCCTCCGAACTGCTGTTCTACCGGCGCGGCATGGGGTTCGACGACCTGGGTAGCAAGTTGCTTGGGGTCACCCTGACTTCCGGGCTGTGGTTGCTGGTTGGCGCTGTTGCGGTGGTAAGCGGCGTCGGAGTGGCGAAGTTGCCCGGTTCCCTGCGCTGGCCTGCCGCGCTCCTGGCAGCGGTCCTGGTCACGATCCTGGCCAGCCAGGCCTTCGACGTCCTCGACTGGCACAAGGCAGCGCGTCCCCTGCAATTCCTCATGCTGGCCGTCGCTGCGCTCGCGCTACGCCAGGTGTTTTTGCGACGCGGCGGACAATCCGGACCGTCCGACCCAGAAACATCACGTCATCACCTTGCCCGCCTCGCGTATGCGACCTTCGCCGGCGTACTGCTGTTGAAGATGGTCTTGAACATCCGGGTCTACCACTACGGATTCGTGCTGGCGATGCCGGCTGCCATGGTCGCCAGCACCGCGTTCGTCGCGTGGCTCCCGCAGTGGGCGCAGAAGCGCGCCGGTCACCGCGTGACCAGCGCTGCGATCGGCCTGGCGATGCTCGCCGGATTCAGCCAATCGATGTGGAAGGTCTCGGACTACGAACTCGGTCTGAAGAAGACCACCGTCGGCGAGGACGCCAACCGCATGCTCGCCGACGACCGGGCCCACTTCGTGAATCCAACCCTGGCGCTGATCGAACGCCTGCAACCCAAGACCATGGTGGTCTTCCCGGAGGGCTCCATCCTCAACTTCCTGACGCGCTGCCCAAACCCGACGTCGTTCTACAACTTCATGCCCACCGGCTACGCGATCTTCGGCGAGCACCGGATCCTGGAATCTCTGCGCAAGACGCCACCTGATGTCATCGTCCTGGTCGAAAAGGACACCTCAGAATTTGGCTACCGGTATTTCGGCACCGAGTACGCAGCGGAGACCATGAAATGGGTCCGGCAGAACTTCGTCCAAGCTGGTCTTTTCGGCAACCAACCCCTTCGCAACCAGCAGTTTGGCATCGAGGTCTTGCAGAGACGCCGCTGAAGATCCGATCCGGCAGGCGGCACACCTTGTTGGTCCCAGTACAGGTGTGGCCGGCAGAATCGGGAATCTGGACCATGCGGTGGGTTGCGGCCTTGGAATAGGACCGTACCATCACCCCCAAGCGCGTAGAAAATCGAGATGCTCCTCCTCGGCCTGAGTCTCCAGTTCGTATCCTTCGTTTGCTTCGTCGCGATCCTCGGGCGAGCATTCAAGGATTCCCTCGTGCAAGGACTGTTGAGCCTCTGCCTCATGCCCTACGCCCTCTACTACATGTTCGCGAAGCTGCAAGGCGAACGGAAGGGCCTGCTGGTCACCGGCTTTCTCGGCGGCGCGGCGGTCGGACTGACGCTCACCATACTGGGCGCACCTAGGGTCTAGATGCCGCACGAGTCCAGTCTCACCCAAAGTAGGACCGGGCAACTCTTGTTCAGCCGCTGGTCGTTGGTGGCCGCATCCGTCGTCGTGACCGGCGCGGTCGTATTGCCATCGGGTGGGGTCGGTATCGAACTCTGCCTGTTCAAACAAGTCGCCGGCTTGCCCTGCTTCGGGTGTGGCCTGACCCGGTCCGTGATCTATACGGCACACGGACAGCTGACCCAGGCCCTGATCTACAACCCGTTCGGGCTGCTGGTCCTGCTGACCGCTATCGCCTGCCTGGCCCTCCGGTTCTTGCCGCCACTCGCTTGGCGTCGACACCTGGGAGCCTGGATTCAGAAGCATGACGAGATACTCAACCGGCTGGCCATCTGGACCCTGTTCGTGTTCTTCGGCTTCGGGGTCGTACGCATCGTGCTCCTCCTGCTGGGACTCTGGCCCTGGCCCTGGTAGGGGGATCGAAGTGAAGGTCCCCGAGTGCGGAAGTTCGCGCTACGGATTGATGACGCTGACCGGCTAAGATCGGTCCAGAGGAATCGTTCCAATGCACCAATCCCCCCACGGTTTCGTCAATCCCCTCGCTGCTTTCCTGCTCACAGGACTTCTCGCCGGGTCCTTGACCTCCCAGAAGGGCGGCGTCTACTCCGACCCGCTGCTGGGCATGAAGATCAAGCCGCCTTCGCGCTGGACCTACCTGGGGAAGATCGGCGATCGAGGCGCGCTGCGCATCCTGTATGCGAGTTCGCGTTCCTACGCATCGAAGGCCCAACGCGGGGTCTCGCATATCCCGACGATGCGCGTGCTGTGGTTTCCCAAGCCGAAGGACGGCGCCAAGAAGCCGGACGAGAAGAGTAAGTGGCCCATGCTCTCACCGTATAGCAGCGTCAAGGACTACATGGAGCGGGTGTATGTGGGAATGAAGCAGGTCTCCGTCGAGGTCGGAGCCATCGGCAAGATGCAGGGCCGCCGCTACGTCACCGCCGGCAATGGCAATGGCGGTCAAAAACTCACCCTCCACATCGCGTCGGTATCCCTGGATGACGGGGAGTTCGCCATCGAGTACGAGTGCCTGACCGAGCAACACAAGAAACTCAAATCGCAATTCGAAAAGAGCCTGCTCACTCTCACTCCGATGACCCGCAAGCCACCCGCCGAGCTTGAACTACCGATGTGGGAGTCCGACCGGGAAGGTTGGCTCAAGAAAGACGCCAAGACACGGGCCACGGAACGTGAAGCCTGGGGCAAGCAGTGGCTCAGGACGCGCAAAGCCGTCCCGGAGACCGGGTGGAAGACCCACACCACCGATGGCTACCTGATCTTGAGTCACGCCGACAGCAAGTTCAGCAAGCGCATCGTCAAGGCGACCCAGATCATCCGCAAATGGGTCGATGGCTGGATCGGGGAAACGACCGACGAGACAGTGATGCCGGCGGTGATCCGCATCTTCGCTGATCGACGGGAACGCACCGCCTACCAGTTCCGTGACATCAACCCCAGGGAATACGACCCGAGAGTCCGCGAACTGTATTTCTTCAAGGACGCCAGCGTCGGCAATACCGGTGCCGGATTTGCCGCCCTGACCCGGGGTATCTTCGAGCATGTGCTCCATGACAAGCACCCCTATGCCAAGCGAGACATGCCACGCTGGCTGGACAACGGGCTGTGGGGCTACATGGATAGCTACAAGTTGAAGGGCAGGAACCTGGCCTTCGTTCCGGGCAAGATCGAGACGGGCAGGTTCGCCTACCACAAGCAGCACGACAACCGGGACCTGCAACCGATCTGGGGCATGATCCAGGAACGCAGCGCCCGCGGACCCGAGGACGGTGCCAACGAGCCCAACTGGGGATATACCCCCGAGTGCACACGCATCCTGCGCTGGCTCGACAAGGGCGGCAGTGAATTCTTCTTCAAGTCGAAGCGATTCCTGCCAACCTACCTCAAGCAGGTCGGTGACTCGGCCGTCACAGCATCCCCAGCCATCGGTCGACTCGTCGATCAGCGGCGGCTCAACGCCGGTCAGCTCAAGGAACTCAACAAGCTGATCTACAAACGTCGTGACGCGCTGGTCGACACGATCGGCTACGCCGTGATTCCCATCAGCATCGATGCGTGGAAGAAGGCCGATGCAGCCTTCAGGGTCTACAACGAGAACTTCAAGCTCTAGCACGACAGGCCAACGAAAGGAAACCAGTGACTGAACCGGATGCGAATGCCCAGATCGGCCTGATCGGTCTAGCCGTCATGGGACAGAACCTGGCGCTGAACATCGCGCGCAAGGGGTTTCCGATCTCGGTATTCAACCGGACCTACCGGAAGACCACCGACTTCCTCGGCGGCATCGACGGCGAACCGGTCCAGGGCTTCGAGGCACTGGGAGAATTCGTCCAGAGCCTGCAACGGCCCCGCCGCATCTTGATGATGGTCAAGGCGGGTGGGCCGACTGAGTCGACCATCGAGCAGCTGCTGCCGCTCCTGGACCAGGGCGACATGATCATCGATGGCGGCAACGCCCATCCGGACGATACCGATCGACGTAGCGCAGAACTCACCGCGCAGGGGTTCCGTTTCGTAGGAATGGGTGTATCCGGCGGCGAGGAGGGCGCCTTGAACGGCCCGAGCCTGATGCCCGGCGGTCCGCGGGATGCCTACGACGAGCTCGAGCCGATCCTGACCAAGATCGCCGCCCAGGTCGACGATGGCCCCTGCGTCACCTACATCGGCCCTGGCGGCGCCGGGCACTTCGTCAAGATGGTGCACAACGGCATCGAGTACG
>JAYZDB010000169.1:0-5815 GCA_036338025.1 Planctomycetota bacterium
ACATCACCATCTTCTGCGCGAGCCATACCCAACAAGTTCTCGAGCAAGTCGTTCGATTTTTGGATCGTCTCAGTGATGGCTCGGAATTGCTGCGCCGCGTCGCCATCGCTGACACGCTCTCCCATGGCGCTGTGGCCCAGGATCAGTTGGAACTGATTGCGCAGTTGGTGGACCACCATGCTCGACATCTCTCCGACGGTTTCCACCCGCATCGCGTGGCGCAGGAGATTCTCACGATGTCGCAGGGCGCGCTTGGCCTGGTCGATCTGCAGGACCTGCTCTTCCTCGGCGGTAATCGCAACGTCGAGGGTCCGGTGAAGCAAGGCCCCGGACAAGGCCATTGCGACCACGACTGCGCCCATCGCGCCTACCGACAACCAGAGTCCTTCGGGTGCCGACACGCCTTCCAGCAGTCCTTGCGCGCTCAGAGTCGCCGAACCAAGCAGCGCGAGTACTACCAAACTGGCCTGGGCCAGACCGGGGCGCACTCCAAACATGCAGGTCACCAGCAGTACGATCAGTGGCTGGACAGACCAGCCAACAGCGTGGACACCATGCGGGACCGAGATGAACAAGCTGAACAGGAAGGCCCCCCACGCCAGCCATAGAGCGCTGCGCCGGAATTGGCGTCGGCGCGCGGCGCCGTAGGACACCAGAAAGAACGGCGAGAGGAACAACCCGGGGATCCCACTGACGAAGACAAAATGCGAGCGTGCCCACTCCGACACGCTGAACGCCCCCCAGCCCTGCTGTACACACAGCACGGTGACGTTTAGCAAGAAGCCGCACGCACAGATCATGGCAATCCAGCCGAGAACCCACCCGGGCCGTCCCCGTCCTGTGAAACCAACCCCGCCTACTTCGAGTTTCACACTCACGATTCGGTCAGGATTCTACGTGAGCGGCCGGCTGATATAGACAGGTTTTGAGGTCTCTACCGACGGAGTTCTTCTTCGGGGGCGTCGACCCTGACGCTGACAAGCTCGCCGGTGATCGGATGGTCAAAGGTCACCGACTCAGCGTGCAGCAAGGGGCGAGAAAAAGACCGTCCGCCACGGACGCGGAATCCGTACTTGCGATCCCCGACAATCGGGCAGCCGAGATCGGACATGTGCACACGAATCTGGTTGCGTCTTCCGGTCTCGAGTTGGCACTCCACGAGGGTGTAGCGCGAGACGCGGCGCAAGGTCGTAAACTGTGTGACGGCCTGCTCTCCGGGGCCCTTCGATACAGAACGCACGACCCCGCTCTTGCTCTCCCTCAGTTGAGACTCGATGCGTCCAGCGGCCGGCGTCGGGGCGCAACTCAGAAGCGCCAGGTAGACCCTCTGGATCGCGTGCTCGCGAAACAACTCCTCGAGGGCCGACTTGGCAGCCTGGGTCAAGGCCACCACCAGCACCCCCGTCACGCCTTCGTCGAGGCGATGGACCGGATAGACTCGCTGACCGATCTGCTTCCTCAGCCGATCCGCAATGGTCTCACCAGAACGGCCAGGTGCCGGTACGACCAGGAGTCCCGGCGGCTTGGCAACAACCAGGAGGTGGTCATCCTCAAACAGGATCGGAATCGTGGGGCACCCGGACACAGCCGCTCTTACTAGCAGCCGGGTCCATGCCACGCAAGCTGCCGGCGTCAGTTCAGCTTGAGCTTGTAGATCTGGATCTTCCGATACAGCGTCGCACGGCCGATCCGAAGCAAGTGCGCCGCGCGCCGGACGTTGCCCTGCGTTGCCTTCAATGCGCGCGCGAGCAAGCGTTTCTCCTCGGTTTCAAAGGCGAGGATGTCTTCTTCACGGACCTCATCAGCACCGCAATTCGGACCCGACTGGAGGGCCGGGGCCACCGAGCCCGTCACCAATCCGGTGCTTGGACCAAGGAGGTGCTCTTTGTCGATGACCGCGCCCTTCGCGAGTGCGTGCGCACGGTCGACGGCGTCCTGCAGCTGCGCCACGTTGCCAGTCCACGGATGCGATTCCAGCATGGTCATGGCATCCGGCGTAAAGCCATTGGCGGAGGTCTTCGAGTCGGCACTGCAGAGCTTGAGAAAGTGAGCCGCCAGTACCGCGATGTCATCCCGGCGTTCTTGCAAGGACGGAACGACGATCGGGAACACGCTGAGGCGGTAGTAGAGGTCCTCCCGGAAGCTCCCTCTCGCGACGAGCTCCGGCAACGGAGCGGAAGTTGTCGCGAGGATGCGGATTCCGCTTTCCTTGGGCTCCGTCGAACATTCCTTGAGGTGTCTGACGAGTCGTGATTGGGCGGCAGGCGACAGCTTTTCGATGCCCTCGAGCAACAAGGTGCCACCGTGCATGCTGGTGAGCTCCCGTCCCAAGCGTTCTGGACTCAGGGATTCGCAGTATTCGGTGAGCAGCGGTTTGTCGGAACGACGGTTGCTCGCGTGGATGATGCGGGCAGCGAGCGTCTTGCCGGAGCCCTCGCGGCCCTCGATCAAGACGGCAGCCGAACTCTCTGCGGCGCGGGCCAGCACGCCGACGAGGCGACGAGCAATCGGACTGCGGCCAACGAAGGCGGTACCGCTCTGGAGGGCATGCAACTGACGGTGCAGGCGGTCATTTTCAGACTGCAGGTCCCGGCTCCTGGCGACCAAGGTCAGCGTCGCGATGATCTGGTCCAGCCCCAGGGGTTGAACCAGGAAATCCACCGCGCCTTCCACCAGGGCCTCCACTCCACGACCAAGCCCGTCTTCGGTCATGACCATCACGACATCACCAGGAGACGCGTTCGCCCGATGCTCGATCAGCCACTCCATCCCGGACATGTCCCCGAGCTCCTCTGCCACGAGCACCACGTCGGGGGCCGACTTCCGGACAAGATCCCTCGCCGCAGCGCCCGACCTGGCTACGTGGCAGACACGTGACGCCGAGGACAATCCCGCCAGCATGGTCCCGGAGAAGCAATCACCCGGGGCGACAACCAGAAGGCTGCCTGGGATCAGGCACTGGCCTGACTCTGGTTTTCTGTGCGCAATACCGTTCATTCACTGTCTTGATCGGCATTTAGGGCCGGGTTTGTGAAGTCTCATTGACGCCGGAAATGGCGATGGTTCGGCCTCGAAAAGCCCCCTTTCACGACCTCACGATGGCACCGGAAACACAGATCTCCCGACTCGTATCAACCTCCGGTCCGGCTCCTGGCCACGCCTACCCGAGTCGGCGATGATACGCCCCGAGAACTGATCGCCATACGCCATGAAAACACCGCTCCTGTCCGCCTTCGCCGTCCTGACAGCCCTCTCAATTGCACCGGCACAGGAAGTTGCGAAGTTCAAATTCGAGATCGAGACGCTCGGTGGACGCAAACTGACGCAAGAGGACTTCAAGAACAACGTCCTCCTCCTGGACTTCTGGGGCACCTGGTGCGGACCCTGCAAGAAAGCCGTGCCAGGCCTGGTCAAGCTCTACGGCAAGTACAAGCATCACGGCCTGGAGATCATCGGACTCAACTACCGCGAGAAGGGATCCAAGGCCGAGGTCCTTGCGACCATTCGTGAGTTCGCGCGCAGCGCCAAGATCACCTACCCCCTCGCGATCGGGACCAAGAAGATCAAGAGCCAGGTGATCGGTTTCGCCGGCTATCCGACCATGCTCTTCTTCAAGAAGGGCCTGGAGTTCGACCACCTGGAGACGGGTTTCAAGCCTGACACGCTCGCCGAGACCGAATCATGGATTCGCCAGGCACTCGGTCTCGACACCGGAAAGGTCCAGGGCAAACCGGGCGCAACTGAAGAAGAAGAAGAAGAAGAGAAGATCGAAATTGCCAAGGGGGTCATCTTCAAGCCCGGCAACCACGACAAGGGCTTTGACTTCACCATCGCCAACCTCGCCGGCAAGCAAGTCAAGTTCACGGACTACCGCGGCAAACGGGTGGTGCTGGCCCTCACCTCGACCTGGGATCACGAAGCCGCCAACACAGTCACGATCCTCAACCGGGTGCATGAGAAATGGTCTAACAAGAGCGTTGAGGTGCTCGCCGCGAGCCTGGAAATGAAAAGTGGGCGGGCCGACAAGGTCGCAGCGATCAGGGCATTCATCGCCAAGCACAAGACCCGCTACACGACCCTGCCGGCCGGCCTGAAGTTCCTCAAGAAAGTCCATCGCCCCGAGGGAGTACCCTTGTTCCTGGTTTTCGACGCAGAGGGAACACTGGTGCTGCGGCAGCGCAGCGACACCCGGGACAAGGTCCTCAAGGCGATCGATGCGGTCCTGACGACGGGAAACTGACCGCCGCGAGTTGCTCGCAAAAAAAAAGAGAGCGGCCCCGAAGGGCCACTCTCCAGAGGGGCAGGCAGGGTGAGCGCTCTAGGGATCGCCGAACTTGCGCATCAGGTCATCGATATCAAGCGAATGCAGTTCGTTGGCACTGATCGGGGGCAGTGTCTTGAACTTCTTGTATTCGTCGATACTCGATAGCTCGATGTAGTCGCGGTAGCTCATTCTCTCGGCAGCATCGGAAGCCTTTGCGTGTTCTGCTGAAGCCTTGGTCCGAGTCGATTCGCACAACCCCTTCTCAAGGGTTCCCTTCGCACGGTTGCAGATCGACATGGTGTTCTCCAGATTCCCACGGATCTTCATGAGACGTTCTTCATTGGCACCCGGGCGATCCATGCTTCTCGAGATCTTCGCGATTGCGACTTGCAGCACCGCGATCAGGCAGTTGAGCTTGGTCAAGAGCTTCGCGCGATATTCAGCCGAGCTCAGACCTGATCGTTGTGAGTTGGAGGAATCGTTGTTGTTACTGCTACCCATCGCTCAAGAATCCCGTGAGGTAATGCCCGGGTCCTTGCCAGTCATGTAGCAGACTGCGTGCCACTTGATGGGGCCGCCGCCATCAATTCGCCCGTCGCCACTACCATGGGCAACTCACGTGAATGGCCGGAACCTGCGTATTCCGAATCAGGTGGAGCGGTGTCGACAATTGTCGACATCGTGTCCAGATACCTGAACGTCGTCGATCCTCGTGGACGTCACCGCCGAAATATCGAAGGCGGGGGAGCCGACGCTACCGGAGGACGTCGATGGCGCGGCTGAAGATGCCAGCGCTGAGGTCACGAACCCTGACCCCGTCCGTTCGGCCGACCACCAAGAACTCCACGCCCTTGTGGCTGAAGAGGCACTGGGTGATTCCGTCCCGATCCAGGTAGGCCACCGAGTCATCCGACCCACGCGCAACCACCGGGACATTGCGCTGCCGCACAAAGAAGTGATCCACGCCATCGGTGTAGACCAGAAGCGCGTGTTTCTTGCCCTTATAGGGGTCGGTGTGCACCTCGTAGTGCAGGCTTCGATAACTACCAGGGACCAGGCGCCGCGTCGAAACGTAGGCCCGACTGCTCTGCAGAGCCGCCTTGAGGGCAGCCATTTCGGTGGCGGCTCGCTGAACTCCGAGAGTGGGAGACCACCATGTGGTGCTGTTCGGGAAACGCATCCCGGTCCGCACGCTGGTGACGATCAACTCCGCGGCCAGTTCTCGGCGACCATTACCGAATCGGCTGTATTGGCCGGCGTAGAGCGGATAGCCGGTCACCATGTCCAATTCGACCAACCAGAGGCTTCGATCCCATTGCTTGGGCAGGACCACCATCCGGTAGACGATGCGCACACCCTCTCTGGTAGTGCGCCGCCCATAAGCCAGGAACACCAGGTTGTAGACCCGGTCCGCCTGCGCTGCGTCGGAGATCCGAAAGCTCTGGAACTTGAACCTGAAGGCGGCCTGCAGGTCAAACGCCGCCCTGCGCTGCAAACGCTGAGCAGTTGACAGTGTCTTGCCCTCGACTCCCGCGAACGCCAGTTGGAACT
>JAYZDB010000170.1:0-9630 GCA_036338025.1 Planctomycetota bacterium
CACCTTCATCACTGTAGGCACAGCGCCGTAGCCCTCCTTCGTCATCACGAACAGGGCGAAGAAGAACAGCGCCGCTCCGATGGAGATCATCGCGCAGCAGCCGTAGAACCCAAACAGCGCCGGAGAGAAGTGGGCGCGGTCGGTCTGCTGGCCAGGCGCGTTACTCACGAGGCTCCTCTATAGCGACGCGACAAGGAACTAGGGTAGATAGCGCGACAAGGGGCCACTGAGTCCTCGTGCCACCAGGGGCGGCAAGTGGGACCAGATCCGGCGCGGCAGGGCGAGCTTGGGGTTGCTCGGGTTGAACTCCGGGATCTGCGCTCCCGAACTGATCATCCAGTACTGATAGTGCAAGGGGACTGGCGAAAACCCCATGTTCTTCTTGAAGGCAGCCGGGCCGGAACCGTGTCGACTACGACCAAAGTCGAACACGCGGTAGCCGTGTTCGGCAGCCCACTCCATGATGCTGCAGAAGATGAAGTTGTTGGCGCCGGTCTTGTTCCGCGTGTGCAGAGAACCCGAATAGTAGGCATACACGACATCGTTCATCACGAAGCTGACCACCCCCGCGATCGGAGTCCCATCGGGTTCCAGCACCATGTGCAACACGAACCGTGACCCGAACTCCTCGCGCAGTGCGCGGAACCAGCGGAATGGCAGGCTCGGTGAACCCAGGCGTTGCTTGTTGCTGACGAACAAGCGGTAGAAACCCGTGAGGTCCTGACTTACCTCGCAGCGGAGCTCAAACTTCTCCTGCGCCCTCCGCACCTCGGCGCGCGCCTTCTTGGGTATTCTCGGCATGACCTCCTGCGGGTCGACGGGAAGATCTTCGCGGAAGGTCACGTAAAGGTCCGACGCCGGTACCTCGGGATCGACCTCGTGCATCGCACGGAGTTCCACGTAGTCAACATTGTGGCGCCGCCCATGCACCTGCGCCTCGTTCAGGAGCGCCTTGGTCGTTTCGTCAGAATCCGCCAGCGGCCCGCCGTAGACCGCATAAGGCACACTGATCAGGTTGTTGCCGGTGAACGGACTCTTGACCCGGAAGAGCGGCAGCACCCCCAGCCACTCGCCGCGCGTCTCGGCGACCAGGTAGACCGATTCATGCTTGAAGGTGTCCTCAACGACCTTGCGCCAGCCAGACAGGTGGAAGAACGTCCCGTCGTCGTGTTCGCGAACATAGGCATCCCACCTCGCATCCTCACCCGGCAGGAGTTCGCGCACCAGGGTTACCGAGTCTGCCGAAGTACCATTCGCAGAGGGGGCTTCGTCCGGGAGCTCGATCCGTCCGGTCAACACCTGGTCGACCTGGTATTCCTCCATGGTGCGCGCATGGGTAAAGATGACGATCTCCCCCACCAGACCGAAGCCCAGCAACTGCACACCGAAGGTGACGAGGATGGTGCCAGCCACGAAGATCGGGCGATCCTGGAGACCCTTGCCAGGGGTGAAGAACTTATCGAACAGGGGATACGCGATCATCGCGACACCCACCACGATGCAGAACAATCCGATCATCCCGAAGAAGCGCAGCGGCCGCTCGCGGAATCTCGTCAGGAACGAGATCGCAATCAGATCCAGAACCCGACGAACGTAGACGCCCAGCCCGTAATAGCCCTTGCGACCCTGCTCCTCCCGGTGCCGTAGCTTGACCTCGGCAACCTTGAACCCCTGGCGCTGCGCCAGGACTGGCAGGAACCGGTACAGGTCACCGTACAAGTTAACCTCTTCGAGGACCTTGCGGTGCATGCCGCGCATGCCGCTGTTGAGGTCGTGGAACTTGTTGCCCATCAGGACGCCCATGACCATGTTGAACAGCTTGGACTGCATCCGGTTCATCCAGGGATCCACGCGTGGATATCGCCAGGTCGCCACGAAGTCGGCGCCACTCTCGAGGGTCTTCACGACCTTGAGCATGTCCTCGGGTTCGGTCTGCAGATACTGCGGCACGTTGAGGATCAGATCCGCCGACGCGTTGTCGACTCCAGCGATCAGCGCAACAGCCTCGCCCAGGCCCGCACCGTGCAACAACACCGTCTTGACCGGGTAATCCTCACTCAGCGCCTCAGCCTGGTCCGCCACACTGGCACCGACGCCATCGAGAACCAGGACGATCTCAAATGGATAGCCGGCATCACGCAGCGGCTTCGAGTAGCCCGCGACAATTTCCCGCAACGGGATGTCCGCGAGCGTGACCGGCATGACCACCGATATCATCTCGTGACCTTGATCGCTGCGGCCGCTCATCGGACGATCGCCCCCCGCACCAGTTCACCACGCCGACGAGCAAAGCCGGATGCCTTCAATTGCAAGTCCGCCAGCAGCCCGAGCAACGGCAAGTTGAGTGCCACCAGCAGGCTAACGGCTGCCGCCGAGACCAGCACGATGTCGTACTTGGGTTCGATCTTGAGGGTATCCATGTCCACGTTCAGGCCGTAGAAGATCAACACCCAGGTGAGCAGGAACGGGAACAGCGCCATCAAGCAGAACCAATGAACCGGCCGTTCCGAGAACTGGATCAGCATCTTCACCACGAACAAATCGATGGTCACTTTGAAGATACGGGTCAAACCGTACTTCGACACGCCAAAACGACGAGCGTGATGCCGCACCGGTAACTCCGTGATCCGGGCACCCACCCCGACCGACAGGGCCGCGATAAAACGGTGCATGTCGGAATACAGGGTCAGACTTCGGACAACCCAACCACGATAGGCCTTCAACGAACAGCCGGTGTCGTGGACCCAGACTCCGGTCCACGACGAGATCAACCAGTTGGCGATCTTGGAAGGCAGCAGCCGGGTCAGCGCACGGTCCTTTCGCTTGCGGCGCCAACCGCAGACGATGTCGTGATCCTGCAGCAATTCGACCATCCGGGGGATATCCGCCGGATCATTTTGCAGATCACCGTCCATGGTCACGATGATGTCGCCCCGGGAGTGCTTGAAACCCGCACCCATCGCCGCGGTCTGCCCACAGTTGCCGCGAAACAACACCACCCGCAGCCTGGGGTCGTTGCGCAGCATCTCCCGATAGAGCTCGCGACTTCCGTCCGTACTGGCGTCATCGACCAGCACCACCTCGTAGGTCCAGGGACCCTCGTCCAGTGCGTGTCCGATCGAAGCCCGTAAGCTCAGCAAGTTCTCGACCTCGTTGTAGATCGGCACCACCACGCTGAGATCCGGCCTCGGTTCAGAAACCTCCTGGGCCGGTTGCAACAGGTGCGAGTCGGAGTTCGAGGGCGTGGACATCGATCTGAGAATCTAGCGCCGGACTAGGTCGCGAACCGCACCGAATCCGGTTCTGTCATAGGCGGGTTTCACATCAAGAAACTCAAGGCGAGGAGCACGGCCAGGATCCCGCACCAGATCCACAGGACCAAGGGCAGAAAACCCCAAGCAGGGCTGCGTTTCTCGTGGCCAGGACCCTGCAGGACAGTCCCGAGGGCGGCATCCAGGATCCGATCAGCTCCAGCCAGATCGCCTGCCTCGAGCGCCTGTTCGACCTCGCCCAGGGTTTCGGGCAGCTTTTCACCGCGTGGATCAGCCGCCAGGCGATCGACAGTCGACATCTTGAGCCGACGTACCAGCGTGACCTGGCTGGCGCCGAGCGCCTCCCCCGGGGTCGTGGGAAGGACCTTGAGTCCAATACCATGGGGCTTTTCGGCACAAATGCGGCAATCTGCCCCCTCCCGGAGGGTCACTCCGCACTCGGGGCATACCCGGCCTTGGTCTGATCGATCCATGCGATCTTGGTTATCGGCCATCCAGCGGTCAAACTGCGCTCTCGAAGTCAGCCACCTCCGCTGGATTTGAATCCGTTCACGTCTGCGCTAAATAGAGACTTCCACTACGAATTCGCAATCTGAGGGATGAGCAACCAGGTCAGAATCGCCGTCATATCGACTGCCGAGTCGCCCGTGCAGCAGCAGTTGCAGGCGATGCCCAGCCAACCAGTCGTGCAGACCTTCTCGGAGCTCTTCACCGAAGCCTCGGCAATCCACGCCTTCGCGCCGCGGGTCCTGTGCCTGGAACACGGTCCCGGGTTCCAGGAGAACCGCGGGGCCCTCAAGATACTCTCGACCTTGATTCCAGATCTCGCCGTGGTCGTCATCTGCGAGGAAGCTGCCGCCGCCGAAATCGAAAAATCCGGCGCCGATCAGGCGCTGTTGCCGGTCACCCGCCCTTACACACTCACCGAGTTACACCAGGTGGTCACCCAGGCCCTGGACGAGCAACCAGGCGTCGATCCGGAGAGCTACCTGCAGTTCGTGCAGGGCATCTGCGACGAGATCAACAACCCCCTGATGTTCTCCAGTGGGCACCTACAACTCCGGGAGTCACGACTGGATCCGCACGCGGATCAATCGGCCCTGGCCCAGGTGCGCGCGATTCGGAAGGGTCTCAGCCGGATCGATCGGACGATGCGGAAGGTCAGCAACATGTCCCGAGCCAGCCAGGGCGACCGGATGCACGAGGCGTTCACCGTGGAAACTCTGCTGGCCGCGGCGCAACAGCAGATCCTCGACGCCGACCTGGGAATCGCGGTCGAGTGTCCGGATGAGCTACGCAGGATCTCGATCCGCGGTGACATCGCCCTCCTGACCAGCGCCCTGTTCAGCCTGGCCGAGGTCGGACTTGAAATCCAGAACGAGCACGCGGACCGCCTCAGCATGCGTCTGAGCCAATCCGATGAGGTCCTGGAAGTCCGGATGCTGGTCGAAAACGCCAACCTGCAGGCCTGGGAACTGCCCAAGGCCTTCGAGCCATATCATCTCAATCGGGTCCTACAGGGCACCACACTCGGCTTGAACCTGTTCCTTGTACGCCTGGTCTGTCAGGCCCACGACGGCGATGCGGTGGCCCGTCGACTCTCGACGACAAGTGTCGAGTTTTGCATCAGTTTGACCCCCGCATGACCCCGGACAAATAGCACGAATTCTGGTTCCAAGTCCCCAGTCAGGGGTCCTGGTAGTCGATATGAGGAATGTCCAGTCTGGACAACATTCCGATGCAGCAAATCGACACCCCACGCATCCTGATCACGGACTCAGACCCGAACTGTCGAGATTCCTACGCGGAAATCCTCGCCCAGCGCAGTCCTGAAATCACCACAACAGCAGCCGGTGAGGAAGCCCTGGCGTTGATCTCGGGCGGTGCGTTCGACGTCGTGGTCTCGGACCTCGAACTCTCGGACATGGCCGGAATGGAGTTCCTGCAGAAGGCGCATGCACTGCAAAGTGATCTGTCCGTCATCATGATGGCGGCCTTCGGCTCGGTAGAGGACGCGGTCGAGGCCATGCGACTCGGCGCTGCCGACTTCCTCTCCAAACCATTCTCCGAAGAACAACTGCTGGTAGCGGTCGACAACGCGACCCGCACCCACCGCCTGTTGGTCGAGAACCACGACCTCAAGGAAGCCCTCGACGATCGTCTGCGCCTCGACAACTTTGTCGCCACAGACAGCGAGATGCTCCGCGTCCTGAAGACCGTCAAGGCGGTGGCACCCGCCAAGACAACGGTGCTGATCACCGGCGAATCCGGCACCGGCAAGACCCTGCTGGCCCGCGCCATCCACCGCAACTCACCCCGGGCGGACGGCCCGTTCGTCGAGGTCAATTGCGGTGCGCTGCCCGAGAGCCTGCTCGAATCAGAACTGTTCGGCCACCTCCGAGGTGCATTCACCGGCGCCGTGAAGGATCGGCCGGGGAAATTCGAATCGGCCAGCGGCGGCACGATCTTCCTCGACGAGATCGGCACATCGAGTCCGAGTTTCCAGGTCAAGCTATTGCGCGTCTTGCAGGACCGATGCATCGAACGCCTGGGCGGAACCAACACCATCGACGTGGACGTCCGTATCATCCTGGCAACCAACATCGACCTGGAACAGGCCGTCGCGGACGGAACCTTCCGCGAGGATCTCTTCTATCGAATCCAGGTAGTCGCATTGGAAATGCCACCGCTGAGGGCCAGGCGAGGCGACATCGCCAACCTGGCGAGTGTCTTCCTACGGCGATACGCGGCGGAAATCGACAAGTCAATCGACGGGTTTACGACATCTGCCATGCAGATGCTGCTCGATGCCCCCTGGCCGGGCAACGTACGACAACTTGAAAATGTCGTCGAGCGCGCAGTTGTTCTCACCGAACATCGACAAGTGCAGCCCGAAGATCTTCCCGGAACCCTGCTGCCTGCTAGACTGGGAGGTGTGGATCGAGTCCCGCATACCGACTTGCCAATGCGTCCCGACGCCCATCTGGTAGCCCTCAAAGACGGTCTCGAAGGTCCCGAGAAGACCTTGATCGAACTCGCTCTCGAGCACTTCAATGGCAATAGGAAGTTGACCGCCGCGAGTCTGGACATCAACCGAAGCACACTCTTCAACAAGATGCGCAAGTACGATCTTCTGTGAACGACCGCGTAGTGGAACCGCCCTGCGTATGCTGAACCGCACCATTACCGTCCTGCCAGTCTTCCTGGTCATCGTCCTCGGGATCGTCGTGGGCTTCGCGGTCCTGGGCCTGCGCGGACCGGAACGCGAATTGCGAGATGCCAGACACGCGATAGATCGGGAGGATTTCACCAGCGCGATTCGGCACCTGGACCGCGTCAAGAACGAAATCGACATCGGCGACGCCGAACTCCAGGAGAAGACCACTCGCATGCGAGCGCTGACCTACGAACGGCTCGGCGATCGCAAAAAATCCGTACGAGACCTCGACTTCCTGATCGACGAGCTGCAGATCAACGTTGGCGGACTGGTGCGGGACCGCATTCGATTGCTCAACGAGATCGGCGCCGAGAACAGCGACCCCGAGTTCCTCGACCAGGCCCTCAGGTATTGCAAACGGTGGCTGGCCTCCAATCGGGAAGATGGCATCGTGCTGGGACTGGCAGGCCACAGCCGCCAAATCCTCGCTGACATCGAACTGGCAAAGTGGAAAGCGACCTTTGAGAATCGACTTCCAGAGGAACGCCGTCGCAAGACCAACAAGCTCATCCACGAGGCGATCTACAGCACCAACCCCTCAACCGGTCTCGAAATCGATCGGATGTCTCAGGACATCGATGGGTTCGTGCCAGGGTTCTCACAGTCGTTCTATTCCAAGGTCGAACAGATCCGCAAGATTGCCCAGGCTGCCCGTGGTTGGTTCCTGAGAGGGCTGTCCAGCCAATATTCTGACGCTTCCTCCTACGAGGGCATCGCCTCACAGCTACGCATCGCAGGCGATGACGACTCCCTGCTGATGTTGGCCCACGCACACCTCTCCCGCGTCACAGCCAGGGACAGCTATTCAGCAGGATTCGATCTCGCGGACATCCACCTACGGCACAAGCGCTACCAGGCATGCCTCGAAATTGCCCAACGCGTGCTACCCGTCCAACACATCCAAGCGTGCTTCCACGATGGTTCTCTCGACTTCAACGCCCTGAAGCTCCTCGCCTGCCACGCAGTAGCGCTTTCCCGGATCGGCAGTAAAAAGGCCCGCCGGACCCTGCTGCACCGGGTCGGGAGCATCTCCTACAAAAAACGCCCGCCGTACCCGAGGGTCGAGTTGAAACCCTATCCGCTAACGCACTTCATCCTCGGAATGCTCATCGATGAGGAGCCGTCCATCGAGGCACACCTCGGCGGCTTCAGCAAGGCACTCAAGACAAACATCTGGTTTGATGAACGCCTGGCAGGATACACGTTCCGGCGGCTGGCCAAGGTCGTCGCACCCGAAAGCTGTGACACCATGTACGGCCGCTGGATGCACTACCGACCGCGCAGCGTCCAGCCGATACACGAGTATGTAAAGGTGTTGCTATCTCGCGGCGACGTCACCGGCGCAAACCGGGAACTGAACCGCGCGATCCACAAGCTATCGGACCCGGACTCCTCGCTCGAACTTCTCATCGAAACACAGCTCCGCACCTCCGGGCTCGACCTTGCTGAAGTCACCGAGCGCGCAAGTCGGCTGCGCAAAACGGTCCCCGATGAGATCGGTGCATTTCCAGCCCTTACGATCGCGATAGCACGCCAGGCGTTAAGTACACGGCATGTAGATATCGCGCTCGCATGCACCATCCGCGCCAAGCACCTCTACCCACGCAGCCGAATCCCCCACTACCTGCACGCCAACATCCTGATCGCGAGTAACGATCCAGGTCAGGCCGCCAGAGTCATCGCCCTGTACCTCAAGGAACAACCTGACGACCAGAAGGCCTTGCAGATCCTCGCGAAGGCGCGCAATGCCGCTGGCCGTTCGACCGATGATCTTCGCTACGGAGCGATCTTGAACGGCACTCCAGACCTCCTGACGTCGCGCTACCTGGCACATCGGTGGTTGGAACGAGGTGAGTTCCAGCGGGTACTCAGTCTCGCGAACTCTGCGACCCGTGACTTCGGTATCGACCTGGAAATGCAAGTCCTGGCGACTCGCGCCCTGATGCAGGACGAGACAGCGGCGCGTAACGGAGTTCTCACCATGCTTCGTGCGGTGTTCCACCTATCACGAGGGGTCAAGAACCCAAGCCCACAGCAAGCGCAACTGGCAACATGGGCACTGGGCCAATACGCCCTCTACAACCCGGAACAACTCACCCTGGTCACCCGCCGCGGCCTGCTGACCGAATTCCTCGCGCGCAACCAATCACCTGAAGATCTCCATCAACTCGCTGCGCAGTTGACCAGGCGTCTGGACTTCGAATTGGCCCTGCGTTGCTACCGCGACCTCGCCCAGGATGATCGGTACAAGGAATTCCGCCAGGCTACGCACTTCGAGGCTGCGGCGCACGTAGCGCTTCGACTCGATGACACCACCAAGGCCCGGGAACTACTCGCAGCAGCCATGGCATTCGACGAGGGGTCAAGAGCCACCCTGAACCTGGCCCTACTCGACCTGGCCCAGGGCGACGAACCGGACCTTCCGAAGAACCTGGCCATCGACAGCCTGCTGGCCGCCAGCCTGGTGGCACGCCAAGAACCTGCCCTGGCGGTACCCTTCCTGGCCGGGCAACTGAAGATCACCCCCAACCACCTCGGGTGCCAGTGCGTCGCGGCAGTGCTCAGCCAGAAGGCACTGGTCTCGCCCCATGTCCGAACACTGGCAACCAAGAGCGGTGCTAACCTGATATCCCTGGTCGCGCTGCTCGAGCAACCCCCATTCGGCCGCTTGGCGATGCGCTTCGCCCAAACGCTCGTCGACGAGAATCCAGGCAACCCTGCGGCACTTTTGCTGCTCGCCAAGGCGAGCGGAAACGCCGACCGCCCGATCGAACTACAGGCGGCCTTCGACAAGATCCGCAACCATCTTGGCTCGGACATCGTCCTGATGACCGCCGCTTTCCAGATCCTCAGCGAAACCGAGCATCCGGCACTGCAGCAATCCAAGATCAAGGACCAGTTGGCGGCATTGGCACTGCGGGGTGGTGCCAGCACCCCACCCGCACTACTTGCCCTGGTGCTCAAGCAGAACTCGGCGATCCTCAAGGTACCCGGGGCCCACAACAAGATCCTCCCGATGGTGAAGAAGTTCTGGCTCTGTTTCCCGGCCTTTTCAGGGATAGGCCTGTAAGAAGTCGAGTTGCTGATCGACTCCGGCAGCCACCGGGATGCGATCAACTTGCTGCGCAAGATCGAACGACT
>JAYZDB010000171.1:0-10250 GCA_036338025.1 Planctomycetota bacterium
CGGAAGTAGTGCTGGGAGGTGTCGGCCGGCTTGTCATCGACATAGGCGCGACAAAACGCGAAGTCGATACCAAACCGAGGGTAGGTGAAGTTGTCTGGATCACCACCGAAGTGAGAGGTTTGGAGATGTGGCGAGCAGACCAGCCGAACGTCACGATATACCCGGTACGAATAGATCTGAAACGCTGCCCCCTGGTGCATCGTGATGATCTGGGGGGTCAACTCCGGTCGCTCTTTGCGGGCTGCGGCGAGAATTTCCTCTTGGTTTTTTTGGCGCTTCGAGTTGATGGTCGCGTCATCGTCTCCCTCTTCGATACCCGCGTTTACCTTGTCCGTGACTACGAGCGTGGAGATCAACTGCTGCACCGTGAGGCCTGGGACCTTGACCTCGTCGCCCAGCGCCGTGGCGTAGAAGCCGTCCTTGATCCAGTCGTTGTCGCCCTGCACCGCGTTGATGTTGCCGCGGACACAGTGATGGTTGGTCATGATCAAGCCCTTGGGCGATACGAATGACGCGGAGCAACCACCGCCGAAGCGCAGCGACGCCAGGCGCAAGGAATTGAGCCACTTCTGATCCGGCTTGAAGCCGTATTCTTTTTCGAGGTAGGCAAGCGGTGGGTTCTCGAAAGTCCACATCTTGCCCATTTCGAGGCTGCCCTGCCCGCTTGCGGCGGAACTGATGGCGAGGGTGAGAAGCGAATGGATCAGTAGGCGGCTACGCATGGGGGTCTCCGATGATCAGGCTGGCGTCGAGCTGGTGGGGAGGGGAATACCGGGCGCGAGACGATAGCAAGTTCAGGCTCACGGCTCCCGTGGGGTAGGTGAAAAAAGCCTCCCGCGGGAGTATCCGGGGAGGCTTTTCATGGCCTGGCTGGGTCTTGTGCCCAGGCTCTCGTCCGTGGCTTGCGCGAGCGGGTTATTTGACTGCGCGAATGCGCAAATTGCGCCACCGGACCTCAAAGGGCCCTGCTCCTCGTCGGATGCCGTGGACCTGCAAGGCGATGAAGCCTCGAGGGTGTGACTTGAACTTCTTTTCGTCCGTCAGGTCAGAGATTGCGACACTGTTGATCCAGACCTTGATATTGGCGCCGACCGCCAGGATCCGATACGCGTTCCACTCCCCATCCTTGAAGGTCTTGTGTGGGACGAGGAGTTTCGCTGGCGTCATCCAACCGCCAGCGGCCTCGCCGTAGATGTAGCCGGCCTCGGCGCCCTTCTTGCCGCTCGCCTCGATCTCCACCTGCGGTCCGTTGACCCTGCCCTTGAAGCCGCCACGGGTCTGTGACCGAATCTGCACGCCAGAGTTGAGTTGCGGATCAACCTTCACCTCGAAGGTCATTTCGAAATCGCCGTAGAGTTTGTCGGTGCAGAGGAACGAATTGGGGCTGCCTTCGGCTGTCTTCCCGACGATGGAGTCTCCTTCGATGTTGTAGGTCGCTGTTCCGTTGCGCTGTGTCCAGCCGACCAGGGACTCGCCGTCGAACATTGGCTGCCAGCCATTTTCCTTCTCGGCCCCGCCACCGCGCTTCGCGCCTTGCGGTCCGGTCAACTCCTCGACGACTCGGTTCGCATTGTAAATTTTCGCCATCGCTTCGACGATCCCGTCGACATGAACTGACACCGAACGCGGTACGTCCTCCTTGAACACGTAGTCGTTATGCAGGGATTCGATGTTGCCGTCGAAGATCAAGCCGACGACCTCGAGATTTCGGTTCACGACCACGCTGCCGGAGTTTCCACCGGTGATGTCATTCGTGCTGACGAAGTTGACCGACTTGGTCATGTCGATTTTCGACTGACCGTCCTTCCAGGCTTGCGGGATGTTGAATGGGTATTCGTTGTCGAACTCAGCGTTGCGGGCGTAGAGGCCGTAGAATGTCGTTCGATACGGAGCGATGGTACCGTTGAATTTGTATCCCTTGACGACTCCGTCGGTGAAGCGTGGTGTCATCGTGGCGTCCGGGCTGACGTCGGTGCCGTAGGTGGCGAACAGGGCGCGGCCGAGAGCGGCACCCAGGGCCTCTTCCCTGGCGTCGAGATCCTCGCCCTTCTTGTCGTTCTTGCGGGTGAGTACGAGGAGTTCACGAGCGGCGACGATTGCCGGGTCGTCGGATGCCTCGATGGCTTTCCAACCTCCTTCGGTGAGTTTCTGGCGGAACTCCTCCGAACCCAGGCGTGAGCGCATGATGCTCGTAATGAACTGACGCGCCGTCATGCCGCCGAGGACCTTGGTGAAGAATGGGTCATCCTTGCTGAGCCATTTTTGGGCCCTTTGGACGTGGTCACTGAAGATTGGCACGGAGATGGCGTCCTCTCGCCCAACCCTCAGGCCGGCGAGGCCCGCCTGGTTCTCCTTGCGGCTTTCCTCGGTATCCTCCGGGTCGAACGCCGAGACAAGTTGGTACGCCGTGGCGAGCGTGCGGCAGTTGCCGACCCCGTGGAAGTGATCGAGTGGTTGGTGTACGCGACGCTCGGCCGCCACCGCGGCGAGCTTGTCCCAGAGGTCGCCGTACTTCGCTGCGAGATCTTTGTCCTTCATGACGCGAGCCTTGAAGGACTTCTCCGCAGCGGTCTTTTGAGCCAGCAAGGCAGCATCGTGCAGGCCATGAACGTTGCCGGTGAGCGCCTTTTCACCGTTTTCCCAGCCGAGCATCTGGGTGCGAAAGGCATCCTCCACTCGTGGGATCTGCTTGATCAGGGCGCGAAAAACCCTCAACCGGTTGGTGAGCATCTCGACGAGGATGGGCAGCTTGACGTCTCGGTCGAACTCCATTTGTGCCTTGGTGTTCAGCCGGTTGGTCGAACCCGGATTACCGGGCACGAATACCAACTCGCCCTCTTTGGCCCCGCCGCTCTTCCACTTGTAATAGAATTTGGTGGTGTCGGCGGGCTCGCCGTCTTCGTAGGCGCGCAAGAACGAGTAGTCGATGCTATACCGGGGATACGTGAAGTTGTCAGGATCGCCGCCGAAGTGTGCGGTCTGCAGGTGTGGCATGCAGACCAGCCGTATGTCCGAGAAGACGCGGTACTGGTAGAGCTGGAAGATGCCGCCCTGGTAGAGGCTGACGATTTGAGGCACCAGCTTCGGGTCGGCTTTCTTGGCTTCGTCGAGGATTGCCTCGCGGTTGGCCTTGCGCTTTTCCTTGACCTCATCCTCCGTGTCGCTGGCGGTGATTCCTTTGTTGACGCGTTCTGTGACACTGGTGATTTGATTGAGCTGGGAGACAGTCAACCACCCGTCATCATCGGTCTTGAGTCGGTATTCGTCTGACTGGGCCTTGGCGTAGAACCCAGACTTGACCAGGTTTGCTCCGTTGCGCCCAGCGCCGCTCGTTGCGTTCACTGCGTCGCGAATGCAGTGGTTGTTCGTCATGATCAGCCCCTTTGGGGAGACGAACGACGCCGAGCAGAAGCCCCGGTCAACGGTCTCGCCACCGAGCCGTAGGGACGCCAGGCGGAGCGAGTTGAGCCAGTTCTGGTCTGGCTTGAATCCGTACTCTTTCTCCAGGTAGGCGAGAGGTGGGTTTTCGAATGTCCACATCCGACCGAGTTCCTGATTCTCCTGGGCCAGGAGTTGGACAGGCGCGAGGCCCAGGCAGAGAGTCAGGCTGGACAGGAGGAGGCATGGTTTCATGAGATTGCTCGGTTTGCAGGCCGGAAGACCAGGGATCGCTTGATGGATCTGGGGGCGCCGAAAGATACGGGTCGGTGGGGTTTCGACAAAACGAATCCCCAGGGTCTATTGGGAGGCACCAGCCCAGCTGGGCCGAATCGGGCCGATGTTGGTCCGGATCGCGGTTTTTCCACCGCAACGGGGATCGAATCCGGCGCGCTCTAGTCGGTCCGCACAAGACCCGATTCGAACAGGGCCTCACGGGTCTTGATCCCACGGTACTGCTCCGAGAGCACGACATGGCCGACTGGTGCACGCAGGCTCTGCCCTGGCCCAACACATAGCAGCACATCCGGATTGAACTCCCGCAGCGCGGTCCTTACCGAAGCCGTGAAATCGAAGGGTTCGAGGACCTGTCGTGTTGTGGTGTACTCGAGCAATCCGGAAGGGTCCGCGGACCAGGGTGTGTGTGCGTTGCCCAGGCCGTCGATGAGATGAACTCGAGGTTGGTCGAGCTGCAGGCTGGCCAGGCGGTCCTGCGCAGCCTTCGCGGTGTCTTGACACAGCGCCGTGTGAAAAGGCCCGTTGCCGGCCAGCTGAAACGGAAACTCGCGGTCGCCGATCTTGCGCTTGGAGAGCTCCTCGAGCAGCGCTGTGATACCACGATCTGTGCCACCGATTACCCGGTGGCCGCCAAGGTAGATCGAGTGTGCAACGAAGTGGTCGGCGCCCTTGGCGTTGGTTGTGACCAGCGCCGCCTCGAGTTCCTGGCGGGCAGACAGGTCGGGTTGCCAGGATTCGTCGACACAGGTCGTTAGAACCTGTCCGCCATCGATCTCGAGTTGTAACTCTGCCATCGAGCGGATCAGGCGCCAGCCGCGTTGGGCATCGAGAGCGCCACTGGCAGCGAGAGAGGTGTACCAGCCCATCGAATTGCCTGCGACTGCGACGATGTCGTAGTGCTCACGCAATTGGTCGAGATGAAACAGCGTGCTGAAGTAGATCAGTTCGGCTGCGTTGACTCCTTGAAGGTGTACACCGGGTCGAAATTGATCGGCGGAGTCTAGACGTGTAATCGTCAGGTCTTCGGGCCGTGCCGCGTCCGCTTCGGCGAGCGCGTCAGCGATCGGGCCGGGACGATGGTGCCTGGCGATAAACGACAGCTCCTCACGTCCGTAGGCTCCTCTGCCCGGGCAGAACACGACGGCGATAGGCTTGCTCACCTGTCGGTCTCCTTGATCATCGCACGCGCAGCTTCGAGGATGTCCTCGAGTTGCAGAAGCACGGTGTCGGCCGCCGTTCCTAGCGGAATGAAACTGTCCAGGCTGGTGATTCGGCGCACGCTGAGAGCGGCATTGTGCTCGATCAGACCGGCGAGAATGTGTGCCGAGGGACCACCGCCGGTGTGCCGGCATTCATCTACGATCAATACCCGGCCAGTCGCGGCGGCGTGTTCGAACAGTTGTTCCCAGGGAAGCGGCGCCAGCCACCGCAGGTCGATCACCCGGGTGGATATGCCCTCGGCGGCGAGGACCTTCTGAGCGCGTAGACTCATGTGCAGACCATTCGCGAAGCTGAGAATTGTCAACTCGTCCACATCCTGGTCGCCGTAAACTCTCGCTTCGCCGAGGGCCACCGCCTCTTCTGGCGCGGGATAGGCGAACTGCCACTCGTCATCGCCGGCCTCGTGCAGATCCTTTTGCATGTAGAGTGCGATTGGCTCCAGGAAGAGGCAGACTTTGCCGCGCTGCACTGCGTTGGCGGCGCAGGTCCGCAGCATGCCGACGGCGTCATCGGCCCGCGAAGGGCAAGCGATGATCAGCCCAGGGATGTCGAGCAGCGCGCCGATGCTGTTGTCGTTGTGGAAGTGGCCGCCGAAGCCTTTCTGGTAGCCGAAGCTCGCCACGCGGACGACCATCGGGTTGCTTAGCTTGCCACCGCTGAAGAATTGCAGGGTGGCTGCTTCACCCCGGATCTGGTCCAGCGCGTTGTGGATGTACGCAAGGTATTGGATTTCAGGAATGGCCAGGCATCCGGCCTGCGCGATGCCCTGTGCCAGTCCGAGGATCGTGGTTTCGTCGAGGATCGTGTTGAACACGCGACCTGAACCGAAGGTCTCATGCAACCCATCCGTCACGTGATACACGCCGCCCTTGCGCGCGACATCCTCGCCAAAAACAAACGCACCTTCATGCGCGAGCATCAGGTCTCGAAGACCTTGTGCAATCCGGTAAGCCAGATGGCGTGGGCGGCCATCCTCCTCCGGAAGCCGGCCCTTGAATGCTTCACGGCGGGTGTCGGGGTCGGCAACCGGGATTTCAATAGAACTACTGTCCGAAATAGACAGGGGCGCCATGACTTCACTGGCGGTGCTGAGCTTCGGCCGCGTGGCAGCTTCTTGCCCGGCGCGCCGCAGACGCTCTTCCATGTCCGCGTGCATTGCCAGCAGGTGTTCCTTCTCGATTGCCCCGTTCTTCAATAGCAGGTCGACGTATGCCAGCATGGGATCGAGGGCCTCGTTGGCCTCGATTTCCGGAGCGGTCATGTAGTTGGCTTCGACGTCGGATCCTGCGTGGCCCATGAGGCGCACCGTACGCAGGTGAAGGAAGGTCGGGCGACCCGAACTCCGGCAGTGGTCAATCGCGGCGCTGGCGGTGTCGAAGGTGGCCGCAAGGTCACTGCCATCGACCTGAAAGTAGTCCATGCCCGGACGGTGCTTGAAATTGCGTTCGATGTAGTCCTCAGGCGTGCGTACCGAGATTCCAATACCGTTGTCCTCGCAGACGAACAGGATGGGGCAGGGTTGGCGATGGATTGCGGCGGCGGCGGCGGCGTTGAAGCCCGCCAGGGCGGTGGCGTGATTCGAGGAAGCATCGCCGAACGAGCAGTAGACGATCGAGTCCGCTGGGCAGGGCATGGCCAGGCCGAGCCGCTGGAGTCTGGCCAGGGAGTACGCGTAACCGACCGCCTTCGGTAGATGGCTGGCGATGGTGCTGGTCTGGGGCGGCACGTTGAGGGAGTAGCTGCCGAGGACCTTGTGCCGACCACCGGAGACGGGGTCCTCGGCCGAAGCCGTGAACGCCAACATCGAGTCGAAGAGCGGGGTCTCTCCATCCGCGATTCGGGCGCGGGCGGCCATGAACGGGCCTGAGCGGTAGTGTACGAACGCTGGGTCAGTGAGGCGCAGCAGGTGACCTAGCGCCGCATTGCATTCATGCCCACTGCTGCCGATGGTGTAGTAGCTCAGCCCCTGGTCCTTGAGGTTTCTCGCCTCGAGGTCTTGTAGCCGGGATTGGAGCGCGGCCTCGAAGATCGCGATTGCACTCCGGCGCGTCAGCCTGGAGCCTGCGATGATCGGTCCATCCGGCGCCAGTAGACTTTCGGTGCCCGGATGACTGCGGATTGCCGTCAGCAGTTGATCCCGGACCAGGGCTTCGCGTCGAATAGCCATGTTGCGTTTTGGTTTAGCGTCGCTGGGCCGCTGCTCAAGTTCATTCTCGAGCCAGTCAATTCGCTCAGCGGCGATTGTGTGGATTGGTCTTGGGGTGAAGGAGTCGCGCCGATGGGTGAGGGTCGCCCGGTGGGGCGCTCCCCGTGTCCGTTGTATCTACCTTGAACTTATCGGCACGCACTGACTGTAGTCATGTGCATCCAGTCACGGGAGGGCCACGATCGCGTCGGAAAATGCCGCGATGGTATCGACAGCTGGCAGGTGTTATGATGCGCGTTGGCACGGGTATCGAGGCGGGTGCCCAAATTTGCGACGTCGGCGGGTCGAGCCATTCCCACGTGGTCACTGTGGTTGCCGTGGGTTGATTGCGCCACGTCGTGGCGGTTTCCACGTTCTACCAGCCGGCCACCGCCTCTTGAAGTATGACAGCAGCGCTTGCACAACACGGACTTGATGAGGTTCTCGTCGACCTCGCCTTGTTGTTTGCCGTGTGTGTTGCCGTCGTGGTCTTCTTTCATCGCCTGAAGCTGCCCCCGATCGCAGGATTCCTGATCGCTGGAGCTCTGATGGGGCCGAACGCCCTTGGCCTGATTTCGCAGCCCGAACTGGTTGAGCACCTGGCCGAGATTGGCGTTGTCCTGTTGCTGTTTACCGTCGGGATGGAGTTGTCGATACAGGACCTGTTCCAGCTACGTCGGTCCATTTTGATCGGGGGCGGAATCCAGCTTGGTCTGACAATCGCGTTGGGCGCCGCCTGCGCGTTGATCGGCGGACTGGCCTGGGGCCCCGCAATCTTTCTCGGCTTCCTCCTGGCTCTTTCGAGCACAGCGACGGTAGCCAAGATCCTCCAGGACCGCAGCGAACTAGGGTCCACTCCAGGACGACTGGCGATGGGTATCTGCGTTGCGCAGGATCTGGCGGTTGTGCCGATGATCCTCATGCTGCCGTTGCTGGCCAATAGCGACGACCAGTCAGTGGGTGCGGTGCTGACCAATATCGGGACGTCGTTGTTCTACCTGGCCTTGACCGTGTCGGTGGCGTGGTTCGTGATTCCGAGGGCCCTAGATCTCGTGTCGAAGACCCGGAGTCGCGAGGTGTTTGTCCTGTCGATCTTCACCTTGTGTCTGGCCGCCGCAACGATCACGGCGACGATCGGGCTGTCATTGGCTCTCGGCGCGTTCTTCGCCGGCCTGATCATCGGATCGTCTGGCTATCGCCACCAGGTGTCGGCGGAAGTCGCGCCATTTCGAGATGCGCTCAGCAGCTTGTTCTTCGTCAGCATCGGGATGATGTTCGATCATCGCCTGATCTTGGCGGAGCCCGTCACGGTTGCGGTGGCGTTTGTCGCGGTGATTCTGGGCAAGGCGGGAGTGATCATGATCGCCGCCCGCGCATTGTCCCTGCCATGGTGGGTAGGCCTCCGGGCAGGACTCTTGTTGGCTCAAGTCGGTGAGTTTTCTTTCGTTGTTCTCCAAGCGGCCCGCGGCAGCTCAATCGAGATAGGAAGCGCTGAGTCGGTCTTCCTGGTCGTTGCCGTTTTGTCGATAGCCTTGACGCCGCTGATGATCAAGGTGGGTCACTGGCTCACTCGAAGCACCGCGAAACTCAGTTCGGGAAAGAGTCGGGACACATCGGGTCGCACGCGAGACCACGTCGTGATCGTCGGGTTTGGACCAGGTGGTCAAGCCGTCGCAATGGCTCTCAAGAATCAAGATATTCCGTTTGTCGTAATCGAGATGAACGCGGCGACGGTCCGGGATTTTCAAGCACAAGGCTATCCGATCCTCCTGGGTGATTCGTCTCGCGAAGTGATGCTGCGAGCCGCCGGTTTGACGCAAGCACGCGTGCTGGTGTTGGCGGTCAGTGATTCGGAGGCGACACGGCATACCGCGGATCTAGCCCGCCGAATCGCTCCCGACATCCGAATTGTCGCCCGGACGAATTACATCGGCGAGGTACCGGCCTTGGAGCGACTTGGGGTCCAAGAGATCGTTCCACAGGAGTTGGAGACGTCTGTGGAAGTCATGGTGCGGGTGCTCCGGCATTTCCTTGTTCCGGACAGTGAGGTAGATCGACAGGCCCGCGATGTGCGTCGTGGCGCCAACCTCCCAGACCGTCCACTGCGCGCGCACGATGACTCCGCACGCTTGACGGAGTTCATCCCAGGTCTGCGCATGGAGATCTTCCGCGTCGAAGAGGACAGCATCCTTGCGGGCCGTAGCCTGCATGATACTGACCTGCGCCGCCTCAGCGCCTGCACCGTGGTTGCGGTTCGTCGGGGTGCTACGACTGACATCAGTATCCGGCCGGGCACCGTGCTCGAGGTTGAGGATGTTGTAGTCCTGCTAGGCCCTGGCGACCGGATCTCGGACGCCGGTGCCCTGTTTGCCGCTCAATCCACACGGCAGACGACGCTGGAGTGAGCGGCTGCATTCACCACGAGAGATCGAGAGCGGCCGCCAGCAGTTGAGAACGGCTGCCGCGCGTAGCTTGCGTGTAGGTGGGTAGCAAGCCCCGGTCCTTCTGGGTGATAGTTGCGAGTAAACGCGACTCTGTCCGCAGGTGACGAATTTGCACGTGACTCGGGCCGTGCTCGAGGTCGAGAAGCCATGGCTCGTTGTCCGGGCCATCGCCTTCCTCTTCGACCAGCCTGACCGTGGCTGAGAGTTGTTCCGTGAGCCACGCCTCCAGGCAGCGGCTGGCGCCGAGGGAACCGAAAGCCATCCCGTGTACAAGAGTGATGTCGGTTTCGGGTTGTTCGGGTTGCCACTCAAAATGTTCAAAAGTCTCCGCCAAGGCGCGACGCCAGGGCCCGATTCGCAGCCAGGCCAGATCCAGAGGTTCGCAATCCTGGATCTTCCCGAGGCTGCGCCAGTTGTCACCGGCGAACAGGGTGGAGTCGACAATCGTGCGATCTACCAACGCAGCGAGCGCGCTGATTTGGTCGAGGCTCTCAGGCAGTTGGGCGGCCCAGAAGAGGCTCGAGCCGATGTCGTTGACGAGCAGGGGCCGAATCAGATTGGCTAGTTTGGGGAAGTCGCCCCAACCCGCCTCGATGGTGAGTTTTTCGAGCACCAAGGCCCGGACTTTTCGTTGGGTGCGGATCAGGCCCGTGAGTTGAGCCGTGAGCTCGCATTCATCCGGGTCGATGACAACGACAAGCGCCCTGCACGGGTGCCGATTGAGT
>JAYZDB010000172.1:0-6900 GCA_036338025.1 Planctomycetota bacterium
ATCGAGGTGTCGTTTCCTCAGGGAGTTGCCCTTACCCCATCGGAGCTCCAAGGGTTTCTGTTGGGCGACCTCAAAGGTCAGGTAGTCATTGGTATCGAAGGACTCGCCCTTGCTAGTGCCCTGTCCAAGGACTTTCTTGTCCGCCGGATCGAATAGCTGCACCGGAACCGTCACCCGTTCGCCCCCTGGCTTGCTGCGGACACAGATCATGAGTCGACTGATTGGAGCCTTGGCCGTGACGGTGGGTGCCTTGGCATATCGACTGGTCACGTTGACCGCGTACACCGATCGATCTTTGTCAGCCCACACCATGGGAAACAGTGTGCCGGTGTGCTTGTAACTCACCGCGTAGATCGAGTGCAGCGGATCGTCAGCTCTGGCAAGCGCGGCATCAGATCGGAACCAGGCGTGATCAAGTCCTTCACGGCTCGGCTCACACGCGCCGACGAAATGCCAGCCCCGATCCCATATCTCCACCCAGGTGTGGTTGCCGCGCTTGTTCGGCCAGTTGGGAATCCCGACGAGGCGCGCGGGCACGCCTACTGATCGGCAGGCGTCTGCCAGCAAAATAGACAGTCCGGTGCAGCTCGCCATCCCGATCTCCATACTCTCGGCCGGACTCTGGTCCGCACGCCGACGCTTGGTCGAATATTTGACCTTGACCATGCCGAAGATCCTCTTGTTCAGGATCAGTGCGGCTTCCCCGCAGGTCTTCGCCTTCCTGACTAGTGGTAGAAACCGATCCTGAAATTCCTGCCGCCACGACTCACGGGTCTCGCTGACATTAGCGTACGGCAGGACGTCGTTCAGGTAGATCTCGGTCGGCACCTGCTTGCCGAACAGGGTCTTGTCTCGCACCTTCATTGCGAGGGACACCTCCTTTAGCAGGAACCCCGCCTGCAGTTTCCGCAAATCACGGGTCGGCATGTACCGCACCAGGAACTCCATTGCTGGCCGCTGCGACACGGGTGCCTTCAAGAGCGCCCGTTCGATCTGAGCCCGATTCTTCCCAGCACGCTGCAGGCTCGCTTGGATGCTCTTGGGCCACTGAACCTTCACGGTCTGGGCATGCAGCAAGCTTGCGAGGCAGAGAACAGCGGCAAGGCCAAGGAGCAGGACTGATGGAGGACGCATCATGAAAAATGGTGGTTGGTTGGTCGGACCGATGCTGGAACCCTACGGGAATTCGCACGATGCGGAAGGGGCGACTGGGGATCGAATACGATTCATAGGTCCGCCGCAGGCAGGATTCGGGTCGCAGTACCCACGCAGAATGGTACTGTTTAGGCTGCCCATGAAATC
The DNA here is from genome assembly GCA_036338025.1 of Planctomycetota bacterium. GTDB lineage: Bacteria > Planctomycetota > UBA1135 > UBA1135 > UBA2386 > JAYZDB01. Next base: position 1,303 of record JAYZDB010000172.1, read on the forward strand.
CAACCTGGTATGGCTTGCTCTCCTCCTCAGCCTACCGGCGTCGCTGCTGGCTCAGCCTGCTCCGCGAACCAACCTCCGGGCGCTGGATGCGTTGTTCGCAGAACACGTCCGCTCGAAGAAGCTACCGGGGTTGTCGGTAGGCATTATTGAGGGAGGACGCCTGGTCTTCGCCAAGGGGTATGGCAAGCGTTCGTTGCAGGATGACCTTCCTGTCAAAACCGACACGCGCTTTGCGATCGGTTCAGTGACCAAACAGTTCACCTGCGCCTGTGCCCTGATGCTCTGCGAACTGGGCAAGTTGTCGGTGTACGACCCGGTCGCGAAGTTTTACCCCGACCTGAAGCGAGCCAAGGACATCCAGATCCTGGATCTGATGAACCACACCTCGGGATACCCCGACTACTATCCACTCGACTTTGTGGATCGTCGGATGGCCCAAGCGATCAAGGCCGATGACCTGATCCGGAAATACGCCGGTGGGGAGGTACGCTTGGATTTCGAACCTGGCACCGCCTACTCCTACAGCAACACCGGCTACATCCTGCTAGGGCGCATTATCGAGAAGGTATCCGGTCAGCCATTCGGGACCTTTTTGCAGCAGAAGATCTTCGATCCAATCGGTATGGCGGACACGCTGTACGACCCGGATCCAAGTAGCGACGGGATCGCAAAGGGCTACACGACTTTTGCGCTGGGTCCACCTGAAGCAAACATACCCGAGGGCAAAGGCTGGGTCGGTGCGGCGGGTGGCATCTACTCGACGCCGACAGATCTAGCCAAGTGGGACATCGCCCTGCTCAACGGCAAGGTAGTCAATCGGGCATCTTGGTCCCTGATGACCAGCCGGCGACGCTTGCGGAACGGCAGCCTGTCGAACTATGGCTGCGGCCTGGGAGTCGGCAACCGCTCCAACCGAGAGCTACTATCCCACAGCGGAGCGATCAACGGATTTGCGGCCTGGAATGGGCTGATCCCATCGATGGGGGCTGGCGTCATCCTGTTTTGTAACCGAGACGGCGGCCTCGTCGGCCTGTCTGATCCGGTGCTCAAGATCATCCTGCAGACATCACCGCAAGCACAGTCGAGTAGGGTGCCCGAAGTTGCCGGAGACGATATCGAGACCAGCGTACGAGTCGTATTCCAGATGTTGCAGAGGGGCAAGGTCACCCGAACCTTGTTCACGCCGGACTTCAACGATTACCTGACTGATGAGCGCATTGCCGCTGCTGCGCGGCGTCTATCCAAGTACGGACCGCCCGGGCGTCTTGTGCTACTGATGCAGCGAGAGCGTGGTGGGATGGCGGTCACCCGAACCCGCATGCACTTTGGCAAACAGAGCCTCAGCGTTCTGATGTACCGCCATTCCAGTGGCCTGATCGCGCAATTCTTCGTCAGGCCCTGACCCGCCAAACAGCCTGGCCAAGTGTCCGCAGGGTTTTGCAGGATCCTGGGCGCCACGAGAGGCGGATTCGATACACTCGGGCCGTGTCGCACCCCCTTTCCAATTCCCCCCAGGGTCTGGTGTCGTAGAAGCTATGAAGGACCTCGCAATCGACCGCGCAGTAAGCGTGGCATCATCCATCTCCTGCCAGACGCTCGTAATCCTGGCAGCGCTCGTGCAATCCGCTCCCGCCCAGTCCGCCGTCAAGACTTCGGATTGGCCGACCTACATGCACGACAACAGTCGGGCTGGGGGAACCGCTGCAAAGGTCAAACTACCGCTCTCACAGCGTTGGACGATCTCCTCGGCGAGACCACCGAAACGAGCATGGCCCGGACCCGGTGGTAAGGTCATCGAGAAGTTGCACCTCGTGCATCGCGTGCGGTTCGACGACGTGTTCCACGTAGCTATCGTCGGCAAACGTGTGTTCTACGGATCGTCTGTAGACAACCGGATCTGCTGTATCGATCTCAAGGATGGAACGGAGATATGGAGTTTTGTCACTGGCGCACCGGTGCGGCTTGCTCCCACGGTATTCAACGACCGGGTCTTTATCGGTTCCGATGACGGCTTCGCCTATTGTCTCGATGCGGCGGGAGGCAAACTGATCTGGAAGGTACGTGCAGGACCGGCAGATGAACGGATCCTGGCACGTGGCCGTATGGTTTCACGATGGCCGGTCCGCACCGGCGTCTTGATTGACGACGGTATCGCCTACTTTGGTGCCGGGACCTTTCCCCATGAGACCGTGTTCCTCTACGCGGTCAATGCCAAGGACGGCAAGGTCTTGTGGTGTAACGACGAGATCAGCCAGCGCGATGCGGGGCGAAACGACCTCACTCCGCAAGGCTACCTGCTGGCCACCGACAATCTCCTCTTCGTACCTTCGGGTCGTACCTTTCCGGCGGCGATCAACAAGAAGACCGGCAAGCTGGTGCATAAACAGAAGAGTGGTGGCAAGCAGGTCGGGGGCTCCCAGGCCTTGCTGGCTGGCGACAAGATCCTGTCAGTCGGCGAACATCACATCCTGGCACTCAACCAGAAGAAGGGTGACATCATCAGCAAGCTGAGCGGCAAGCAGATGACCCTGGTCGGCGACCTCGCCTATATCGCCGCCGACGGCGAAATCCTCGCGGTAGATCGTAAGCGCTATGTCGAGGCCAACCGTCCGAAGGACCCTCGGGCCAAGTCTGCGGCAGCCCTCCGCAAGACCCTCGTCGAGCATGCCTACCTGAAACACTTGAAGTCGTACCAGTCCGCCCAGCGCAAGAAGCAGACTTCAAAGAAGAAACTCAAAGAGCTGCGCAAGAAGATCGAGGACAAACGCACCGCCGACTTTGAGAAGAAGGCGGAGCTTGCGGAGTTGGTGGGCATTCTGTGGCGAGCTCCCTGTCGGCATGAGTCAACCCTGATCCTCGCTGGGGAGACCCTGGTCGTTGGGGGTGAGGGTGAAGTCGTTGCCCTGGATGCTTCAACAGGCAAGCGCCAGTGGAATTCCTCCGTGGACGGTGACGCGCGAGGTCTCGCGGCCGTCGATGGACACCTCGTGGTAAGCACGACTGCTGGGAAGATCTACGCATTTGCAGACGCGAAACAAAAGCGCACCGTGTCGTCACCTTCGCGCCCGGCCTCCACCACACCGTTTCCGGGTGACGAGTCTGTTGATCGCTACAGGAAATCAGCAGCCGAGATACTCGAACGCAGTGGGGTCACCCGTGGCTTCTGCCTGGTGCTCGGCGGAGATCAAGGCCGACTCGCGTACGAATTAGCTCGGCAATCCGATTTGATGATCTTCTGTGCGGAGCCTGATCCGACCAAGGTTCGCGCGGCACGGCGTGCCTTGGTACCGACCGGGCTGTATGGAAACCGCATCACGGTGGATCACCTGGACCTTTCGGTCCTGCCGTATCCCAGTTACTTCGCCAACCTGGTGGTTTGCGACGGTGGGGTGCCAGGGGGTGCCGTGCAGGGCGACCCAGTGCAGGTTGCGCGCTGCGTCAAACCTCACGGCGGAGTCATCTGCCTGCCCTGGTCTTCAACATTGTCGGCCACTGATGTGAACCATGCTGCATGGCTCAACAAGACGGGGTTGGAGGCGCAGGGCGGTGTCGTTGCCAAGGAGGACGGCTGGATCACCTTGCAAAGGGTGGCGCTTCCCGGGGCCGCGTCCTGGACCCATCAGTACGGCAATCCCGGCGCCAGTTCGAGCATTGCGGATCAACGAGTTCGCAACGGACTCAGCGTGCTGTGGTACGGCGATCCAGGCCCCAGCGCCATGCTCAACAGGCATCAAGGAGCGGCTTCGCCCCTGGCATCCTCTGGTCGCCTGTTCGTTCAAGGCGACGAAACTGTCCAGGCCTACGACGCCTACAATGGTCTGAAGCTCTGGGAACGAGCCAACCCTGGAGCGGTGCGCACCGGTGTGTTCCGCAACTTCGAGCCGGGTAATCTGGTCGCAGACGCAGTCAGCCTGTTCGTGGTGGTCGGAGATCATTGCCTGCGTCTCGATGGCGCGACGGGCAAGCTATTGCACACCTACGTCATCCCTGACCCGGATGCCAAGTCGGGCAGAACTTGGGGATACGTATCCGTGCACGCTGGTCGCTTGTTTGGCACCAGCACCCTCCGGAAGTTGATTCCGGAAGCCAGCCGACGACGTGGTCAACCCGCCAGCAAGGTGGCAACTGACAAGCTGTTCGCCTTTGATATCGAGAGCGGTCGGAGGCTGTGGGAACACGCGGGCAAGAGCATCTCACACAATGCAATTGCGGTGGCTGGCAGTCGAGTCTACTTCATCGACAGCACTTTGACGACGGAACAGCGCCAGCAACTGCTGCAGCAAGACAAGTCCGAATTGGCCAGCCTGACCGGCGCCGCTCGCAAACTCGCCGAGGACCGGATCAAACGAATGGACGCCAGGTTGGCCGCGGCCGTCGACGTCAAGACTGGCAAGCGAGTCTGGACCCAACCCATTGATGTCACAGATTGCACAAACGTAGGAATCGGCGCCGGGGAACTCACCTTGATGGTGCAGGAGGAACACATCGTCCTTGGTGGCGCCAACGCCAACGGCCACTACTGGAACCAGTTCTTGAAAGGTGACTTCAAGCGCCGGCGGTTGGTAGTCCTGGCAGCGGATGACGGTCACAAGGTATGGGCTCGGGACGCAAACTACCGCCACCGCCCGATCATTCTCGGTCGAGAGATTATTGCGGAACCCTGGTCGTTTGATCTCGAGACCGGGATTCAACGTACACGGATTCACCCGCTGACCGGCGAAGCGAGTCCGTGGATGTTTGCGCGGCCGGGCCATCACTGTGGGGCCATCGCAGCGACACCAGGCATGCTGTTGTTCCGATCTAAATTTACCGCCTACTATGATCTGGGAGCCGACAGCGGTACCCGTCACTTCGCCGGACACCGGCTTGGCTGTTGGATCAATGCAATACCGGCGGACGGACTGGTCTTGGTCCCGGAAGCCAGCGCCGGTTGTGCCTGCCTGTTTTCGCTGACCTCTACAATCGTGTTTGAACCACGTCGAGAGCGTCAAGTGTGGGGCGTCTACGGTGCATCTGGCGCAGCAACACCGATCCGCCACATGGCCTTGAATCTCGGTGGTCCTGGCGACCGTCGCGATTCCCACGGCAAGCTGTGGCTGGGTTACCCACGACCTTCCTCTCGACGCGGGATCGACCTGCCGCTGAAGCTAGGCGAGAAGTTCACCGACAAAGGCGAGTTCTACGCCCACAACAGCAACTCCGTATCCTTATCGGACGAGGCCGGGTCCTGGATCTATGCTTCCGGTGCATCCGGTTTGATGCGTTGCACCCTGGCCTTGATCAGCGAGGAAGAAGATCCGGCAACTTACACGGTGAAGCTATACTTCGTGTCTAGCGACCGGCAGGGACGCAAACCTCGGGTGTTTGACATTCGACTACAAGAGGCCACTGTGCTGAAGGCACTCGATCTCCAAGCGGCAGCTGGCGGACCCAACAAGACTGTCGTCAAGGAATTTTCCAACGTCGCGGTCAGCAAGGGATTGAAGATCGAATTGGTACCCCGGACGCGACAACCCGCGTCACGACAAGCTCCACGCCTATGTGGCATCGAAGTCCTCCGCACCGGGTCCAAGGAAATCCTCCAACAACGCTGAGCAG
>JAYZDB010000173.1:0-6176 GCA_036338025.1 Planctomycetota bacterium
GGGAGGGAACGTGTCCAAGCATCCGCTGGCTGCTGCAACAACCTTGCTCGCCCCCGCCATCCTGACGCTTGTCACGGGTTGTGCCGTGCCGACCATGGTGGTCACAACCACGCCGAAAGACGCCCTGGTCTGGATCGATGGCCGCAGAGCCAAACCGTCCACGCCCGGCGACGCGATCGAAAAGCGCCGGCGCTACTACGGGACCACAGCCATCCACAGTCGGCAACCGGGCTTGGTACGCGAACAAGAGTTGATCGACCTTCACTACCAACTGAACGCCGACGAACCGTTCTCGCCCTGGCTATTCCCTTTCGATTTCCTGCTCGAAGCCATCACCCTGCCGTTCGATTCTGACCGCTACCGGCACCACGTGGAACTCGAACTGAAGGCCCGTCCAACCCCGGTCGGAGGCATCCGCCCACGAAATCTCAATGCCATCCGTGAGCGCGCCAGGCAGGCGGTGTTGGCACGCTGATGTCACGTCGACAGGCACTCGTCCTGGGGCTGGGACGATTTGGCGGAGGCGTCGCCAGCGTCCGGCACCTGGTCCGACTCGGATACCGGGTACGGGTGACCGATCGAGCGACTGCCGCAGACCTCCAGGATTCCGTCGCGACACTCGCCGCGGAACCGGAACTCGAAGAACACCTCGAATGGCGGCTCGGTGAGCCAGGCGATGACACCAGTCTGCTGGACGGGATCGAGTTGCTGGTCTGCAACCCGGGGATTCCAAGCCAGCACCCACTACTCGAGTTCGCCGACCAACGCGACGTCCCTATCACCCAAGAGGTCAACCTCTTCTTGGAGTCGTATCCGGGCAAGGTGGTGGCGGTATCCGGCACGAACGGCAAATCGACCACTGCCACCCTGCTCGCCAACGCCTTGCGCCGCTGCGGTGTCGACACCCTGCTCGGTGGCAACATCGGTCACAGCCTTCTCGACGAGCAGGCAACCTGGAGTTCCAGCCAGGTCGCCGTCTTGGAACTGTCTTCCTTCCAACTCGAACGCATAGACCCGGATCGCCACCGCGTGCTGGGAACGGTGTTGACCCGGATCACCGCCGATCACCTCGATCGCCATGGCGATCTGGCGAGCTACCAGGCGGCCAAGGGTCGCGCCGCCGCCATGGCCGACGAATTCCTGGTCCACACCGCGGATGACCAGGTGGCGGCGGGCTTTGCCCAGGAAGGCCAGAGCGTGCTGGTGCACGGGCCGCATGACAGCCACGCGAGCCTGGCAGCCTCCAGCCGAGACGGCATGGTGTGGTCGCACATGGGCACAGATCCGGGGCCGGTGCTCACGACCCCTGCTCTGAAGTTGCCCGGTGACTTTCAGGTCGAAAACGTAATGGCCGCCTTCCTCGCCACCACGCAAATCACGGACATGCTTGTCACTGATTCCGGCTGCAGGCACTCCGCCGCTATGGCGCTCGCAACCACCAAGCCACTCACCAATCGGCTGCAACTCTCCGCCACGGTGGCAGGCCGACACATCTTTGGAAATGCGGTATCCACCCAGATCGATAGCACCCTGAGCGCAATCGACAGCTTGCCCGGGCAGGTGCACTGGGTCGGTGGCGGAAAGAGCAAGGACGGCGAATACTCCGAGCCGGGTTCCCAGATCGGCGACCGGGTCGCCTCCGCCCACCTGTTCGGGGCGGTGGCCATGCCGATGGCCAAGGTGATGGGCAATCGAGTAGCTACAACGGTACACCAAGACCTCGAACAGGCTCTGGACGCCGCGTGGGCCACCAGCCGGTCAGGCGACACGATCTTGTTCAGCCCGGCATTCGCGTCCTTCGACCAGTTTCCCAACTTCGCAGCCCGGGCCCGACGCTTCGACGCCTGGGTCCACCGCCTACGGGAGGAAACGAGTCCAACTCTTGGAACATCTCCTGACCTTCCGTCGATGCACCGCTAGACTGCATGGCATGCAGTGCAGCGTCTGCCACAAGCTCCAAGCCACAATTCACGTCCTCGACCTCATCGACGGTGAATTCGCCGAGGAGCAGAACCTCTGCCCGAACTGCGCGGAAGGCGCTGGCATGGTCCACCCCAAGGCCACCCCGCTCAAAATCTCACCGGAAATGTTGGAGGACCTCCTCGGCACAATGCAGAGTTCCGGCGGCGAAGGGGTCTCCCCACACCCCTCAGAACTCGAAGAATCCTGCCCAGCCTGCGGTTTGACTTCGAGCCAGTTCCGGTCCCGAGGCAGGCTCGGCTGTCCACGATGCTACGACACTTTCCGCCGCAGCCTTCTGCCGCTGCTCGAACGCGTCCACGATGCCACCAGCCACAAGGGGCGCTGTCCCGGCACGACCACACAATTGTCGGGCGGGGATGACAAGTTGACAGAGTTACGGCACAGCTTGCGTGACGCCATCACCGCGGAAAACTACGAACTGGCTGCGCAACTTCGCGACAAGATACGCTCGGTGACGCACCCAACCGAAGGGCGGGAGTCGCAGAATTGAGCGGTAGCGAAGACCGCCCTGGAGACCTCGAACTCGGCGAGTGGCTGCGGGGCACCGGTCCGGCCCAGGACATCGCGATCTGCACCCGTGTACGGCTGGCCCGCAACGTGCAGGGTTACTCCTTCTCCTCCTGCCTCGGCGAACTCGAGGCCCAGGAGCTGACGACCTTTCTCGGCAACGAGTTGTCCAATCTGCCTACCGATGACGCCCTGGCTGTCACGGACCTGCTCAACCTCCGTGATCTGGACCGGGAGATGTTGATGGAACGGCACCTGATCAGCCGCGACCATGCCACCAACAAGCATCCACGCGGCGTCGCCGTCAACGCCGGCGAGAGCATCGCGGTGATGATCAACGAGGAGGACCACATTCGGGCCCAGATCTTCCTTTCAGGCTTCCAGGTGCAAGAAGGGTTCGAGGTCGCAGCGCGGCTCGACAACACCCTGATGGAGAAGCTACCGATGGCATTCTCCGAGGAATTCGGCTTCCTGACCACCTGTCCGACCAATACCGGCACGGGGTTACGGGTCTCGGTGATGCTGCACCTGCCGGGACTGGTGTGGGCTGAGGAGATCGAGAAAGCCACCAACACGGCCCAGAAGATCCACCTGGCAGTACGGGGCCTCTACGGGGAAGGCAGCCGGGCGCTCGGCGATTTCTACCAGGTCAGCAACCAGGTAACGCTGGGCCGCTCGGAATCCCAGATCCTCCAGGACGTTTCGGCCGCCGTAACGCGGATCGTCGAGTGGGAACGCGAGGTGCGAGAGGCCCTCATGAAGGGTCGCGCCAGGCTCCGCACCCTGGACAAGCTCCACCGCGCCATGGGCACCCTGGAGCGTGCTCACATCCTGACCAGCGAGGAGTCCCTGACCTGCCTTTCGGCGGTTCGGTTCGGAGTCCAACAGGGCCTGTTCGACTCCCTGAACATGCAGCAACTCAACCGGGCGCTGCTCCTGTCCCAGCCAGCCCACCTCCAACGCCTCTCCAATGAGACCCTCGGCCCCGAAGATCGTGACGAACGCCGCGCAAAACTGGTGCGGGAACTGCTCGGAAGCCGCCTGAATTAGCCCTGACTGATGGGCTTGTCGGGCCAGGCCAGGCTGGATCCAGGCATGCTTGTTGCATACCCTGGGGGGCCGGTGCCCAGGCCTCTAGAGCAGGACGGGGGACCGAAAATTCGCACAAATTAGGGCCCCAAAAGGCCAGACAGCCGACTCAAAAGGATTCCTTGGGGACGAGGACCGGGGAACCGGGTAAATCATCAAGGGGTTCCAGCCGATCTATAGGGACCGGCCCAACCAATCCTCTGGAGGGTCAAACGGAGAAAGTAACGGATGTTCGATCGATTTACAGACCGCGCCAAGAAGGTCATGACCTTTGCTCGCCAAGAGGCGCAGAAATTCAACCACGAATACATCGGCACTGAGCACATCCTGCTCGGGCTGGTACAGGAAGGCAGCGGCGTCGCGGCCAATGTGTTGAAGAACATGGACATTGACCTGGAGAAGATCCGCCACGAGGTGGAGAAGATCGTCAAGACAGGTCCATCCATGGTGACCATGGGTCAGCTTCCGTTCACTCCGCGCGCCAAGAAGGTGCTCGAACTTTCGATGGAGGAGGCCAGCGCCCTGAGCCACAACTACATCGGTACCGAGCACCTGCTACTCGGCCTGATCAAGGAGAACGAGGGCATCGCCGCACAGGTCTTGATGAACCTCAACGTCAAGCTGGACGAGGTTCGTGAAGAGGTGCTCGAGTTCCTCGGCGCCTCGGATGATGCCATGGAGGACGATGACTCTGGCGATTCCACCGGTATCGGGTCTGCCACCCAGGGCAACAGCAAGAGCAAAACGCCGGCACTTGACTCCTTCGGTCGCGACCTGACCGTGCTAGCCCGCGAGGGCAAGCTCGATCCGGTGATCGGGCGCATGAACGAAATCGAACGCGTCATCCAGATCCTGTCGCGCCGCACCAAGAACAACCCAGTCCTCCTCGGCGAGGCTGGCGTCGGCAAGACGGCCATCGTCGAAGGTCTGGCACAAGACATCGTCAAGGGCACCGTCCCTGAGATCCTGCGTGGCAAGCGCATGGTGGTCCTCGACCTCGCCATGATGGTCGCCGGCACCAAGTACCGTGGCCAGTTCGAGGAACGCATCAAGGCAGTCATGACCGAGGTCCGCCGGGCCAAGGACGTGATCCTGTTCATCGACGAGTTGCACACCCTGGTGGGCGCAGGTGGGGCGGAAGGCGCAATCGACGCCAGCAACGTCCTCAAACCAGCCCTGTCCCGCGGCGAGGTGCAGTGCATCGGCGCTACGACCCTCGACGAATACCGCAAGTACATCGAGAAGGACGGCGCGCTCGAACGCCGCTTCCAAACCGTCAACGTCGATCCTCCGTCGAAGACGCAGGCCGTCGAGATCCTGCAGGGTCTGCGCGATCGCTACGAGGCCCACCACCGCGTCAGCTACACCAACGACGCCCTCGCGGCAGCGGTTGAATTGTCGAGTCGATACATCAACGGCCGTTTCCTGCCTGACAAGGCGATCGACGTCATCGATGAGGCCGGTGCCCGGGTGCGCCTCCGCTCGATGACCCAGCCGCCAGATCTCCAAGCGATGGACGAAGAAATTTCGCGTCTGAACAAGGAGAAGGAGGAGGCCGTAGCTAGCCAGGACTTCGAGCGCGCGGCCGACCTACGCGATCAGTCCTACCAGCTGGCCAAGAAGAAGGAGACCATTCAGAAGGAGTGGCGCCAACGAGAAGCCAGCACTGAGACTGGTGGCTCGGTAGACGAGGAGGTCATTGCGGAAACGGTCTCCAAGATGACCGGCATCCCACTCAGCCGACTTGACCAGGCTGAGGCTCAACGCCTCCTACAGATGGAGGCGGAGCTCACCCAGACCGTTGTCAACCAACAGCGCGCGGTCAAAGCGATCTCCAAGGCCGTGCGGCGCTCACGCTCTGGCCTCAAGGATCCCCAGCGGCCAATGGGCTGCTTCATCTTCCTCGGCCCATCTGGCGTCGGTAAGACCCTGTTGTCGAAGTGCCTCGCGAGGTTCATGTTCGGCACCGAGGATGCGATCATCCAGATCGACATGTCGGAATACATGGAGAAGCACAACGCTTCTCGTCTGGTCGGCGCGCCTCCAGGCTACGTCGGATACGAAGAAGGTGGACACCTCACGGAGAAGGTCCGCCGTCGCCCCTACGCCGTCGTCCTGCTCGACGAGATCGAGAAGGCACATCCTGACATCTTCAACATGTTGCTGCAGATCATGGAGGAAGGTCGCCTGACCGATTCCTATGGCCGCAACATCGATTTCCGCAACGTGATCCTGATCATGACCTCCAACATCGGAGCCAACCTGATCAAGAACTCCGCTGGTCTCGGGTTCAACACAACCCAAACCTCGACGGAAAACGGCTTCGAGAAGATGCGTGAGATGATCACGGCAGAGGTCGAACGCCACTTCCGGCCCGAGTTCCTCAACCGCCTCGATGAACTCGTTGTCTTCAACCAGCTCACCCGCGAAGACATGGATCTGATCGTCAAGCTCGAACTCAAGAAACTGGACGAGCGCCTCGCATCCAAGAACCTCACCCTTGAGGTCAACCCAGATGTCATGGAGTTCCTGATCGACAAGAGCTTCCACCCAGACTTCGGCGCCCGCCCACTGAAGCGCGCCATCGAACGCTGCCT
>JAYZDB010000174.1:0-7293 GCA_036338025.1 Planctomycetota bacterium
CGCAGCATCTGGCTACGACCGGCGAAGATGGAGCTGCTATTGGGACTTGAACCCAAGACCTCCTCCTTACCAAGGAGGTGCTCTACCACTGAGCTATAGCAGCTTACGGATACAGTTGCAAAAAGAACGAGGCACGGAACCAATGGAGCGGGTAGAGGGAATCGAACCCTCACCACCAGCTTGGAAGGCTGGAGCTCTACCTTTGAGCTACACCCGCAGATCGAATCAACGGCAAAATGCCGCGCGAACCTGGTGTCGTGCCGACGGAATCGAGAGAACAAATGTGGTGGGCAAAGTTGGATTCGAACCAACGAAGGCATTGCCATCAGATTTACAGTCTGACCCGTTTGACCGCTTCGGTATTTACCCATCAACGGCAAGCCCTCGGGCTTGGCCTCCCCGAGACCCGGGCGGAGCCGGCCAGCGTCCGCCCCTCGGCCAGCACCGGTGATTACTGCTAACTGGAGCTAGCGGTGGGACTTGAACCCACAACCTCCAGATTACAAATCAGGTGCTCTGCCAATTGAGCTACGCTAGCACGCTCTACTCGTGCCAGAGGGAGGGCGCAAGATAGCGAGGCCAAGGGCGGGATCAAGCGAAGTCACGGCCTTTTTTGTGCACCCCCCTGCGCACCTAAGGCAGTTTCCTTTCAGGCCCTTACGGAACCGTGGAAGCACCGCGCCCGATCAGGCCACGGACCTTCTCCTGCAGGCTCGCGTAGCGCTCCTGGAGTTCGCCGACCGACTCCCCGCCCACCCTCGTAAGCACCGCGTCACACAGGACCAACAGGACCATCGCCTCCGCAACCACCGACGCTGCTGACACCGCACAGACGTCAGAACGCTCGTAGCCAGCCGACAGGGGCTCGCCGGTCACCAGGTCGAGGCTCCCGAGCCGGCGCTTCAGGGTGGAGATCGGCTTCATCGCACCCCGGACGATGAGATTAGCGCCATTGGTCATCCCACCCTCCAGGCCACCGGCACGGTTGGTCCGCCGATTCGGCAGGCCATCCTTGCCGGGACGGATCTCGTCGTGGACCTTGGAACCCAGCCGCCGCGCCGCCTGCATCCCCATCCCGATCTCGACCCCCTTGAAGGCCGGGATCGAGACGATCGCACCCGCCAGGCGGGCGTCGAGACGCTCGTCCCACTGCAGGCAACTGCCGAGCCCGGGCAACACGCCGACACCGTGGACCTCGACCAGGCCGCCGAGGGTGTCGCCGGCCTTGCCGGCCGCCCGCACCGCCTGCACCATGCTGGCGTCGACCTGCGGGTCGAGGGTGTAGAGCTTGGACTTGTCCCGGCGGGCGCGCAGTTCTGCGAGGTCTGACGCTTCGATCGAACCGGGCTGGCGCTCGGGCAAGGCGACCTTGCCGACGCTGCGGACAAAACCAAAAACCTCACAGTTCAGGCCCTCGAGGACCTGCCGAACCACCCCACCAGCCGCCACGCGCCCGGCGGTCTCCCGCGCAGAGGCACGCTCGAGGGTGCTGCGGATGTCGTGGTCGAGGTACTTGAAGCAGCCCGCGAGGTCGGCGTGGCCGGGACGCGGCCGCACCGGTTCGGGGAGTTCGTCGATCTTGAAGTCAGCATTCTCGATCACCAGGCACAGCGGCGACCCGATAGTCAGGCCCTTGCGCATGCCTCCTGTGATGGTCACGTGATCGCGCTCGATCCGCTGACGCCCACCGCGCCCCACCCCACCCTGACGGCGACGCAGCTCGGCATCGATGCGATCGATGTCCAGACGCACACCGCGCGGCACACCTTCCAGGATCACCGTGACCGCAGCGCCGTGCGACTCGCCAGCCGTCTTGTAGGAGAGCTTGTTCAGCATGGTGCTAGGAGGCGCTCGCTGAGGAGGGGCGTGACCGGGCCACCTGCTCGACCAGCCGGGCAAACTCGGCCACGTCGAACGGCTTGCGCAGCACGTGGCACACGGCGGGGTGGCCACGCAGCTCCTCCTCCGACGCGCGGTCGAGGTAGCCCGAGATCACCAGGGTGGCTGGCAGCGGTTCGATCTCGGACAGCCGATCCAGGAGTTGGCGGCCATTGAGCTTGGGCATGTCCAGGTCGGTCACCAGCACGTCGATATCGCCCGCACGCAGACGCGCCAGGGCCTGCTCGCCGTCAAACACCGACACGCAGCGCACCCCACTGTCAGCCAGGATCGCCGACAGCAGAGAATTGACCGAGGTGTCGTTGTCGGCCAGCAACACGGTGGCACGGTCGGCGCGACCGGCGACGGGACTGCCAGCGGCTTTCGGCATCGGCTCGGGCGAAGGTTCCGGCAAAGGCGGGGGCATGGGGCTCAATCCAAGGGCTGCAACCAGGACACATCTTCGAACGGGATCTCCATTCGGATCTTGCCGACCTCGATGATGACCAGCTCACGATTGCGATCGACCTTCTTGACTTGACAGCGCCGGCCGAGTCGCGGCACGTAGACTACCCCGTTCTTGCGCAGCGCACCAAGGAACTTCATCCGGCGGCGGTGCACGGAGGTGTTGGCCAACAGACTCCGAATCGACTCACCCAAGGCCTGGGCCTGGGCCCCGAAGGGTTTGGGTGCATTGACCAACTGCTTGAGAGCGGCCTCGACTTCCTCTCGCACTTCGCGCAAACCGCTGTCCACGACCTGATCCGCTTCTTCCTCCAACCAGGCCTCCTTGCGGCCGAGTTCGACCAGGCGGTCCTCGGCCTGTCGGGCAGCCTCATCCGTCGATCGCTTGACCGCCTCGGATTCGGCGCGGTTCGCCTCGGCATGACGACGAACGTCGTGGACGCGCTCGATCGCCTCTTCCATCCGCTGATCGCGGAGACCGAGGTGCTCACGCGCCCGCGCGACAATGCCGCCCGGCAACCCGACCCGCTCAGCGATGTCGAGCGCATGGCTGGCGCCGGGGATCCCCAATTCCAGGCGGTACAGCGGCCGATGACTCTCGCTATCGAAAGCCATCGAGCCGTTCTCTGCGCCGGTATGTTGGTAGGCGAACTCCTTCAGGCGGCCGAGGTGCGTCGTGACAACAGAGGACACCTGCCGACGCTCGAGTTCCTCCAGCACCGCATAGCCGAGCGCGCCGCCCTCCTCCGGATCGGTACCCGAGCCAAGTTCGTCGAGCAGCACCAAGGAACGCTCGGTGACCTCCGAGAGGCAGCCCGCGATCCGCATGATATGGGATGAGAAGGTCGAGAGGTTCTGGGTGATGCCCTGCGCATCGCCGACATCGACGAACACCCCGTCAAACACCGGTACCCGCGCCCCGGCACGCGCTGGGATCGGCACCCCGCTCAGCGCCATCAGGCTCAGCAGACCGATGGTCTTCAATACGACGGTCTTGCCGCCGGTGTTGGGACCGGTGACCACCAGCACCCGAAACCGATCGCCGAGTTCCAAGGACAGGGGATGGATGTCTTCGCGGGCCATCGCGGCCAGCAGCAAGGGATGCCGCGCGTCATCCAGGCGCAGCGCGCCGTCTTCAACCACCTCGGGCACCGAATAGTCCGGATCGGCGAGCAGACGAGCCTTCGCGACCGCCACGTCGAGATCGACGATCGCCCGCACCGCATCGAGAATCTCGGCCTCGTAGCGGCGCAGCGCTCGGCACACGTGGGCCAGGATCACCTGGATCTCGCGGTGCTCAGCCGACCGGGCGTCGGACAGCGCGTTGGCGACGGGCACGACAATTTCCGGCTCGATGAAGACGGTCGCACCCGAACTGCTCCGGTCATGCAGGACGCCGGGCACGTGTCGCTGGCTCTCGCGTCGCACCTGGAATACCGGCCGGCCATGGCGCCAGGAAGGCTCCGGATTCTGCAGGTACTTGTAGACCCGCTCATCGGCGAGGAAACGCTGGACGACGCGACGGACATTGAGCTCGGCGGCCTCGATCCCGGTGCGCAGTTCCGCGAGCTTCACCGAGGCTGTCGACCGGACCTCGCCGGACTCGTCGAGCACCGACCCGAGTTCTTCGGCCAGCTCGCGGACCTCGGGGAACCCGGCCGCCATCTCGCCCAGCGCCTCGGAACCCGCGCCGGTGCTCAACCACCCGCGACAGGCCACCACCGCGCCGAGCAGGCGCTTGAGGTCGACGAGGTCCGCAATGGACGGCAGATGATCACCGGCGAGGAAGGCCGGCAACCAGGCCCGGATGTCGTTGAGACTCGGCAAGGGTGGCTGCTGGTCGGCATCGAAGCGCGTCGCGAGTTCTTCCACCTGACGCAGCGAGCGGTTGGCAGCCGCAGCATCCGGCAGGGGTCCGAGCTCTTCGACTCCAGTTCGACCCAGCGGCGTAGCCAACAGCCCCGTGAGCCGGTCACGGATGGTCTGGAACTCCAGGACCTCGAGGCTGTAGCGCTGATTCATGATCGACGACGTGGGAAGGGCATGCGGTTAGGACTTGCGGGATCGACGGGGCCGAACGCTACACTGCTGCCCTATGTCCAACCAAGAGAACTACGGCTTCGGCACCCGCGCCATCCACTCGGGCCAGCGTCCGGACCCGACCACGGGCGCGATCATGACGCCGGTCTACATGACCAGCACCTACGCCCAGGAATCACCCGGCGAGATCAAGGGCTACGACTACTCGCGTACCTGCAACCCGACCCGTAGCGCGCTGGAAGACAACCTCGCGGCCCTGGAAGAAGGCAGCCATGGTCTCTGCTTCAGCAGCGGGATGGCCGCGATCAACACCATCTTGAACCTGTTGCAGTCGGGAGATCACGTGATTTCCGGCAACGATCTCTACGGCGGCTCGTACCGACTCTTCCGCACCCTGTACGAGAAGTTCGGAGTCGAATTCGACTTCGTGGACATGTCGGACCTCTCGAAGGTCGAGGCGGCGATCCGTCCGAGCACCCGCTTGTTCATGATCGAAACCCCGTCGAACCCACTGCTGCGACTGTGCGACATCCAGAAGCTCACCGAGTTGGCCCACCGGCACGGCATCTTGACGGCCTGCGACAACACCTTCGCCACACCGTTCAACCAGACACCCTTGAAGCTGGGCTGTGACATCGTCGTACACTCGACGACCAAGTACATCGGCGGGCACTCCGATGTGATCGGTGGCGCGATCGTAGTTCGCGATGACGAGCTGCATGAAAAGCTGGCCCACTTCCAGAACACCGTCGGCGGCACACCGGGCCCGATGGACTGCTTCCTGCTGCTGCGCGGCACCAAGACCCTGCACCTGCGGATGGAACGCCACGCTGAAAATGCACTCGAGATCGCCAAGGCCCTGGAGTCCCATCCGAGAGTCAAGAACCTGTTCTACCCAGGACTACCCTCCCACCCGCAGTACAGTCTTGCGACCCAGCAGATGCGTACCGGCGGCGGCATGCTGTCGTTCGAGCTGGACGCCAGCGTCGAACAAGCCAAGCAGGTCGCCGCCTCGTTCGAGCTGTTTACCCTCGCCGAGAGCCTCGGCGGGGTGGAGAGTCTCGTCGATCACCCGGTCAGCATGACCCACGGCGCGATACCCCGAGAGGAGCGGATCAAGGCCGGCTTCCACGATGGGCTCTTGCGGCTGTCGGTGGGAATCGAGGACGCAGGGGATCTCCTCACCGACGTCCACCGGGCGATCGCCACCCTGGACGAAACGTAGTCGTTCGAAGTACTTGCGGATTCGGGGTCGTCGCGAGTTCGTAGAAACCTAGACGCTCGGATCCGCACCAGCGCCACCGACCATCTCGCCGGTGTCGGCACGCGGAGGGGGCGGCGGAGGGGCATCGACCACACGTTCGCCTTCACCGGACACGCGTTCTCGCATCATCCGACCAACCTTGAACTTGACGATGCGTTTTGCCGGCACGCTGACCTTCTCGAGGGTACGTGGATTCTGCGCGCGCCGAGCGGCCCGTTCCTTGGTCTCAAACACTCCAAACTCCCGAAACTCCAAGCGGTTGCCAGCAGCCAGTTCCTCGATGATGGAATCGAGGAACGACTGGATGATGTCCTTGGCTACCACCTTCGTCACGGTCGTCCGGTCGGCGATTCGATTGACGAGTTCTTTCTTTGTGATTGTCCTCATGATCAGATTGCTCGCATTGGGAAACTTGCCGACTTGCAGCAAGAAAACCTTCCTTGGTTCACGTCCAAACCTTCCTTGGTTCACATCTCGGTCACACCTAGCGAACTTCGGAATAAGTCGCTGTCCACTATACTCTTGTGATAAGGCCTTGGGACTTCTTCCGGTCCGAGACGCAATGGATTTGTGGGGATTCGGAATTCCGTAACGCCCTCCGTGCGGCTGGCCTCGACTCCATGGAAGCACTTTCCTCGCCCCAGCTAGGGGCCCTGGTCACGAATCACCGCACATCCTGGGTCCGCCGGGTCTCGATCGGCTCCAGCACATATTACGTAAAAACTTACAATTACGGCTCTTGGCGTGATCGATGGCGCGGGATCGGGCGCACCACCTTGTTCTCGGCGTCCCGTGTGCAACGTGAGCGGCGGGCCCTGGAGTGGCTGTCAGACCATGATTTCGGGGGACCACGGGTCCGAGCCGTGCTGGAGCAGCGCTGGATGGGTTGGCTGTGCCGGGGGGTGTTGGTCACCGAGGCCTGGCCGGGTGAGAGCGTGGCCAGCCTGCTGCCGCGCTTGAGCCAAACCGATCGGGCGACCTTAGGTGCCGAACTGCGGTGCTTTGTGCAACTCCTGCACGATGCCGGTTTCCGCGACCGCAACCTCGATCTGCGCAACATCCTCGTCCATCGCGAACCAAACGCCTGGTGCTTTGCGAAGATCGATTCCCCGCGCCACCGAATTCCCAAGGACGCCAGGCCCGACGACGCTCTCGCGCGCGCCGACTGGACCCGACTCGCCGCCTCGTTCGACGAACTGGACCAGAGTCTATAGGTCCTTCCAGTTCACGGGTTTGCTGCTGGCCTTGCCGAGTTCTTTCTCGATCGCCGCCAAGCGGACCCGCACTGCAAGTTCGAGATCGAACCAGTCGAACGCGTCATCGCTGACGCCCAAAGCACGAAAATACCGGTAGGCCTGACGCGCCTGGCCCAAGGCGATGCGCCGCTCGGAGCTGGCCTTGGCTTGCTTCAGGCCACTGCCATAGAAGAGGTTGCCGAGATTGAGGACCGCCCGCGCCCGCTTCGGGTCGCGTCGGATCACCGCCCGATAGTTGTCCACTGCCGCCTGGATCTCGCCACGCTTCCAATGCACCGCGGCGCGGTCCATCTGCAAGCTGAGATCCTCGCTACCCGGCTTCCACAACTCCGTGATCAAGCTCTCCATCTCGGCCAGATTCCCCTCGATCCGGTACAACAGGAGGTGGAG
>JAYZDB010000175.1:0-6536 GCA_036338025.1 Planctomycetota bacterium
ATGTGTAAGAAATACCCTGAGCACATCGGGCTCGCATACACCCCTGACGATGCTCGGAGGTTCCACAAGGAAGGCCGTCTGATCGCGTGCATCGGGATTGAAAACGGCTACCCGATGGGGACCGACCTGGCCCTCATCGAAGAATTCCATAAGCGTGGCGCGCGCTACATGGGAATTACTCACAACGGCCACAACCAACTCGGTGACTCCCATAGTGTCAGGAAGCCGTTGCACGGTGGTCTCAGTGACCTCGGTCGCAAGGCCGTCGCCGAGATGAACCGGGTAGGGATCATGGTCGACATCTCTCACTCGGCCAAGTCGACGATGATGCAGGTGTTGGAGATCACCAAGGCCCCGGTATTGGCTTCCCACTCTGGCTGCCGCGTGCTCTGCGACGTCACGCGCAACCTGGACGACGAACAGTTGCGGGCGCTCAAGAAGAACGGTGGAGTGATTCAGTGCGTTGCGCTCGGATCCTTCGTAGTCGATAGCAAAGCTCGCAGTGCGGCGCGCGCGAAACTACGCAAGGAGGTTGGAGCGCCCAGTTGGCGGAAGACCTATGAGCTGAGAGAGAGCGGCAACATCGACCCCAAGGTGAAGGCGAAGATTGACGAGTACGAGGCTCGTGTGAAGGAACTCGACAAGAAGTTCCCATCCGCCAATGTAAAGAACTTCGTCAACCACATTGACCACGCGGTCAAGATCATGGGTGTCGATTACGTAGCGATCAGTTCAGACTTTGATGGTGGTGGAGGGATTCGAGGTTGGCGTGATGCGTCGGAGACCTTCAACGTCACCTTGGAGTTGGTTCGCCGGGGTTACAGCGAGGAACAGATCGGCAAGATCTGGTCTGGCAATACCCTGCGCTTGTGGACCGACGTTGAAAGAGTTGCTGCCAAGATCCAGAAGGCTGCGATCAAGTAGCTCGCGAACCCCCTGCCGTCGAGAGTCGCCCAGGCAGGCGGGCTTCGTAGTCGACGCTAGCGAAACTCGATGCGCCGGTCTTCGTACGAGTTTGCCGCAGGATCGCGGTCGTGGATCTCGGAGCCGTCCTGCACCACCGTGGGTGGGCTGAAGTATCGATACACCTCGAGTGCGGGAACGGCGCAGAGCACAGCGACACAGAGGCCGGCGAGAGTTTTTGACCAGAAACGATCCAGCGTGAGTGCGATCAACACTGCGACGCTCGGCGCGATGAGAATGCCCTGCCGGGCGTAGCCGAAGAACAGGATCACGAGGATGACCCGGATGGCGATCCACAGCAGCCATGGCTGCACCTCTGATCTTCGCCAACTCACCGCCGCCCCGAAAACACAGGCGCCGAGGACAAACAGTCGCCAGGTCCAGGCCCACCAGCCGACCGCCGTGACAACGTCTACCCGGTGCCGGATTCCGGACATCCCGATCGGGAGTGCGTAGCCTCCCAGTCCCGAGGCAGCGCCGGCCCAGAAACGCGAGAGTTTCTCGCCGGCGGTGCTGAGCCAATCGCCGGGGGCTGCGAGGATGCTCGAAATACCGAGTGCGTAGCCGTGATTCAGGATACGGAGGTGGGGTGGGTAGCTCGGTGCGAGTTCTGTCGGTAGAGCCTGGTCGAGGCCGGCCGGGTACTGGCTCAGGCCACCGCGTAGTGGAGGCCGGGCGAACAAGGGACGTCGTGAAAATCCGCCCCCGCAGTCCGGATGGTTGGCCAGGTAGAAATTGAGCGGCCCGTAGAGAGTCATGAACGGGTAGCTCGGTAGTGGTTCGGGAATGTAGTCGTAGGCTTCTTCCAAGATCCCGAAGTCTCCGGCTTCCACGCGGCTCCGGCCTCGCACCCGGACTGTGTCTTCGAGCATCCTCACCGTACCGAAGTGCGCGAACGCTGGCAGTGCTCGCAATCGCTGCCTGGCGTCCGTTGTCCACTCGAGGGAATAAGAGATTTTCTGTTGTGCCTCGTTGTTGAGTTTGGCGATGGCATTCCAGGCATGTAGATGCCAGGGCAGCAGGGTCAGGCCGAACGCCAAGACGGCCGCGCCGATCTTCAGCCAGTTGTTGGCTCGTGGAAGGCCGGGTGCCGGTCGCCGCAGAGTCCAAAGCAGGGCCAAGGGCAAGAACAACAGATGCTCGACTCGTAGCAGGCATCCCACACCTTGCAAGGCGCCAAACGCCACGAACTGCAGCCAATGTGCCGGCCGACTCAGGCGCTGTAGCCACCCGATCGAGATGACGGCGAGCAAGAGGTAGGGTGTCTCGCTGCCAAGTGCCGAGCCGATCAGCATCGGGCCTGACGCGAGGGCGAGAAAGCCACCTGCGATCAGCGCTACCCGTTCGCCGAGAGGAACCCGGCAGACGAGATACAGTAGTGGTGCTGGCAGGGCGCCTAGCAGGATCCAGACGTGTCGGAGCCAGACAAATCCCTCGGCGGTCTTGTCCCAGATCATCGCCAGGATCAGGGCGACGCCTGGTGGCCGGAACGGTGCGCCGCTTTCCAGCAGCGCGCCGTCAAAGGCCTGCCGCATGAAGACCAGCGCGTCGCCCTTGAAATAGCAACTGTAAGGCCAGATGCGGTCAGGAGTGGCGTGCAGGAATGCCAGGCGTAGACCGAAGGCTATGACTAGCAACAGCCAGGGAATCAGGCGTTGCCTTGACCCGGGTGAGGATTCCGTTTGCTTGCTCACTGTTACAAGGCTGCGAGGTTTCGCGCGGACGGTCCCCAGGGTGGAGCGTTCTCGATCGCCGGCAGCACGTCTGCTGGTTGATCGACCAGGGTCCACATCTGTGAGTGCTCCGGCCGCATGAACTTCTCGTCGATCGTGCGCTGCAACACTGCGGCCAGTGGGTCGAAATACCCTTCTATGTTCACCATCACGATCGGTTTGCTGTGCAGGGCGAGTTGTTTCCACGTGATCGCCTCGAGCAGTTCCTCGAGGGTGCCACAGCCGCCCGGCAGGGCGATGACGGCATCCGCGTCCTCGAGCATGCGGGTCTTGCGCTCATGCATGTCGGCGGTGAGGATCAACTCGCTGAGACCCCGGTGTCCCCATTCGAGTTCGTGCATGAACTCTGGCAACACCCCGACAACTCTACCGCCTGCGTCGAGTGCAGCGTCCGCGATCGCACCCATCAAGCCGATTCCACCACCGCCGTGCGTGATCGAGATTCCGGACTTCGCGAGGATCTGGCCAAGTTGTGCGGCGGCCTGGTAGAAAACCGGTCGGGCTTGCTGGCTGGAGGCACAGTAGACGCAGACGTTTCGGATGGCCGTGGACATGCTCCGAGTATCGCGTAGTAGTTGCCCGGCTGCGCTGTGGATCGAAGAGATTTCCGGCTTCCTGGCCGGTCGGGGTGACAGTTGGTTTGGGGGTTGGGAACCAGCCTCCGGAATCTGCGAGGCTCTCGAAGGGTCGAGACAGTAGAGTTGCGCGACCCCATTCCCTTCGGAGGCCCGCCATTTGACCAAGTTGCGACTCGCTTTCTTCACGACGTTTCTGTGTCTCGCGATTGGTATCTGTGCACAGGTGTCATCAGGGCAAGGCGATGCGGCCGCCAAAGCTGCGGACCGACGGCCGAACATCTTGTTCGCGATCGCCGATGATTGGGGTTGGCCCCACGCGAGTTCGTATGGGGATGCGGTTGTCCAGACCAAGACATTCGATCGCATTGCACGCAACGGGGTGTTGTTTCACCACGCCTACATCTCGTCGCCGTCTTGCACGCCATCCCGCGGCGCCATCCTGACCGGACAGTACCACTGGCGGCTGAAGACAGGCGCCAACCTCTACGGACCATTTCGCGACGAGTTTGCGACCTACGTCGAGATTCTCGAACGGGCCGGCTATTTGAGTGGTTGCTCCGGCAAGGCCTGGGGCCCCGGTCGACCCCAGACCCGTGGACGCAAACTCACTGGCAAGAAGTTCAAGAACTTCGGGGAGTTCATGGAGTCCAGGTCGGGAGACCAGCCGTTTGTGTACTGGCTCGGCAGCTATGACCCGCATCGGCCGTACAACCGGCACTCGGGCGCCAAGAGCGGTATGGATCTCAGCAAGGTCCACATGTTTGGACACTATCCGGATCACGAGATGATCCGCGGTGACGTGGCCGACTACTACCTGGAGGTCCAACGCTTCGATCGTGTAGTAGGTAACGCGTTGCGTGCACTCGAGAAGTCTGGCGAGTTGAAGAACACCCTGGTTGTCATTACCGGCGATCACGGAATGCCGTTTCCGCGCTGCAAGAGCAATCTGTACGACGCTGGCACGCGCGTGCCCCTGGCAGTCATGTGGGGCGCCAAAGTCCGGCCGTCGCGTACCAGTCAGGCGTTCGTCAGTCTGACGGATCTGGCGCCGACGTTTTTGCAGGTGGCGGGGGTCGAGATCCCCGAGGACATGACCGGCCGTAGCTTGTTGGGATTGTTGGCTGGCAAGGACGATGGTGCGGACCGCGATCACGTCGTGTTCGGCAAGGAGCGCCACGTCCCGTCTCAGGAAGCCCCCGACCTCGGTGGCTATCCGGGCCGCGCGATCCGCACCCGGCAGTATCTCTACATCCGCAACTTTGAACCCGACCGTTGGCCCAACGGCACCCCGGACTTCCAGAAGGCGGTCAGACCTGGCTGCTGGTATGGCGACACCGACAACGGACCGACCAAGACCTACATCATCGACAACCGGGACAAGGATGACCTGCATCGGCGGGCCTATGACCTGTGTTTTGCGAAGCGCCCGGCCGAGGAACTCTACGATGTCGTCAAGGATCCCGACCAACTCGTGAATCTCGCTGGCGATTCGGCTCTAGGGGAGATCAAGGCTGGATTGTGGCAGCGGCTCGAATCGAAGTTACGCGAATCGGGCGACCCGCGGGTCGTCGGAGGTGGTGAGAAGTTTGACCAGTTTCCTTACTCGGGTGGCGGGCCGCAGCATCCGTCCTGGGGCAAGCGCCGCCGGAAAAAGTAGATCCGCGGCCTGCTCTATTTTGCCAAGGCCTCGAATCGACTCAGACGATCCGGGTCCTTGTTGTGATCGAAGTAGAAGTCCCGAAAGTACTGCAGGTCTGACCGCAGCTCTTTCTTGGGTTTGTTCTTCGCTTCTGCCAGGTATCGGTCCAGGTAGCTGTGAACGTCCAAGAACTTGATCACCCCGTCACTCCTGGCGCGGATGGTTGCCATCACTTCGTCGGACCAGGTGATGATCGTCACTTCTTCCTTGCCGGCCTTCATGCTGCGCAGCGTGGCATCGAGCGGGTGCTTGAAGCCGATCTCATGAGGCCGGAAGAGGGCGAGGTTGATGCTGCGTTGGAACAGGTAAACCGTTGGGGTGAGACGCTCGTGGCCGACCTTGCCGCGTTTTTTCAGTGGTTGCCGCGCGATCCAGCGGTCGGTGAGGCCACTGGCGCACTCGATCACCAGCGGAAATCTGCTGTAGTAGGCGATCGCTGCCTGGCCGCCGGCGATCGCCATGCTGGCGTTTGTGCCTTCGGTAAGTCGTCGGAGTTCCTTGCCGAATACCCGAAAGGTCTCGGTCCTGGTCGGTGGGTAGAACAAGCGCTCTTCACCGATTCCGAGCGGGGACAGGTGCTGATCGATCTTGCCTGTCGGGTACAGCATGAGCAGCGAACCGCAGCCGACTACCAACCAGGCCCCTGCTTGTATTCGAGGGCCGCCCATGAGCCGGCAGGTGATCTCCAGGCCGAGGTACAGTGCGGGGGTGATCGGGATCAGGTAGCGGGCGAACATGAAGTCGCCGCCGATGTAGGTCACAAAGACTACGAACGGCACAACAATCGCTGCGATCGCAAGACCCGCACGTCGCTGAGGACCTTGCCGTAGTGCCAGGTAGAGGATCCCGAGTAGCGCCGGGATCAAGATCCAGTAACACTCGAAGAACATCCGCACGTAGATCCATCCCTGGCTGGGATAGGCCTGACTCACGGACTTCGCGTAGAAGACATTGGCCATCGGGTCGCCGTAGTAGATCCACCGGCACACGAAGTAGGGGATCCAGAGCAGGACTCCTGGCATCAGGATGCCGACGAACAGCCTGGGGTTTCGTGCTCGAAGGCTGGTGAACAGGACGAACAGTCCGGCAAGTCCGTAGATCAAGGGTCCGTCGGCGCGGGTCATCGCGATCATCGTGCCGATCAATCCTGCGATCACGTAGCACCTGGGGGTCTTGGCCTCGATCAGGTTGCAGACCAGCGCGGTAGTCAAGAACGCAGCCATCGAGGTCTCCAACCCACACGATGCGAAGACCGCGAAGTGGTAGTGGCAAGCCAGTCCGACCGCTGCGATCGGGAGTGCGCCGCTGCCGCCGAGCTTGCGAGTCGCGCGCACCAGCAGGAGCAGGGTGCCGCAGCCGAACATCAGGCCCAACCAGTTGCCCAACACGGCCGCGTCGGCGTCCGTCAGGTAGCGGGCGAGAGCGATCAGGATCGTCCAGAGGAAGTTGCTGTAGCCCTCGACCTTCTCGACTGCGTTGTAGCGCAGTCCCTTGCCTTCGATGAGGTTGTCGCTGTACCGGAACGAGATGAACGCGTCATCACAGGTCCAGAACAGGGAGTAG
>JAYZDB010000176.1:0-6681 GCA_036338025.1 Planctomycetota bacterium
TCTGCTGGCGGTTGATCGCGACAACCCACGGGTGTCGGAGATCTACGACCCCTATCACCCGGCAGTCCTGCGGACCCTCCACCATATTGCGGAGTCTGCAACCGCCGCCGGCAAGCCAGCCTCGATCTGTGGTGAGATTGCCGGTGATCACTACTACACGATGCTGCTCATCGGCTTGGGGTTCAGAGAGTTGTCCATGGCCCCGGTATTCCTGCCGCGCGTGAAATTGATGATCCGTAGTTTCCTCCTCGAGGAAGCCCAGGCAGTTGCGCTGGCCGCACTCAAGCTCTCGACTGCGGCAGAGGTTCGAGAACTCGCACACGAAAAGTCGCGAAAGATCTGGGCCGAGTTTCTTGGAGATGCTCCCATGTAGGGAAATTCATGGGCAAGCTAAAGCGCGGCAACTGGTCAACCCACGAACTCGAACGACTCCGGACGCTCTATCCTCGGTCGCAGGAGGAGCATGTTGCTCGGTTGCTCCATCGGTCTGTTTCGAGTGTGAGTCGCAAGGCCCGCGAGATCTTCAACTCGCCACAGGTAGAACGCTCCTGGACCGCTGGAGATGATCTGCGCCTGCGAGAAGCCTACGGCGTTCTAGCCCTGGTTTCGCTCTGTCTCGTGCTGGGCCGTCCGGTCAAGGATGTCGAGGCCCGGATCGAGCTGTTCAAGGGCCAACTCCGGTCTGGCAAGTGGTCTCGCATGGAGGTGGGCTTGCTCAAGAAGATCTATGGTTCCCGGTCCGACGAGGACCTGGTGGTTTGTCTCTCTCGCGATCTGCATGAAATCCGCGAAGTTGCGGGAGGACTGAGGCTGTCCAAGGACAAGGGATTCTTGGCCAGGTCGGATGCACACAAGCAGTCTATGCCACGTTGGGGCGATAGTGACATCGCCCTGCTGCGGCAGGATTACGCCCGGGCCACCAACCTCGTGTTGGCCCGCCGACTGGATCGCTCGGTTGCGAGCGTTGCCAACAAAGCCAACCAACTCGGTCTCAAAAAGGACGCCGATGTCCTCCGTGAGATGGGACGCAGGAACGTGGCGACGCGCTATACCCGATCCACCGACGAACCGGGGACGGAGTCCTAAAGGACTGTATTATATAAACTAATGCCGGAATAGCCGGCGCAGAGGGCGGTCTGGAGGGCTTGGCGGGCGGCGTCGGTCGGACTGGGGAGGTCGGGATCGGGCGGTTCTGGGATACCCGGCTCAACATTCCCTGGCCAACGGGTCGATAACGGGGCAGTTGGATCCCGCACCGGCGGGGAATCAAACCCAGTAGGTGTGTCTATGGAGATCGTAGGAAAGAAGAGTCAAGGCCTGACGGTTACTACGTTGACCGCGGACAAGACCGTCATCATTGCGTTCAACGACCGGAGCTTGAACTTCTACGTGACGGACTCGTTGAAGGACTCACTGAAGGAGATGATCAGCGACAAGATCGATGAGGGGTTCGAGCACTTCGTCCTCAATCTCGAGAATGTCAAGATCATCGATTCCTGTGGTGTTGGCCTGGTCATCGTTGCGAACAACGTGACTACAGCGAGCAATGCGAAGCTGTATCTCTGCAACATCAAGCCGTTCATCGTCAAGATCTTCGATATCATGAGGATCTCCAAGCACCTCTCGATTCACGAGACCGAAGAGGTCGCCCTGAATGTCGTGAAGCAGGCCTGATCCGGGCCGGGTCCGTTAGGGAGCCAGTGATCCGCGTCATCGCGGGTTCACGTCTTTCGTTGCCCGATGGATCTCGGGGGCAGACGAGGTGAGATCGACTTCTGGGACGGACCGGGTTCTCAGGATGCTTCAGGTTTTGCTGCTCCGCGTTCGACACATGGTAGAGAGCCCCCTGCGGGGCGTTTGGATTCTGGTGCCGAACCCAGGATGGGCCGGATTGTCCTCAGCCGCGAACAGCGCAACCACCTTGACCGCCCGATGGAACACACAGTCCTGATCATCGAAGATGAGAGACTCATCATTGTCTCCACCCGAATGGTCTTGGAAGCCGCTGGCTTCACCGTGGAGTCAGCGACCAGCGGTGAGGCGGGAATTCAAAAGGCCGGCGAACTCAGTCCAGACCTCATCTTGCTGGATGTCATGATGTCAGGCTTGGATGGAACGAAGACCCTGGCGCGATTGAAGCGTGATCCTGCCACTGCCAAGATCCCGGTGATCACCTTCACTGCACGTGAGCACTCACGCGATCACCAACAGGATGAAGAAATCGGGGCAGCCGACAACTTCCGCAAGCCATTCGAGCCCGACGAACTGATCGAGCTGGTCGAGAAGCACATCGGTCAAGAGGTCTGACTGACGAGCCGCATACGGATAGCGGCTGATACCTGGCTACGCGTCTTGGATCCGTTCGATCCTGCGGACCATCTTCTCGGCGTAGGATTCATCCAGGCAGCCGGTGTAGATCGACTCGTATAGCTGTTGTGTGGTGGCCCCGAATTTCTTTGCCCCGCGGCCATGAGCGACCAATTGCGGCCCCTGGTCGGTGAGCGCCAGCACGCCGACGGCTAGTAGTTCTCGAATGCGGGGCTCCAGACCTGGGCGAGACAGGATGCGACCGTAGGCGGTGTCCAGGACAAAGTCGTGCAACTCCGCGTGGTAGCCGAGCAGCATTGCTTCCACGTCGGTGGTGTTCTCGCCGTAGATCGTACGGAACAGCGCGTCTCCCGACGCTCGCTGTTCCGCTGGGTCCAGGCTGCCGCCGGTAGACCCTGTCTCGGTGGGCCACTCGTCGGATAGAACCTGAAAGGCGTTGATCACCCGGGGAAACCCACAGAACAGGACGGCTTGCAGAAGCACCTCGTCAAGGTGTGAGCGCGGTTGGCCGAGGTCTCGGCAACGGCGAATGCATTCCCCAAGGGTCTCATGGTCGCCGGGCCAGATGGCAGCCTTGATCCTGACCAGCAGGCGTTCGGCCTGAGGTAGACCGGGGCGATCTAGTAGTGCGTCCAAACCTGGCATTGGGGATGATCCTACCGGATCGTCCCATGTCGAGCGCATGCCCATTGGGAGCGCTGGAAAGCTGTCGGTCAGCGGCGGTGCGTGAAGGAGTCGCTGCCGTAGCGTTCCGCCGCCAGGCGACGGGCGTCGGCCTGTTCGCTCGCAGTTGGCACCCCGGCAACCGGGCGTAGATCGAGCGAGCTGGCGACGCACGAGATCAGGGCGTCCTCAAGCTGCGTCGAGACGGTCTCGGGATGGGTGGACTCTTCGACACTGCCGCAGAACGGTGTCGCGGCCGGTGGTCGGAGCACCAGTGATCCGTGGTGCAGGACCCTCTCATGTGGGCGTCGGACGCGGCGCTGTGCCGAGCCGAGGAGCTTCCTGCCAGATTGACTCAGAAGATCTTGTGGTGTCGGTTCAGCGAAGCACCAGGGAATCTCCGGCCGTGCTGCAGTGGGTGGGTTGCTACGACCGTCTGGAAAACTCGAGATCACGCCGACTGTGGCGAGGGCCTTGCAGACCGCCCGGTGGATCAAGTTGTAGGACTCGGGGATGCCGGAAGGCAGTCGGCGGGCGTCGAGAGCCAGGGAAAACGTCAGTTCGTCATCGTGCAGGATGGCCCCGCCGCCGGTCAGCCTACGCACCATTACATGGTCACCGCTGACGTTCGAGAAACCTGAACTCGACTGGAAGTAGCCGATCGAAAGTCCAGCGGGCTGCCAACGATAGAGCCGGAGGGTCGGTTGGGCTTCGTCCGCCAGCAGCAGGGCCTCGTCCATCCCCATGTTGAAGTGTGGGTGGCCTGGGCCCGTCCTGAGCACCCGCAGGTCGTCGAGCTCGTGTCGCGTGGGGCTCAGTGCTCCTCGTTCTCGAGTTGCGCCTCGTAATCAGCTGCTTCGATCAGATCCTCGGATTGTGCCGTGAATCGGACCTTGATCATCCATCCACCGTCGTAGGCGTCGTTGTGGAGCGCTTCCAGATCTTCTACCAGGACGTCATTGGATCCGACGACTTCACCCGAGACGGGTGAGTAGATGTCCGCGACACTCTTGACAGATTCGATCTCGCCGTACGTCTCGCCTAGCGTTACCTGGGATCCCACCTCGGGCAGTTCAAGGTGGATCAGGTCGGAAAGTTGAGAAATGGCGTGGTCGGTGAGACCCAGGATGGCGGTGTCGCCATCAAACTGGCACCACTCGTGCGACTTGAGGTACTTGCGATCGGTTGGACGCATGATGCTCTGCTCGGGGGTTGAAGGATGTCTAGCGTGGACGCTGGTAGAATGGTAACGGAACGACCTTCGCGCCTGCCCGCTTGTTACGGATTGCGAACTCCAATTCCGTGCCTGGATCCGAAAACTCAAGCGGGAGATAGGTGGTGGCGATGTTGGTATCGAGGGTCGGTGAGATTGCACCGGACAGGATCTTGCCGACTTCCTGGTCACCTGCCATCACGGGATAACCCTGGCGCGGGACACGCTTGCTGTCGGTGGTGAGGCCCATGAGCTTTCGCTGTGGGCCACCATTCGCATGGATCGTCTCGAGTGCGCTGCGACCCACGAAGTCATGAGTGAACTTGACGCCAAACGTCAGGCCAGCTTCCAGCGGAGTGGTTGTCTCGTCGAGCTCGTGACCGTAGAGCGGCATGCCGGCTTCCAGTCGCAGAGTGTCCCGGGCTGCCAGTCCGGTCGCCAGTAGCTCGTGGGGTTCGCCGGCTGTCATGAAGGCGTTCCACAAGCCAGGGATCGAAGCCTGTGGAGCGTAGACCTCGAAGCCATCTTCACCGGTGTAACCGGTACGAGAGATTTCGACATCGACATCGGCGACGCGGCCTTCGGACCAGTGGTAGTACTTCAGTGCACTCAGGTCGAGATCGGTGATCTTCTGCACGATGGACTGCGACGACGGACCTTGGATTGCGAACATGCCGAGTTCGTCGGTTTGGTCGATGACATTCACTTCGAACGCCGTCGCCCGCTCCTGCATGATGCCGAGGTCGCGAGCATGGTTGCCGGCGTTGATGACCAGGAAGTACTCATCGTGATTCGGGTGTCGGTAGATGAGGATGTCGTCCTGGGTGAAGCCTGCTTCGTCGAGGATCATCGCGTACCGGATTGCGCCGACCGGCAACTTGGCGGCGTCGTTGGTCTGCAGAACCTGCAAGAAGTCGACCGCCTGCGGTCCGCGAATTCGCACTCGACCCATATGACCGAGATCGAACAGGCCAGCATGCTTACGCACGTGACGCGCTTCTTCCAGGATGCCGGTGTACTGCACCGGCATCTCCCAGCCAGCGAAGTCTACGAGGCGGGCGCCGAGGTCGGCGTGGATGGAATTCAGGGCGGTTTCCTTCATGTCGCGTGGCCAGAATGGCACCCGATCGGGTCTCGATCGAGGGCGTCGACGGGCGGCAGAGTCTACGCGCGGACCGGGACGGGGAAAGCAATTCCATGCTCGGACGGTGCGGCTCTGGGCGAGCGGTCGAGCTGGTGCGAGGTGCCTAAAGCTCCTCAGACAGCTTATCGAGGTCGATGCCCACGAGATCCTCCCGGCGGATCACCGGCAGGTCTGCGAACCTCCGGCGCTCCTGCGCCGTCAAGAAGTCGTCGCCAAACCGCCGCAAATTGCCGCCCGGACAGGAGCTGAGTCGGCGCTCGACGTCGGTCTGGCCCTCGAATTCTGGGGACCCGCCAACCGAAGTCAGGCGGAACGCACGCCAGGTAGCGCGCTCGCCGGCTTCCTCGAACAGCCGGTCATCCTGCGGCGGCTCGAACAGTTCGAATGGGAACTTGAGCTGCGCGTAACGCTGTGGCGCGGTGCGCTCGGCGTGCGCCAACTCGCGGCGCCAGCCGGAGTAGTCGCGGGCGCTGTAGGCGATACTCGCCAGGTAGAGGTAGGCGGTGAAATCGTCACCCCGCAACAACAGCACCTGTTCGAAGTGGCGACGGGACCGCTCCGCTCGGCCAAGCCGGAACCAAATCCTGCCAGCCACCTTGTGCCAGATGGTGGTCAGATAGCGGACCGGATTGTTCAAGAATGGCTTCATGCGGCGTCCCATGGGGTCGATGCCGTGGGCGGCTGGAAGGTACGAATATCCCCCCGATGCCGCAAGACTCTCAACACGCTGCAAGCGATCTGCCGATACCCCGGGGCGTCGACCCGGCTGGCGGGCCGCAGGACGTATTCGGAGTGGAGCAATTGCTCATGACCGAGTCCACGAGACCTGTGCGTGTGCCTCGGGCCAGCGTCAGGCGGAGGTCGATGTCCTGTGCACGATTCCTTGCGGCGTCGAGCGGGCACCTCCCCCCGAACTCCAGGAAGCGGTGCGGAAACCACGCCGACTCGCGCCGATCCCAATTTGAGTCACAAAACGCAACTCCCGTCCTAGATGGGCTTTAGCGAATTGAGCCCGGGCGTCGATGAACCGAGGGCGCCGGGGGTGTTGCCGGTGTCCGCCGACTCTCGCCGCGCGCTCGTGGGAGCTTTGTAGACCATGGTCCAGATCAACTTCGCCCGCAAAGAGGTCAACTGCAAGATCGTCTTCTACGGCCCGGGGATGAGCGGCAAGACCACCAACCTGGAGATCGTCCACCAGAAAGCTCCCGACGCCAACAAGGGTGAGCTGACTTCGATTTCTACCGACGGCGACCGCACGCTGTTCTTCGACTTCATGCCGCTCGATCTAGGAACCGTCGCCGGCATGCGGACCAAATTCCAGCTCTACACCGTG
>JAYZDB010000177.1:0-11347 GCA_036338025.1 Planctomycetota bacterium
GGACCCGGTTCTCAGTGTCTGTCCGGTTGGCGTCGCCGCGGACTGCCAGATGGATGACGATTTCATCGACCTCCATCGGGTCACCATCCTTCTTGACCAACTCGACCTGCCACTCCTCTACGTCGGCCATGTCGGAGAGGATCTCCGCGCAGTCTTCCAGGTTGACGAGCGTGCCCTTGATCTTGAGGAGCTGCAGGTCCTTCATGCTGCTCTCGCGGGTCAGGTTGCTGCTGATCCTCGGTACCGTGCGGCCACAGTGAGGGCACGGACAGTACTGGATACCACCCCGGACCAGATCGCCGGTGCGGTAGCGGAATACCGTGCTACCTCGACCGCTGATCGGGGTGTAGACCAATTCGCCGGAGTCGCCCTCGGGCACGACTTCACCGGATTGGGGATCGATCACCTCGAAGATGCCGAGGTCTGGATACAGGTGATAGCCGGAGTAGACGTCCGGGTCGGAGGTCGGGCACTCGGCCCATGCCATCCGGGCTTCGGTGAAGCCGTAGGTTCCAAACACCGAGACGTCACGAGCACCCATTTCCTCGAGCATGCTGATGATCTTCACCTTCATGCCCGGCGGTACCCGTTCTGCGCCTAGGACGACGTTACGGACCGAGGACATGTCGGCGCCCTCTGCGACGCCACGGCGCAGCAGGTGGTAGATGTAGCCAGGGACTCCGAGCAGCGCCTGGGCGCGGGTGCGGTCGATGGCACGTAGGTCACCGGCGCTACCTACCACTTTGCCGCCACCGGTGCTCAGTACCATCATGCCGGTCTCGAAGCCAGCACTGACAACCTGCCAGAAGGCCAGGTGCGGGGCGTAAGGAAATATGTTCGCGACCCGCGCTTCGGTGGGCAGGCCGAGTATTTCGATCAGGCGTCCCCCGGTGGTCCTCAGCCGGTCCAGGTCGTGGGAACTGTAGAAGAACGGTACAGGGTCGGCAGAGCGGCCTGTCGTGAAGGTCATGAAGCTCGGGTAGAATTCCTTGCGGATCTTCTCTTTGACGTGTGCCTTGCCCTTCGTCCACGATTCCCACAACAAGGGAAGTTTGCGCGATAGCGGCCAGGCCGTGCGAATCGACTCTGGATCGGGCTGCAGGATGAACTGCTTGAACTTCTGTGGATCCGCCTCACTCGGCACGAGATCCAACTTGGTGGTGGTTGGAAGGCGGCGGAGATCATCCACGGACCGGATCTGGTCAGGACTTACGCCCTCTCGGTCGAACAGTCCCCGGTAGTAAGGGCTGAACGGGTCGAGATACTCCTTGATGTAACGCGCTAGCTGCGCGTCCTGGAACTTCCGCATCTGGTCTCGGGACCAGTGTTCAATTTCTCGCCAATTTCCCATAGCACGCCCGGGCACTCCTACTAGCTCACATTCTTTGGATGGTTTCAGGCAACCTGCCCTGAGATCCGATCTATCGACAAAGGGGCAATAGATCTTTGCCACCTCTGTAGGCAATTTCCGGACATCGACTCGTGGGCAGGACGAACATCAGCAACTGGCTACCTGGATTTGGCGCTCGCCATGACGTGCCGCCAAACGGGGTGGGCCACAGCCACGTGGATGGGAAGGTCGACGGGACGCCGACGGACGCCAGTCAGCGGCCGGCCCCAAGTCCGAAGGAGAAGCCCGCCTTGGCCAACGGCCGGCGCCGACCCAAGACCATTCTGGTGCTTGGCGGCGGTGGTATGCGGGGCTGGAGTCACATCGGCGTGGTTCGTGCGATAGAGCGTCTGGGCCTGGAGATCGACGAGGTCATCGGTACCAGCATGGGTGCGGTGATCGGTGGCCTGCTGGCCAGCGGCCGGGACTCACACGCGATCGAAGAGGTGGCGGCGGAATTTTCCGTCAAGGACTACTTCAAGCTCAACCTCTTGAAGTTTCTCGTGAAGGGTTACCGGCACGCGTCGGTCTACAAAGGCAAGGCCTTCCGCCACGCCCTTGAGCGTTTCTTGCCAACCGACGACTTCGAGGAACTGCAAAAGCCCTTCTTCTGCAATGCGCTGTCCTTGACCTCCGGAGTGATGCAGTACTTTGGACTGCCCGAGGCTCCGAAGGTGAGGCTCTCGGATGCGATCTACGCCAGCAGCACATTGCCTGGTGTGTTTGAGCCCGCCGAGTTGGCTGGCGACTACTTCGTGGATGGTGGCATGGCGGAGACCCTGTGTCTCAAGCTTGCCCATGCGCGCGGTGCCGACCTGATCATTGCGAGTGACCTCGCGATCAAGGATCACCACACACACAAACCTTACAAAAGCACGCTGCCACACATCCTGTTCCAGACCTACGACTTGATGGGCGTGGCGTTGAACGAACACAACCTGCACCGGTACGCCGACAACAAGGTTGTGTTGATGCGGCCGAAGGTCGGACACGTGGGGGTGCTGGATGCTCCGAACATGTCCGAATTGATTCGGCTTGGAGAACTCGAGACGCTTGAGATGTTGGCGACGCACACTCTGACCCGTTACCTGTGCGATCCCGCTGCCGTCGAAGAGGTTGATCGCACGATTCGTCGCCCAAGAGATTATGTGCAACTCGAAGTCGATATGAACGCCTGCATCAACTGTGGAATTTGCGCAGTGACCTGCGCGACCGAGGGCTTTGCTTCGGTGCCGTTCGGGAGCGTGGTTCGGAAGCTACACAATTACGAGTGCACTCGGGACATGGCCTGTGAGAGGACCTGCCCGACCCATGCCATCCGGCTCAGGAATCTCTAGGCCGGCAGGTCGCAGGATGCGACTTCGGGTCGGACTGGAAGAATGCACCGGTTGCCGGTATTGAGGGGTTATGGCAAGGTCCGTATCGATCGTTGTTGGAGCTTCCTCGGGCATTGGTGAGTGCATCGCCCGCCGTCAGGCAGCCGATGGGCTGACTGTCGTGCTGTTGGCTCGGCGGGGTGCCGAGGTGCAACGCATCGCCGAGGAGATCAACAAGAACTGTGGTGCCGATCTAGCTGTTGGGATCGCTCACGACGTGACCGACCTCGACTCAGTCGACCCCTTGTGGGATGAGATCGAGGCGGCGCACGGCAAGGTCGGGTCGATGTTTTTTGCAGCCGGGATCCTTGAGGATGTCGGTCCTGACGAGTTTGACACCATCAAGGACAAACGGCATTTCGACATCAACACCATGGGATCTGTCGCTTGGGTCAATGCGGCGGCGTGCCGTTTCGGTTCGCGCGGCGCGGGTACGATTGTCGGGATCAGTAGTGTCGCGCAGGATCGTGGGCGCGTCGGTCGGCCGGCCTACAACGCTTCGAAGGCTGGAATGGATACCCATCTCGAGGCCGTCCGCAACCGTTTGTGGCGCAAGGGTGTGACAGTGACGACGATCCGTCCGGGATTTGTCGAGACGCCAATGACCGCGGGGGTCGAAGGCATGTTCTGGCTTATCACGGCGGACCGCGCTGCAGAGTTGACGATCGCGGCGGCACGCAGGCGTCGAGCCGTGGTTTACATTCCTGGTCGTTGGTGCTTGATGATGTTCGTCATCCGCAACATCCCGTCCTTTGTGTTTCGCAAGCTCAGTGTCTGACACGCGTAATCAATGATGTCGCTCTCCTGGTCGACAAAAGACGTTTCCAGTTGGGGCATGGTCAGCGGTGGCATGACCGAAGTCCTCTACCCGACCGATGCGGAAGGGGTGGCGGCTGCGTTGCGAGAGGTCTCGAGTAGTGGTGGGACAATCGGTCTGCGCGGGGCTGGTTGTAGCTATGGCGATGCGTCTCTCAACGTCGGCGGCAAGCTCCTGGATTTCTCGCGGATGAACAAGATCCTGTTCTTTGACGAGCAAGCCGGCGAGGCCGTTGTCGAGCCCGGGGTCACGATCCGGCAGTTGTGGCGGCACGCGATCCTGCATCGATTGTGGCCCAAGGTGGTGCCGGGGACCATGGAGGTCACGTGTGGGGGGGCGGCTGCCATGAACATCCACGGCAAGAACAACTTTGCTGTCGGCACTTTTGGCGACAGCATCGTCTCCTTCAAGCTGATCACGCCGACCGGCGAGACTCTCGACTGCGATCGCGAACAGAATTCCGAGGTGTTCCATGCTGCCATCGGTGGCTTTGGCATGTTGGGGGTGTTTCTCGAGATTCGTTTGAAGCTCAAGCCCGTGCACTGCGGTCGGATGCGGGTCACTGCCTTCGCCAGTCATGGTCTGCGCCAGAGCCTCGACTACCTGGAACAGCACCGGGGTTCGGCGGACTATCTGGTCGGTTGGCTTGATCTTCACGCCAGGGGCTCGGCACTCGGGCGCGGCGCTATTCACCGGGCCGATCACTTGCAGGCCGGTGAGGATCCGGCTGGTGAGGGTTTGTTCGATCCCGCGTTGCAGGACGTGCCGATGCGGATCTTCGGCATCGTACCCAAGGGTTGGATATGGCCAGGTATGTGGGCCTTCCTGCAGGGTGGACTGTGGAAGTTCGTCAACGCTGCCAAATACCGCGCAGGGATCCGCGAAGCCAGGCAACCTCCGATCCTGCAGACTCACGGTGCCTTCCACTTCCTCCTCGACTACGTCCCCAACTGGAAGAAGATGACCAGTCCGGGCGGGCTGATCCAGTTTCAGCCCTTTGTGCCGAAGGAAGCTGCCGAGCGGGTCTACCGGACCCTGATCGAGCGGTTTCAGGCCGCTGGCCTGGTTCCATACCTCGGCGTGCTGAAGCGTCACCGGTCCGACCCCTTCCTGATGACCCATGCCGTCGATGGCTATTCCCTGGCGATGGACTTTGCGGTCAAGAAGAGCAGCAAGGAACGCTTGTGGAGTTTGTGCAACGAACTCGCGGAGATCGTGCTTGAGGCTGGTGGTCGGTTTTACTACGCGAAGGATGCGGTGCTCAAGGCGTCCTCGTTCAATCGGATTCACGGCGACACGGCCGTTGCGCAGTTCCGCTCCCTCAAGAAGCGGCTCGATCCGAGAGGCATCCTGGCGACCGACTTGTCGCGGCGCATGCTTGGGGAGTGCAGTGACTGAGCTTCTGACCGCCGAAGAACTGCGAGCCCGTATTCGGGCTTTTGATCCGACCGAGAAGAAAGTTCTCGGGGGACTGATCGTCCTGATGATTCGCAACCACGACCGGATCAAGGATACGGAGTGGATGTTTGAGTCCCTGGCTCGCCTCTCCGTGCCCGCACTTGGCCTGGACCAGGAGGGAGAGGTTGACGAGGACCTGGACACGGTGCAGGAGTTTGTGCAACGCAGTTCCCGTCGGGTCCTCAACGTCGCGTTTCCACTCTTCGTCGCCGTCGCCAACGACATGCGCCAGAAGATGGCGGATGGCGAGAGCTACGCCTTGGACGATGCCTGTGCCCGGGCCTTGGACTACTTCGAATAGTCCTCGGCATTGGCAGTTCGAGGGTAGCGCTGTTGGGTCTGGGTCGATCCGAGGGCTGCCACCCGGGTCAGGCGGGTAGCTATTGCGGATTGGCGTTGTGAGGGCCTTTCCAAACCGCCTTGGATGGTCTCCCATTAGGTCATGCTTCGTCTCCGGTTGAGTCTCATGCTGCTCCTGGTTCTCACCACCGGGACGATGTCAGCGCAGACCAGACCGGTGGTCGGCCTGCGGGTTCTTGACCTTGGCGGTACTGCAATCCAACGCGGTGAGCAGCACGGCCGCGTGCTCAAGCAGGAGATTCACTCCTTGGTCAGGAAATGGAAGGACCACCTGCGGCAAACCTACGAAGTCGAGCCCACGGAGTTCATCGAGCGATTTGTTGCACGCACGAATTTCGAACCGGCGATCGACAAGTGGACCCCCGGTCTACTCGACGAGGTACGCGGGATCGCGCGTGGTGCGGAGATTGACTTCGACACCATCTACGTATTCAACCTCATCGACGAGGTGTGGGCTCAGGGTCGGCAGGTATTGGTCGAGAAGTGCACCACCATCGGCGTCGACCGTCGCGGAAGCCAGCCGACTGTGGTGGCCCAGAATCTCGACCTTCCGGTGTTCTATCACGGCACCACGGTGGTGCTCCGCATTACCGACGAGTCGGGTTTCCAGACACTCGTGACAACACTGCCTGGGCTGGTCGGGGCCAACGGCATGAACCGCGCCCGGGTGGCGGTGACGGTCAATAGCTTGTTGCAGTTGCGGCCTTGCCGAGATGGCTTGCCTGTCGCCTTTGTGGTGCGCGGCGTGTTGCAGAAGAAGACCTGGTGGGAGGCGCGGCAGTTCCTCTACCGGGTTAAACACGCTTCGGGTCAGAATTACATCGTCGGGGGGCCGGACGTGGCGCACTCGTTCGAGTGTTCGGCCGGCCGGGTGGTGCGCTACCAGCCCTTCGAGGGGGCTCAACACACCTGGCACACCAACCATCCGTTACGAAACCAGGACTGGCATCCGGACTTCTTGAAACGTGCGAAACAACGGGGCAAGACACCGAGCCAGGCCATTGCACCTTGTCCACGCTTCGAGGAGTTGGCGCGCCGTCTACGTGCAGCGCCACGGGTCGGGGTTCCAGAGGTGCTGGCGGGGCTTGCTTCGAAGGATGCCAGCGCACCGATTTGCAACAAGTCGACTTTCGCCTGCACGATCTTCCTGCTCGGGCGGCAACCGCGGATGCGCGTGAGTGCAGGTGGGTCGGCGGACCACCAGTTCACGGATCTGGAGTTTCCGGCTAGACCGGTACCGCGACGCGGGCCGGAGAAGCCTCCGAAGGATGGGGAGGTTGACCGTGGCTGAAGCAAGATCCGTCCTTTCGGCTCTGTTCTTGGCCGGTCTCCCGGTCTTCGCGTCGGCCGATGTGTCCACACCGGCTGAGATCGAGTTGATCAAGGCCGGAGCCACCTGGCGTTATCTCGACGACGGAACCGATCAGGGTACGGCCTGGTATGCACCGGCGTTCGACGCTTCCCAGTGGCAGTTCGGTGCCGCCGAGTTGGGGTTTGGCAATGGAGATGAGAAGACGGTCATCAATTCCATCGGTTCGAACTCCGCCAAGATCATCACGGCCTACTTCCGTCACGAGTTCCAGGTGAAGTTTCGCGCGGCGATACACTTCGCCCGATTCAGGATCTTGTGTGACGACGGCGCGATCGTGTATCTGAATGGCCAGGAGATTGCCCGGTTCAACATGCCGGCCGGGACTGTTGGGTATCAGACCCTCGCGAGTTCGGATCTCGGTCTCCCGACCCAGGCGATGTTCAACGAGTTTCAATTCGACCATCGTTTGTTGCTCAAGGGGCGCAACGTCCTAGCCGTCGAGGTTCACCAGGGCGATCAGAGTTCCGACGACATGAGCTTTGATCTCGAGATGTTCGGCTCCGACGGCCACCCGGTGGTGTCTAGAGGACCGTACTTGCAGCTCGGCACCTCAACGACAGCGATCGTTCGTTGGCGGACCGATTGGCCTACGCGCTCGGCCTTGTGGCTCGGGCCGACCAGATCGGCGCTGTCCCGTGTGGTTCTCAACAACAATTTGCGTCGGGAACATTCAGTCCAACTGACGGGATTGAAACAAAGCACGCGGTACTACTACGCGGTGGGCAATCGCGATGACGGTATCTTGGCTGGAGGAGACAGCACCTTTTTCTTCAACACCGCGCCGCCACCCGGCAAAGATGTGCCGACGCGGATCTGGGTCGTAGGGGATTCGGGGACCGGGGATGCCTTCGCCGCCTTGGTCCGGGATGCGTATCTCAAGTACGTCGGAACCCGTCGCGAGGACGTCTTCCTGATGCTCGGAGACAACGCCTACTTCTACGGCACCGACGACGAGTACCAAAAGGCGATGTTTGAGATGTACTCGGTGGTGTTGCGCAACAAGTTTGTTTGGCCAACCCTTGGCAACCATGATGCGGTAATCGCGAGCTCCAGTGCCATGGCAGGGCCGTACTACGACATCTTCACTCTGCCGCAGAACGCTGAGGCTGGCGGCGTTGCCTCGGGAACGGAGGCCTACTATTCCTTCGACTACGGTCAGATCCACTTCATCTGCCTCAACTCCCAGGATGTCGACCGCACGGCCACCGGCGCGATGGCGCAGTGGCTCAAGGCCGACCTGACAGCCACTACTGCTCGGTGGCTGATCGCATACTTCCACCACCCGCCGTACTCAAAGGGTACCCACAACTCAGACGATCCTCTTGATAGCGAAGGGCGGATGAAGGATATGCGTGAGGTGTTCCTCCCGATCCTGGAGAGTGGTGGTGTCGACCTCGTTCTTACTGGCCATAGCCATTGCTACGAACGGTCGTTTCTCCTCGACGGTCACTACGAAGTTTCGACAACCCTGACTCCATCGATGATCCAGGACCTTGCGGATGGACGTCCATCGGGTGATGGTGCATACGTCAAGCCGACCAATATTTCTGGTGCCAACGAAGGAGCGGTCTACGTGGTGGCAGGATGCTCCGCCCAGTTGGGGTTTGGAACCCTCGATCACCCGGGGATGTGTGTCGGGATGGTGCAGCTGGGTTCGCTGGTATTGGACGTGTCTGGTGATCGTTTGGACGCGGAGTTCGTCGACTACTCGGGTACGGTTCAGGACTCGTTTACCATCCGCAAGGGTTTGCACCGCAGCCTTCGTCGCGTGGAGCCGAGCATCTCGGTCAGCGGGGGCGGCACCCAGAACCTGGTCTTGGATGCGGGCTCCGCCTTGGCCGGTGGTCGCTATCAGATTGCAGGTTCGTTCGGGACCACTCCAGGTTTCCAGTTTGGCGCCCTGCATGTGCCCCTGAATCCAGATCCCTGGTTCTACGCGGTCCTGGCTGCCAGCAATTCGGCGAATTTCGTCGGCACCCATGGCGTTCTGGATGGCCAGGGCCAGGCGGCCGCCAGGTTGGTCTTCCCAGGGATTGCGAACCCGTCGCTGGTGGGTATCGAGTTGTTCCACGCCTTTGTCGCTACCGACGGCGGTGGGCGGTGGCGGCACGCCAGCAATGCGGTCAAGCTATCCCTCTCCAAGTAGATGCTATAAAACAATTTACGACGCACCTTAGCTGTATCCGGCGGGCTGCCGGCGGAGGCTGTGTATTCGAGGCTCTAAAGGAGTTACAGTGTACGTGGCGCGTTTGTTTGGGTGGATACATTCCGAATCGCGGGCCATCCCCGACAGGGAGTGAGCACTGTGCGCACCGGGAAGAATCAAGAATCCGGGGCACATGGCCGATGCCATCGAAGAGTGCATACACAACCCTACCCAGACGCGGCGAGACACGCCGCCCAAGTCGCCGGTGCTTCAAGTAGCTGCCTGCGCCATACATCCAAGAACAACAAGTGAAATTTTCATCCCTCGGGCTGCGCAAGCCCATCTTGGATGGAGTCCGCAAGGCCGGTTACGAACAGCCTTCCGAAATCCAGAAGAACTCCATCCCGATCGTCCTCGACGGTCACGACATCATTTCTTGCGGCGAAACCGGTTCTGGTAAGACCGCCGCCTTTGGCCTCCCGATCCTGGACTCCCTGCTCGACCATGAGCCGGGCCTGCGTGCCCTGATCCTGGTGCCGACCCGCGAACTCTGCGTGCAG
This sequence comes from Planctomycetota bacterium, assembly GCA_036338025.1. GTDB lineage: Bacteria > Planctomycetota > UBA1135 > UBA1135 > UBA2386 > JAYZDB01. The sequence goes on from JAYZDB010000177.1 coordinate 9,480, forward strand.
GTGGCGGAAAATCTCCGGATCTATGCAAGTCGCACGGACATCAACGTCGTCACGGCGTTTGGTGGCGTTGACATGGGTATCCAGGAGTCTGCCATCCGACGTGGTTGTGACGTCATCGTTGCTTGTCCCGGCCGGATGATAGACCACCTCGAGCGCCGCAACGTCAACCTCGAGAACATCGACTTTCTGGTCCTCGACGAAGCGGATCGGATGCTCGATATGGGCTTCATGCCGCAGATCCAACGCATCCTGATGCGCTGTCCTGATGACCGGCAGACGCTGCTGTTCTCCGCAACCATGCCGCCAGACGTGGCTCGACTGGTGAAGGACTTCATTCCGAACGCAAAGTCGGTGCAGGTCGGGCGTCGTTCACAGGCGGCTTCCACGATCCAACACAAGTTCGAGGAAGTGCACCCCAAGGATAAGATGCCTCTCGTGACGAGCTTGTTGCGCAAGAGTGACGGCAAGGTATTGATCTTCGTCAAGACCAAGCTGGGGGCTCAGCGGCTGGGCCGGGAACTCAAGCACAGTGGCCTGGCGGCTGACTCCATTCATGGTGACAAGTCCGCGGAGGCGCGCTACACGATTTTGCAAGGCTTCACCCGGGGACGCATCCGTCACCTGGTCGCTACGGACGTCGCGGCTCGTGGGATCGATGTCGATGACATCTCGATGGTCATCAACTTCGACATGCCCCGGTCGGTGGAGGACTATGTGCACCGGGTTGGTCGAACCGGCCGCGTCGGCCGTAAGGGCATTGCACTGAGCTTGTGGACCCGGGCTGATGCGGGGGTCTACCGCGCGGTCCAAAAGAACCTGGGTGCTACCAGTGACGAGGAGGCTGTTGAGGCGTCCCGCGAGGCTGATGTGGCGACCGAGAAGCGTTACGGGAGTGCACACCGCAGTGGCGGCGGCGGTCGCGGACGTTCCGGTGGTGGTGGCAGAGGTGCAGGTGGACAGGGTCGTTCGGGAGGTCGCCGATCGGGTGGCGGCGGTCGTGGTCGGCAGAAGTCACGCTCTTGATCGGAAGTCCTTGAAACGGGACCGTGGGATTTTCGTAGTACAGTCCATGTCTCGACTTCTGGCCGTCCAGGCCGCACTGGCTTAGCCTTTCCAAGATGTTCTTCGACCCCTTCTATCTTCTCCTGACCCTGCCATTCGTGGCGCTGTCGATCTGGGCTAGCAGCCGCGTCAAGGGTACGTTCAAGCGCTACAACCAGGTCCCGATCCGATCCGGTTACACCGGCTACGAGACCGCCCAGGCGGTACTTCGTGGCGCCGGAATCCACGATGTCGAGATCGAATCGGTGCCCGGGATGCTCTCGGATCACTACGACCCGACCCGTCGGGTGGTCTGCCTGTCCGAGGAGATCTTGCACGGGCGGAGTGCGTCGGCGGTGGCGGTGGCGGCCCACGAGGTTGGTCACGCCATCCAGCATGCCCAGGGCTATCACCCGATGAGTTGGCGTCATTCGATGGTGCCGGTGGTGAATCTCGGCAGTCAGCTCGCCCTGCCGCTGTTGATTTTTGGCTTCATTTTGAAGTTCGGAGGGCTGGCGTGGCTCGGTGTCATCGCATTCTCCCTCGCCGTAGTCTTCCACCTGGTCACCCTGCCGGTTGAGTACGATGCGTCTTTCAGGGCGTTCAAGATCCTTCAGGGATCAGGCATCGTGGCGGATGACGAGATGCCGGGGGTGAAAAAGACACTGTATGCCGCGGGTTTCACCTACGTGGCCGCGGCTCTGGCGTCCGTCGGCCAGTTGATCTACTTCGCAATGGCTGCAGCCGGCATCAACAGCAACGATTAGCGTGGATTCCTGAGTCCGGGGGGCACTAGGATGCTGCCGGTATGCCCCAGGAATCTTCAA
>JAYZDB010000178.1:0-5231 GCA_036338025.1 Planctomycetota bacterium
TGACATCCAAGCGTTTGCAACGTGGGCCGCGCAGATTGCCGGTGGGGATTGGTTGTGTCGCAGCTACTTCCATCCCTACATGGACTGGATGCAGGGCTATGCACCGATGGCGCAGTTTGAGGCGTGGTGGGGTGGTCAGGAGATCTACCACCAGAACCCGCTGTTCCCATACCTCCTGGCTATCAGCTACCTCGTGTCGGGTGGTAGCAGCGTTCCCCTGCTGATCCTACAGGTCTTGCTCAGCACCTTCTCGGTGTTTCTGGTCTACGACCTGGCGCGTCGTTTTGTCGATGAGCGAGCGGGTCTGGTGGCGGCCGGCCTGTTGGCGGTGTTTGCTCCGTCGGTGGTGTTTGATGCGCTGTTGTTGCGAGCGTCGTTGAATTCCTCTCTGACCCTGCTGTCAGTTTGGTTGTTGCTGCGTCTCAAGGACCGCATGGATTGGCGGTTGGCGTTTGGTACCGGTGGGTGCATTGCTGCCAGCTTCATGCTTCGACCGACTGGGCTGGCGTTGCTCGTCATCGGGCCACTGTTGCTCCTGCAGTTTGCCGAACTGCGGCAAGGGTGGCGGCGGTGGATTCCAGCCCTCGTCGCCGGAAGCGTGCTGGTAATCGGTCCCTTCGTGGCCCGGAACCTGGTTGTTGGAGCACCGACTCTGGCGTTCTCCACGCGTGGCGCGGAGACCGTGATCCACTCAAACACCAGGAGCGTTGACCCCGGGTTCATGAGGCTCCCCGCCGCAGAGCAATTCCGGCAGTACATGAACGACGGCAGTTCGTCGATGGCTGCGGCGATCATGATCTCGATCGACTCTTGGCCCGGGGGTTCTGTGGGTTGGTGGCTGTGGCACGAGTGGCAGAAGACGATTTGTGTGTTCCGCGACTACGAGTACTCGAACAACATCAACTTCTACTTCTACCGTCGGGCGACACCCCCGCTGCAGTTCTTGCCCACCTTCGGGTGGTTTGTCGGCCTGGGCCTGGTCGGCCTCGTCCTGATTGCGGCGTATGGACGCCAGCGTCGCCTGGCACTGATTGGCCTGCTGGCCTTGGGGGCCTTATATCTTGGCGGGATCCTGGGCTTTGCCCTGGGTCGGTATCGCTTGCCGTTGGCAGTGATGATGACGATTCCTGCTGGCGCTGCTGTCAGCCTCGTGGCTGGTTTGCTGAGGTCGCGGAGTGGTCGCTCGATCGGTGTAGGTGTCACGGCCTTGGTTGTTGCCATCGGAGTTTCAGTTCTCTCCTTCACGGTCTACCCACAGCGCGTCTACTTCGACGAAAGCGACCGGGCTCTCCCGAAGATCCCGGGATTCCGGTCCTACTACGAGCGCAACGAGAGCCTGCGACCGCAGGAGTTCTTGTGGGCGGCTGACAACGCGTCCAAGCAGGGGGACAAGCAGACAGCGCTGCAGATCCTCGAGCGATACATCGATGAGGCTGAGGCGTTCTACGATGATGAGAGCGCTGCGGCGCGTGATTCCGACATCCGCTGTTGGGTATTCCTACGGCAGAAGCGCGAGGCATGCTGTGCCGCAGTGGGCGCTGCCTTGATGGAGATCGGTGAGACGCAAAAGGCGGGAGAGTTGTTCAGGCAAGCCGAGGACATTCGACGGCAACTGGAACAGATGCGCTGAGGTCGTCGGTTCTGGGCTGGTTCTTGTCGGCCAGCGGGTCCCGGCCACTGTTGCTCGATTCCTTCTTGGGGTACAAAACACCTCCCTGCCGACTTTCTCCGCCTGCCCTCCCTGAGCAATGTCCCATTTTCATTCTCGCATCGGACTCATCGGTTCTCTACTCGTTGTCACGGCTGTACCGGCTCAGCAGAATCCAGGTACCTCGTATCATCTTCGATTTGACCACCCGGTGAGCAAGGTCACCGAACGGGCTCTGCGCGCCAGTTTCGATATCGTGCCGGGCCCTGCTAACCGGCTCGATGTGATTCTCTCGCCGGCCGAGTATCCCGCCTTCCAGAAACTCGGGTATCGCACGACCCTGGTTGCGCGAGGCCGGCCGTTCCGGGATCTCGCAGAAATGCCGGACAGTCGTTACTACACCCCCGCAGAAATCGAAGCCAAGATCGACACCTACGTGGCGGCGTATCCGGCCTTGGCCAAGAAGATCGACTTGAGTCTCCTGTCGGGAGGTGCCAAGACTCACGAAGGCCGCTCGATGTTCGGACTCAAGGTCTCGGACAACGTTGCCTCCGATGAAGATGAGCCGGCGATCCTGCTCGCGAGTCAGCACCACGCGCGGGAACTCACCACGCCGATCATGCTGTTCACCGCGCTGGACAACATCCTCGGCGGCTACGCGACCAACCGCACGATCCGAAACGTCGTCAATGGCTATGAACTCGTCTTTGTGCCCTGTGTCAATCCAGATGGGGTCAATGCTGTCTGGACGCGGGATAACTACTGGCGCAAGAACATGCGCGGCGGATACGGCGTTGACCTGAATCGAAACTACCCGTTCTTGTGGGGTATGTGCGGGGCTTCTTCGAGTACCAGGTCCCAGACCTACAAAGGCCCGTCGGCTGGCAGCGAGCCAGAGACCCGAACGATGATGGCGCTGCACCGCCTCTACCAGCCGGAGATGTACCTCGACTTCCATTCCTCGGGGCGTGAGGTCCTGTTTACCTACGCGCCGTGTGCGACGGTGAGTTCGACGATCCGGACGTTTATTCAGGGCTATGCGGACCGGCTCCGGTCGCCGATGAGCTTCGCCACCCGTGCCCCGTCGGCGTCTGGGGAGGCGCCGGAGTTCCATTGGTCGAACGGTGGCGCGATGTCGTTTTTGACCGAGGTCAACACCAGTTTTCAGCCGGACTACAGTCTGGGGGTAGCCGAAGCAGCGCGGGTCTGGCCGGGAATCTTGGCTGCCCTGACCACCTGGCGCCCGGCCGTGCGCGGACACGTGACCTCGATCTACAAGAACCAACCGGTCGTTGCCACCATCACCTACACCCCCAATTCCTTCAGTCATGGTGAACAGTCCGCCAGCCGCAGTCGTGACGGACGGTTCGCTGTCTGGTTGCCGCGTGGCAACTACCAGATTCGATTTGCAGCGTCTGGTTACCGGACGGTCACCCGGTCGGTTTCCATCACGACACCCGATCAGCCCAAGACCATGGATGTGGTCATGATCCCGAATATGGCGCCAGCCACCTTGACCAAGTCTGGCACCGATCGCTTGGGGACCACTTCGACCCTGACCTACACGAGCACCAGCGATGCGAACGAACAATTCTGGATCGTCTTGTCTCTGGGCAACACGCCGGGTCTGGCTGTTGGTGCGGGTCGGACCATTGGTCTCAACGCGGACGGCTTGTTTTTCTTCACCGCCGCCCCGAATACGCTGCTGCTCAACAACAGCGGTATCCTGCCGGCCACTGGCGCCGCGACGGCGCAATTCCACATCCCGAACATCGCTGAGTTGGTCGGACTGAAGCTGTACGCGGGTGGTATTACGTCTAATGCCGACTATCTGAACTTCGTGAAGAACTTCAGCCCGTCCCTGGCGATCACGTTGCGCAGATGATCGTGCCCTAGTTACGCAAGGCGGTCAGAAGCCGCTCGACCTCTCGGCCTGGTCGGGCGGCTCCGAGGATCGCCTGGCTGACCGCCACCCGCTGGCAGCCGAGTTCTCGAAGCGCAGGCAGGCGGTCTGCGGTGATTCCGCCGATGGCGTAGGTCGGCAGCGAGATGTTTTCAAAGACGGCGGAGAGGACCGAAGGCGGTAAGCCCGCCCGGTAGCCCTTTGTCGCGGTGGCATGGCAGGGTCCGATTCCGATGCAGTCGGCGTCATCAGTGACCGCCTGTCTGGCTTGGGCGAGGTCGTGACTGCTGATCCCCAGTACCTGGTCGGCGCGCAAGCTCGCGCGGGCGAGGTCCGGCGCCATATCGTCCTGGCCGAGGTGTGCGCCGGCGACGCCGGGGCAGGACGCGGCGGCATGCACGTCGTTGTTCACGATCAATGGCACGCCGTACTCCCCGCATGCCATTGCGCATCGTTCGAGTTCCTCAGGCTCAACCGCCGGCGTCCGCCACTGCACGAGTCCGGTGCCGGCACGCAGGCACTCGTCCAGGGTCATCCACGGGTCCGTCGTACAGAGCGACGGGGTGAAGATGAGATAGAGGTCGCGATTGTGCCAGTCCATCTCAGCTGGAGATTAGCGGATCGGTGGCGCTGGGGCTTTCTCCTCTATAGATGTGAAGACTTCTCCCATGATTCCCGCCATGTTCGAGGATTCGCTCGCCATCAACCCCGTCAACGCCGGCGACCCCGGATCCTGCTGCGGGCGGCTGCGGCGCTCGCGGACGGTGAGACCGCCAGCGCGAGTAAGGCCTCTTGGCCTCATCTGGCTCTAGCTACCTGTGTTGCCCCAGCGGCGCTTTTGCAGGTCTTCGCCAAAGCTGTCGCGGTCGGCCTTTGAGAACAGACGAACCTGGGCACCGCACTCGGCGCAGAAGGAGTGGTTGACGCTCAGGAGGTAGCGCCGGTAGCTGTTGCACTTGTCGCACCACTTCTTGTCGTTGTTGAAGTCGTTCTTGCTCATGTCTTTCCTAGCCCCTTGGTGGTCGTTGTTGTTCCGGAAGGCCGCGCCAGCCGGCGGTCAGTTAGTAGCAACAGAGTTGCCAACTGCCCGTCGAAATCCCCAGCGGCTCGGCAACCCCGATGGCAAGGCTGAAACGCTGCGGTCAGGGACGCGATCCGTCGGGGCGTGACGAAGGGTCGGAGTGTGGATTCCGATCGACACGGGGAGTCGAATCGGGTCTCACACAAGCCCATCGGGTCCGGAACCCACGCTGCAATCGGAGGTTTGGGAAAGGTGTCGACCTCGATCGACATGGGGCGTCAGATCGACACGGAATGCGCTACGAACGCGACGCTCAACCGGACGTCTGCAGTGCGTTGCGAATCTCCTCGACGACCCGCTCATCGGGTTCTTTGGCGAGGTGGTCTGACAGCTGTTCCCGCTGGGTGCGCAAGCTTCCCAGGGCCCAGGCGGCATGGCCGCGGACAATCGGGTCCGGGTCGTCTAGCGCGGCTGCCAGCACCGGACCGGCGCTGGCATCGCCGAGGTTGCCCAACACGACCGCCGCGTTGCGTCGGAGACCACTGCGGGTGGCGCGTCGCATGGCGGTGCCGACCCATTGCTCTTGGTAATCCTCTTCGCTGAGTTGCAAGACGCCGACGAGGTCGAAGGTCTCGAGTACCTTGTGCGGTTGCATGTCC
>JAYZDB010000179.1:0-4670 GCA_036338025.1 Planctomycetota bacterium
TCAACGTCGGGGTTCCGGGGGTAGCGCAGCACAACCACGTCAAACCTCGACACGTTCGCCATCGAGTAGCTGACCCGATCGACCATCAATCGGTCGCCATCCTGCAGCGAGGGGGCCATCGATAGACCACGCACCACCGAGATCTGCACCAGGAAGACATGCACCAGCATGACGACCACGCCACCCAGGCACACGTCTCGCCAGAAACGCCGCCCCCGAACACGCCGGCCTCGATCAGGCACCACCAGCTGCGTCGGGAGGATGGCCGCCGGGCTGGTCGGTGGCCAGTCCAGGGTCTGGGGGGCAGCCGAGCTTGCACCAAGCTCCAGCGTCGCCTCGTCCACTGGCGAATCCGGAACCGGCCGGATCTCCAATTCTGTCCCCATGCAGGTTGTATCGGAGTTGACCTAAACTCCGCTTGACCCACTCTGAATCGCTATCCGGCCGACGTCGGACCGAGAATCAAGCGCCCCTTGTGAACGACCCTTGGGGCGACAGGTGTTTCTCGATCAGTGTCTAGGCTGAGCCGCCAAACAACGCTGGCATTCCGCAACGAGGCCCTGCGTAGAGGAGGTTCCAGGCAATTCTCCCCCACCGAGCACGGGCGTCAGCGCCCAGCAGGCTACGGCAGGCCAGGAGCCGGAATCGGCGTCGACAGCGTGAATACCCAGAAACCGGTCACCGTGGCACAGAGCGCCGCCACCAGGAACAACCCGATGCAGATCCGGTGCGCCCACCGCCAGCCAGGCGACTTCCACAGCATCGATCCCGTAAAAACCACAACCAGAAACAAGTAGGCGCCACTGTTTGAGAAGATCTTGTGGATCGCCATCTCGTCGGGCGGGAAGTCGCGCACCTGTCCCAACAGGAGGGCGAACACGATGGCCACCACCAACAGCACGGCGGTGGTGATCGCGGACACAAGATGAGCACGGCGTCGCTTCTTGAGCCCGAAGATCAGAGTGACAACGACGGACGCCAGCGTGAGGCCGAGGAACGTGAGAAACAGGGCCGTTTCGAACATAAATATCGTTACGCAAACCAACCCCGCAGAATTGCAGGGCACCAGGACATTCTGCGCTCCCACGATCCGGTAGACCACAGATTCTCACGTATTGCGTTAGGACCATATCAAACTACGCAGCCGCCATTTTCGACCGCCTGGCAAAGGCAGTCGGCTGACTGGAGAGCAAGCAGTAGTTGGTCTGACGGCACTCCAGGCTATTGTATCCTTGGCATGCCCAGCACCCTGGAACCAAACCGTAGCGGTTCAGGCCGACGCATCGGCGTCGTCGTCTCGCGTTTCACCGAGGAGATCTCGCAGCGACTCCTCGACTCCACCGTCGCTACGCTGGTCGAGAACGGGGTGGCAGACGCGGACATCACGGTGGTCTGGGTGCCCGGCTCGTTCGAATTGCCGCTGGTCTGCGACACCTACGCGGAAAGTCGGGCCTACGACGCGATCATCACGCTGGGCTGCGTGATTCGTGGAGAAACCAGCCACTTCGACTACGTCTGCGAAAATGCCGCGCGTGGCATCCTCGACGCTGGCCTGCGCCACCAGATCCCGGTGATCTTTGGCGTGCTGACGACCGAGAACCGCAGTCAGGCCGAAGCCCGGGCCGGCGGCGATCACGGCGATAAAGGACGGGAATGCGCACTCGCAGCGCTTGAGATGATCGGTGTCATCGACGCGATCGACGACGGACCCTAGACAGTCCCCCACACGGGTTGGCATTCTGGGGTTTTCACCGCTAAGCTGCGAGGCTCCGGTACTCCGTATCCACCACCCCGTTCTTTCACCCATTCCAGCATGCGTCGTCGGACCAAAGCCCGCGAACTCGCCGTCCAGTTCCTATACCAACTGGATCTTCGTGGACCAGAGGTCTTGGGTGACCTCGATGAGTTCCTCGAACGCGAGTCAGATGATCCGGTGGTGCACAAGTTTGCCAAACGGCTCGTACTGGGCACCCAGGAACACCAGGCCGACGGCGACAACTGCCTCAAGGAAGTCGCGCGGAACTGGGATCTCGGGCGGATGGCGACCCTCGATCGGAATATCCTCAGAATGGCGGTCTTTGAACTCCTCTTGTGCCCGGACATCCCGCCCAAGGTGACGATCAACGAGGCCATCGAGATCGGAAAGAAGTTCTCCACAGCGAACTCTGGCGCATTCATCAACGGGATCCTGGATCGGGTACGTTTGGATCGGGTAGAAAAGGCCGGACACAGTGCAGAGGGCGGGGAAACCGAGACCTTTGCACAGGACTCCTAGCCCGGATCTGCAATTCTCATGATCGGCAAGCTCTTCCGAGGGCTCAAGAAGACTCGTGATCGTCTGAACCAGGGACTCACGCACCTGTTCTCCCGGCGCCAGCTCGACGAGGAGTTCATGGATGAGTTGGAGGAGATCCTGTACACCTCGGACCTTGGGCCGACCGGCTCCGCGGTTGTCGAAGAGCTCAAGGAGGCCTACCGCACCAAGACCGTGCGGGAGACTGCTGACGTTCCTGGATTCCTCCGCAAGCAACTACTGGCCCGCCTCGAGGGCTGTGGCGGCAGCCTGGCCGAAGCGCCGAACAAACCGCGGGTCTTGTTGGTGGTCGGTGTGAATGGTGCCGGTAAGACGACCTCGATCGCCAAACTCGCCCACCTGCTGAAATCGCAGGGCCGCAAGGTCATGCTGGGAGCCGGTGACACCTTCAGGGCCGGCGCTGTACAGCAACTCACGGCCTGGGCCGAACGCCTGGAGATTCCGATCATCAAGCAGGAGTCCGGCGCCGACCCGGCGGCGGTGGCCTTCGATGCGACCTCTGCCGCAGTCGCCAGGGGCGTGGATGACCTGATCCTCGACACCGCCGGGCGACTCCACACCCAGAAGAACCTGATGGAGGAGCTGCGGAAGATCGTCCGGGTGGTGCGCAAGAACATCCCCGACGGCCCGCACGAGACACTGATTGTCCTGGACGGCACCACCGGTCAGAACGCCATCCGGCAGGCCAGCGAATTCCAGGCGACGGCTGATGCCACCGGCGTGATCCTCGCCAAGATGGACGGCACGGCGAAAGGTGGTGCAGTATTCGGAATCCGAGAACAGTTGCCGATTCCGGTGAAATACATCGGGGTAGGCGAGGGTCTCTCCGACCTCGAACCCTTCGATCCAGAGGCCTTCGTCGACGCCATCCTGACCTTCGACAACCTCATCGGCACCGAATGAGAGCCTGGCTCATCACGATCTTGCTACTGCTGTTGGCAGTGCCCCACCTCCGGTGGTGGCAAGACTACGAAGTCGCCCGGCGTGGACTCCTGGCCATCCTGTGCGGACTGGCGTGCCTCGTCCCGGGTGTCTTGCCGCGCAAGGTGCCTCGCTCGGTCTGGGCTATCAACCTGCTGGCCCTGTGGTTCCTGGCCCGCAGCTTTGGCGTCGCAAACCCGGGCTATGCCCTCGAGACCGCCAGCCACTACCTGGCGCTGGCTGTCCTGGTGATCATCGGCACAGGCATCTCTCCCGGGGTGGTCCTGGCCGCCGCAATCCCCACCGGCCTCGTAGTAGCCCTCATCACCCTCGCCCAGGCGGTCGGGTGGTTGCTGCCATTGCCAGGCGTCCACGAGGTCACCAGCACACTGGGTAACCTGAACACCGCCAGCGAGGTTCTGACGGTCTGCGGCGCAGCGGCGGCCTGCCTGATCGCCACCGGCCGCGCAGAGGCATCCGAGAGCAAGGGCATGCTACGCGGCCTGGCCTTCGCGACACTGCTGCTGTGTGCCGCCGCCATCATCATCAACGGATCGCGCTCGGGCATGCTCGCCCTGCCGATCGCCTGCCTGGTCTGCCTCCTGGGAACAAGTCGCTTGCTGGTAATCGGCGCTCTGCTCGCCGGCGTGTCGGCGGGCTGGGCAATCGACGCCAACACCGGCAAGCCCAGCACCACCCCCGCCGACCAGCCAAGTCTGGCAGTTTCAGAAGAATCGACCCCCTCAACGGCGGCAGTGCGCTTGGCATTGTGGCGCGGCGGCCTCGCGATGGTTGGCGAGCGACCGTGGCTCGGCCATGGAGCTGGCCAGTTCTCAACTCAGTACCCGCGTTTCCGAACCCGCGAGGAGTTGGAGTTGTCGAGCTTCCACCGGCGGTTCCTGTCGGCTCCCGCCACCGCCCACAACGACTACCTGCAAATCCTGATCGAGGGCGGCATCCCCGCACTCCTCCTCTTCGTCCTGGCGGTAGGACTGCTACTCCGACGCGCCCCGGTGCGATACTGGGGCCCCCTGCTGGCGTTCGCAGTACTCGCCGGGGTGCGGGCGCCGATCGGCAACGCGCCGGCAGTTGCCCTGGTGTTCCTGTTCGCGGGTTCCTTGCTCGGCCAGTATCCACTGCCCGGGGCAGCGACGTTTTCCCTGGCTCCGCAACGCCAGATGATCAAAGGCCTGGTGCTCGGTGGACTGATGCTCTGGTTTGGCGCCACGCAACTTCTCTCCCAGATCGCTGGCGCCAGCATGCTGGAAAAACGCGCCTTGGAAGTCGACCCAGACGGTCAGCTGGCCAGCGTGGAAGCTGCCCTCCTGTACCGACCCTACGACCACAACTTCCGTCAACTGCGTGCGCAGGCGGCTCTGCGCAGCGGCAGCGACTGGTTGGAGACGGCTCGTTCCGACATCGAACAACTGCGACG
>JAYZDB010000180.1:0-6716 GCA_036338025.1 Planctomycetota bacterium
GGCCTCCGCGAAGGACGGCAAGACCTGGTGGACGCACTGTCCCCCGCAGCACAACGGGGACTGAAGCTCTTTCTGGGTCGTGGTCAGTGCACCTTGTGCCACTTCGGACCGAACTTCAGCGATGGCGAATTCCACAACATCGGGTTTGCACCGCTGCCGGGCCGCAAGATCGACGTCGGCAGATACGACGGGGTCAAGCTCGTGCGCGCGGACCGGTTCCGAGGATCGGGTCCGCACAGCGATGACCCAAGTGAAGCGGCCAACCCACGCCTGCACTTCGTCGCACTCAAGACGAACAACATGGGGGAGTTCAAGACTCCAACGCTACGCAACCTGACCCGAACGGCTCCCTACATGCACGACGGCAGGTTTGGGAACCTCGCCGAGGTGCTGCGCTACTATTCGACCCTGCCTCAAAAGCCCCCGATCGGACACATCGAGGAGTCCCTGATCCCGCTCAACCTCACGGACGAGGAAACCACGGATCTGACGGCATTCTTGAAAGTCGGACTGCAAGGCCAAGAATCCGGCAAATTTGCCTCATCGAGGTAGCACCCGGCCACACCGCGCTCTCGTGTCCGATGGCACCGACGAGGAGCCGCCCACAGGTTGCGGTCTAGGGTCTATTTCATCCACAGCGCTGTCATCAAATCCTCACTCCCCGGAGATCCACGGCGTCGTTGGCGAATCCTGACGCTACACTTGAAGGACTAGTCAGGCGGAAACGGGCATTCATCCCGTCGACTGGCCGGATTCTTGCAACCAATAAGTACCAAGTTCGTTTTGCGAGGTGATTTGAAGCCTACGACCCCAGCCCCCAACGAAAGCGGAAAGGCAGCGCAAACTGTTGTAGATCCACAGCTTGCGTCTATCTTGCTGTTCAGCATCTACGTGCTGACGCTTTCCGACACAGAACGCGAGGTCCTCCGCCTGCTGCAGGTGGATGGTCTGGACTATCGCACGGCTGCAAAACACCTTGGCGTCACCCCAGAGGACATCTCGAGAATCGCATTCCTGGCGCGGCGCAAGCTCCACGAGCGGATGGGTCGGACGCTGGGCGAACTCGCCTGACCGACGAAATCGTCGACGGATCGACACCATTTCGGCGACATCCGACGCTTTCGGTCCCCGGACTGTCTGGCGTCAATCCGGGTTGGAAATTTTCCGTCGTGGAACGGGCCGTCCGGCTCGACGTCCAATCACTCACCCAGCTCATCGAGGATACCGCGGTAGTCGACCACCCCCAGGGTGTAGGGCTCCCGGCAGTAGTCGCAGCTGATGGAAAGGTCTTCCTCCTCCGCAATCAGCCTCTTGATTTCGTCCCGACCGAGAGCCGCCGCCGCAACCCTCACCCTCTGACGGTCGCAAGGACAATGGAAGACCACCGGAGAATCAGCCAGCACGGTGTGCTCGCCATCACCCAGGACAGTCGCCATGATCCGTGCAGGATCGAGCCCCTGATCATCGATCAGGGTCTCGATCCTGCCGATCTCCTGTAAACGCTGTTGCATCGCCCGCAACGGAGGATCGGTCAGTTCGGGCAGCAACTGCACCACGTATCCCCCCGCCCCGATGACTTCTCCGTCACGCTCCACGCAGGCCAGGTCCACCATCGTGGTCACCTGTTCCGACTGCAGGAAGTAGTTCCGGAGCGCCACCACCAGATCCTCGCCATCAGCCATCGGAACGATGCCCTGGTGTGCCTTCCCCAAGCGAACGATGCGCTCCACCCGGAGTACACCTCCTGCACCGAACTCAACCGCCGGAGCCCCATCCTTGATACGCACCAATCCGCGAGTCTTGCCCTCGGGGTAGCCGTCACCCACCAGTTGGCTACCACGTGCGTCCTTGTAGATGATCTGCACACGGTTCTCGGGCGCCATGGTCTCGCGCACCAGGACCGTTGCGGTCAGGATGTTGGCGATCTGGGCAGCGGTTACCCCAGCCACGGACTGAGCCGCGACCACGGCCCGGGCCGTCTGGGTCGTCGAAGCAGCGAGGACGCGAAACGACCCATCGTTCGTCATCGCCCGCTGGACGCGGTCGCCAATCGGCGGGGCTCCTGGCTCCTGTGGCATCCGAGGAAGCGTAGACCTCCACCTTCGTGAGACAACCACCTGCTGGCGGCTCGCAATAGCCGAGCAGCTTGCAAGAAGTCCGCCGCCAGACGGGCCGGCAGAACGCCGTGTCTAGGGGAGAACGCCTGCGAATTGGACGATCGGACCACCCAGGACCGTGCCAAAGGTAAATCGCCCGGTAGCCGAGGTGCTATCCATGCTCGCCAGTTGATTGGTCACGGAACTTCCACTGGAGGCCTTCAAGATTGTCAGACCGAGACCTCGTGTCGTCACGAGACCAGCGGCGTTTGCCTGCGCATCGAAGTAGTAGGCCTGGGCGTAAAACACCAGGCCGGTCGGCGTCTGCGCGGGAATCGGCGCCTGGAAGCGCGACCCGATGCCGTTGCGGCTGGCGGCGGTATTGAATGGTACGACAAGGTCCATGCTTACGTAGAGGTTGTTGGCCGGGGCCCCTATGAGAGCCAGGTCGAGCGGCAAGGCAATCGCACCCCATGTCGTTTTCGACACACCAAACATCAGGTTGCCGGTGTAGTTCTTGGAGAACGGACGACACATGACGTCCAAGGTGCCACCGGGCGTCATCGCCTGGTTGCTCGCCATCAACCTCGCCGTCTCCGGGCTGGAGAACTTGCCAGGGGTTCCAAACGGCTTCGCAGGCTGCCCGCTACCACCACCGGCAACAAATGCATCAACGAAGTAGCCAGCCTGGCTACCTGTTCCCGGGACCTTGAAGTCTGCCAGGAGGTTGCCACTGTTCCCCGCAAAGACAAAGGGCTGCGTCCAGGAGAACTTGATGTTGAACGGCGATGGAGAGGTCTTGGTAGCGGGTTGCGACGGCAGGTTGTAGGCCCCGCTGAAGACTGCGGTCATCGTGGAGGTGATGTTCGATGCAAACGTCGTCGACATCGTCGCCGGCGTCACCGACGTCGACCCGAACTCGAGAGTGAGGTTCGGATACGAACGCCCCTGGATGGTCTGTCGCCTGGGAGCATTGCAGCGATAACTGAACCCATCGATGAATGCGGCCGCCGACGTGATCGAGCTACCAGTCCAGACCTGCTGAACCCGCGGCGCAGTGGTGCCGAAGGGGTGATAACTGGCACCCGAGCCTTCAACCGTCGCGTTCGCCGCCGGCACGACCCGGGTACTTTGAGCTACAACATCCGCGATCCCGAACGCAACTGAGACAACACAAGCGAGAGCAGACCGGGAGTACAAGTTCATGAGTTCAGTCCATCCAGTTCAGGAGAGGCTATTCAACAACCGTCTGACGCGACGAGGGTAACTGGCGCCCTAGGGCAAGATCCCACGAAACTGGACCACAGGACCGCCGTACAAACTTCCGTGGCCAAAATTACCAGTGACCGCGTTGTAGTCAAAGTGCCCGACGGTGTTGGTCACTGGTCCACTTGAACTCGCGACAGTGAGTCCCAGGCCATGCGTCGTCACCAGGCCGGCGGCATTGGCCTTGCCATCCAGGTAGTAGGCCTGGGTGTAGAACTTGAGTCCGTAGTATGGACTTTGGTTGGGAATCGGAGCCGTCAAGTTCGAGCTGTGACCTGTTGTGGCGGGCGTCGTATTGAAAGGCAGGACGACGTCCATGCCGACATACAGGCTGTTCTTAGGCGCGCCGATGAGTGCCAGATCGAGTGGCAGCGGGACCGAGCCCCACATCGTGTTCGACAAGCTGATCATCAGGTTGCCGGTGTAGCTGTTTTTGAACGGGGCGCAAGTGAGGCTCAGCGTGCCGCCGGGAGTCAGGGTCCCGGGGTTCGCCGACAGCTTCACGCTTTCGGGCCGAGAGAACGGCCCGCTGGTGCCGAAGGGAGAAATCGTTCCACCGCCACCGCCGGTACTTACCTCTGCATCGATGAAGTAGTTGGACTTGCCTCGCGGGCCTGGAATCGTCGTTTCCACCAGAAGGTTGCCGTTCGCTGAGGAGAACATCACTGGCTTCGTCCAGGAGAACTTGATGTTGAACGGGGAGGGAGATGTCGCGAGGGCCGGCTGGGCCGGCAGGTTGTACGCCGCGTTGAACACCGTCGTCATGGTCGAGGTGACGTTGGAAGCAAAGGTCTTCGACAGCGTCGTCGGGCTGACACTGGTCGTCCCGAAATCGATCTGGAGGCCCTTGTAGGCCCGCGCTGGCATGGCCTGTGTCGCCGAACGCGGTGCATTGCCCCGGTAGTCCAGGCCATCGATGAAAGCAACGGAGCTCGTGATGGCGCTACCGGCCCAGACTTGCTGCACCCGTGGGTTGGTGTAGCCAAACGGATAGACGCTCTGTCTAGATCCTTCTACTGACGCGTTGGCCGCCGGGATGACCTTGGAAGCCTGCGCTGCAACAGACGGAGTGAAGATCGCAGCCGCGACGGCGACAGCGAAACTGATGTGAGAGAGTGTCATGGGTGATCTTTTGGGACGTGGCGGGGAGGGAATCAGAGCACCCAAGTCTACCCAGAAGAGGTTTCAATTGATGACGCAAGGTGGCCAAGAAGACGTTATCGGGGAATACGCCTGACCATATTTGCCCGTGTTCGTTTCACGGGTCACCAGACGACTCTCCGTCCCACGGGATCGACCGCCTCACACCACCGGCAGAACCGAACCCTTCACCCGATTCTCAGGAGGCGATGACGCCCGGTGCTGTCCCGCGCAACGCACCATCCACGGGGGGGGTGGTTCTCGTGGGGTCTCGCAGTCCGGACCCCTAGTCAGCGACCAGCAACTCGGTGTAGCCGTCGAGGCGGCGGCGCAGGCACTCGTGCACCTGACCCTTGATCCGGCTGAACGTCGCACGGACCGAATCCGCGCTCTCGCTACCAACGCGCTGCGCAATCTCCTCGTAGTCGAGACCGTCCCGGCGCCGCATCATGTAGATCTTGCGGGCCTGCTCGTTGGTGATCTTGTTGACACACTCCTCTTCGGCACCCTCGAGCTCACGGACCATGAAGAACCCGCTCGGGGTCAGGCTACCCGGATCGACAGCTCCCGCCACCACGTCGTTGTCACCATCGTCGACCTGCTGCGCAACTCGACCGCCACCGTGCCGCAAACGGCGATGCCGACGCCACATGTCGATCAACTGGTTGGCAGCGATCTTCTTGACCCAGCCCCAGAACTCGCGGCGACCGCGGACCTCCAGGTTCGGCAGGTCACGCAGCATGCGTGACAGCACCGCACTGAAGAAGTCATCGAACTCGACGTCGAAAGGAATCTTGTCGCGGTCGAACCGCCGGGCGAGAAACGAGTAGACCTTGTCGGACAGACGTTCCCAGGAGCCATTCCAGGTCTCTGCATGCTTCGGGCTCTGCGCCTGTCGGACATCGAACAAGGTCGGCGAGTCAGCAGACAAGGCACTCTTCTCGGGCTCGTCTGCCGGCGGACCTGCACCGTCTGTCCGCTTGGAATCGGACTTCGGATCAGGACCTTTGCGACGACGACGAAAGAAGGCAGACATGGGATTTGAGTGCGAATGCCCCTTCCACAATCGGCGGAAAGGGCGGGCCGCCATCATATCCACATCTAGCCGATGGTCACACCACCGTTGACGTTGATGTTCTGGCCGGTAACGAACGAGGCGGCCTCGCTGGCGAGGAACACCACCGCACCCCCCACATCATCCGGCACCCCCAGACGCCCGGTCGGGATTCGGTCCCGATAGGCATCCTTGGCCGCCTGCGGCTCATCGGCGTGTCGCTCGACGGGAATCCACCCCGGCGAGACCATGTTGACGGTGATGCCAAACGGTGCCAACTCTGACGCCAGGCTTCGCGACATCCCGACCTGACCGCCCTTGGCCGCGACGTACGCCGAGAAGACCGGCTTGCCGGCGACAAATGCAGTCGTACAGATGTTGATGATCCGCCCCCAGCCCTGCTGCTTCATGTGCGGCAAGCAGGCCCGCGTGAGCAGGAAGGGGCTCTTGACGAAGAAGTCGATCATGCGCTGGTAGGTCTCCCAGTCGTAGTCCTCGATCAACTCCATCGGCTGTGCGCAGGTCGCGTTGGGAACCAGGATGTCCACCGGACCCAGTCGTTCGCCGATCTCCCCGACTACCCGCTCAACGTCGGCGGGGTCAGTAATGTCACCACGCACCAGGATGCCTTCCAAGCCCTCGGCGACGAACTCGTTCAATGCGCGGTCCGCGGTGCCTTCATCGTTGTAGTAGTTGAACGCAACCTTGGCGCCCGCTCGACCCAAGGCATTGGCCATCGCCCGACCGAGACCGCGCGTGCTACCAGTAACCAGCGCGACGCGACCTGCGAGGGCAAAGGGATCCATGGCACTGCCTACTTCGAGTTCTTCTTGGCGGGATCTTTCCGCAGCAATGCGGGCTTCGGGGCCCGCCGGATCGAGAGGATCTTGATGTCTTCGACAGGCTTGTCGCCGGCGCCAATCTTCACCATCTGCACCTTGTCAACGACCTCCATCCCCACCACCACCCGACCGAACACCGTGTGCTTGCCGTTGAGAAACTCGTTGTTCTTGAAGTTGATGAAGAACTGCGACCCGTTGGTGCCCGGTCCGGAGTTGGCCATCGCGAGAGTCCCTCGCTGCATCGGGTGGGAGCTGCGGGAATCGTCGTACCGGAAACCGAGACGCTTGTAGACAGTCAGCACTGAGGTCTCCTCGAGC
>JAYZDB010000181.1:0-4575 GCA_036338025.1 Planctomycetota bacterium
GCGGTGGTCGGAGACCACCTGATACGCCACGAGGATGTCGTCCGCGGCCTCGACAGCCTCGACATGGAGTCACTTCTCCTCGACCTCTTCGAGTCCGCTCTCGCCCCGAAAATCGAGGAGTTGCGCAGCCTGCCCCTGATCGGCGGGTTTCTGACCGATGCCAGGGTCGACGACCTGCGCAAGTCCATCGCCAAGCGCATCATGGAGCACAAGGATACGGTGATGCACAAGCTCGAGACCGCCCTGGAAGAAGGTCTGGATGTCGAAGCCCTGGTCGCCGAGAAGATCGCCGCGTTCCCGCTCGAAAAGCTCGAAGTCCTGGTGTTGCAGGTCGCCGCCAAGGAACTACGGGCGATCGAGCTGCTGGGTGGACTGCTGGGAATCCTGATCGGAATCGCCCAGGTAGCGCTGCTCCACTTCCTGGCCTAGGCGGCGCTGGGCGCCGGGCCAAATCACCGGCTCCGATAACTACAGCAGACCGCGAATCCAGCCACCATCGACCGGGATCGAGGTCCCGGTGATGTAGCCCGCGCGATCGGACGCCAGAAACGCCACCAGCGCCGCAAATTCCCGGGGCGTCCCTACGCGGCCCATCGGTATTTCCGACTCCCATTCGGCCAGGGCTTCCTCGGCCGTCGTGCCGGCGTCGGCTGCCAACTTGGAAGCGAGTTGCCAGAGCCGTTCGGTGCGGGTGTAGCCCGGTAGCACATTGTTGACCGTGATGCCCGAACTGGCGACTTCGTTGGCCAGGGTACGAGCAAATCCCGTCACTGCCGCGCGCATGCTATTCGAGAGCATCAGCCCATCGACCGGCTGCTTCACAGCGATCGAGGTGATGTTGATGATCCGGCCAAACCCTTGCTCGCGCATCCCCGGCAACACGGCGCGGGTCAAGTTGACCACGCTGTCGAGATTCTGTCGCACGGCGAGCTGCCAGGCGTCGCGATCGTGAGATTCGAACGGCCCAGCAGGGGGTCCGCCGGTGTTGGTGACCAGGATGTCGATCCGGCCAAACTGATTGAGACCGCTCGCTACGAGTCGGTCGATATCACCGGGATCCGTCAGGTCGGCCAGCTCTGCGCACACCTCCGAGCCCGCCGATGACAACTCGTTGGCGGCCTCCTTCAACGATTCCTCACCACGAGCACACAGCAACAACTTGCAGCCCTCAGATGCAAGCTCCGTAGCAACCGCGCGGCCAAGCCCCTTACTCGAAGCCGCCACCAACGCGACGCGATCTGTCAGGCCAAAATCCATCCGGGTTACGACTCGTCGTGAAAGTAGGTGTCGGTTCCATCAAGCCAATCCTGCCGGACCGGCGTAAAGACGTCGAGGTCAATGGTGTCCTCGAGTGCTTTGGCCTTGTGCGGAACGTTGGACGGGATGTGCAAGACCTCACCAGCACGCACAATGACCTCTTCCGATTCGTCCTCACCAATCCAAAAGTGCAACGCTCCTTGCAAGATGTAGGAGAACTGTTCGTGGTCGTGCGAATGGCGGGGAACCACGCTGTCGGCGGCGAGATAGACGTGGGCGAGCATGCTGCGCTCGCCGGTCACCAAGCGCCGATCGATGGCATCGGTGACCTTCTCCTTGGGCATGGCATCCCAGCGATGGTGGCTGACGGAGGACTGTTCTGTCATGAGGGGAATCTCCTCGGGGGGAAGGCTCTTCACGATACCGGCCAGAACGTCACTGGCTGCGTAAATGCCTGTCAAGAAACTCCTAGTGCGCAGGATCGAGATTGTGTGCCAAGTCGGCGAATCCAGGCGCTGCCAACTCTATTTCCCAGGTAGTGTGGCGTGGTTACCGTTCCCGCTCGTTGCGGCTACAGATAATCCCGGACGTCGCAAGCCCGGATCCGAACTCATGAAAATCCCTGTCCACTCCCTCCTGCTGGCTGCGGGCCTCCTGGTCATCCCGGTCAAGGCCGTGGCCCAGCGGCCCAATGCCGATGGGACGGTCTCGATCGACACCTACTGGCTGCGCTCATCGGGCGCCAAGGAATACGATGACATCGAGCCATTCCGCCGGCCAACGGGGGTCAAGGAGAACGTCCCCGGACAAGCTCGGGATCTGATCGCAGACCTCGCAGAGATGCACCGGCTCGCCAGCAACGCCAACCATCTGCAGTTGGCGATTGATTCCGGTGGCCGCGAAATCTGCTCGGTCAAGGCCTGGACCCAAGCTCACGAGAACATCAAGTCCAACGGACTGAACATGGAGGGCTGGCTCGGCAAGATCATGCGGGAAGACAATCAAGTTCGGACCCGCCGGGCATGCATCTACGGGATGTTCTACTTCAACGATCCACACAAGATCATCCAGTTGATTTCGAACTTGCCGGGTGAACCACTACGCGACCTTCGCGAAATTGGATTCGAACGAGCGCTGAACTACATGCGCGTGCACTACAAGCAGAGCAAGCCGCAAAATCCGAAGTTCCCGGACAACGGCGTCGTAGTTCCGAAATACGACTTCAACCCTCTACCGTTCTTCCTGCTGCTCGATCAAGAGCAAGGCATCGACAAGGCGCAGGGGCTTTGGTTCTTGACCGAAGTCTTGAAGATCCGCCCGGACCTCGGCCGGGTCTACCTCGAAGAGGTGGGCGAACAGATTTCCACGCTACTGGTATCGGCGGACAAGGATATCCGCAAACAAGCGCATGCCTTCCTCGTCGCCATCGACAAGAAGCAAGGACGAATCCCGAAGCTGGCTGCCGCGGACCAGGAGCTGAAAGAGTGGCTCGACGCACTCGATTACGAGTTGTTCCCCCCCATTCGTCACGTGTCCTTGGGGCGTTGCGACCTCTACCCCAGCGAGGATCGCGACAAGATCTTGGAAGTCGGCAAGCGGATCCTGGTGCCCGTCCTGTTCCCACCAGGCTCAGCCAAGCTGAAGTCTGGTACAGTCCGCTACGGGATTCGGCTCGGACGGCTTCCTGAGCCTCTCAACAAACTCGGGCTACCGATCAACTCACTGGTCGTCAGCATCAACAACCACACGGTCAAGGATGCGAAGCAGGCCCGCAAGGTGCTGACAGACTTCTTCGCGGAGATCGAGAAGGCTGCAAGCGAAGCCAAAAAGCGCGCCGAAGCGGCGGGCAAAGCTCCGCCGCCTGGGAAGATTCCGACAATCCAGGTCGAGTACATCTTCAAGAAGCGCGCCTTCATGAAGGATTACCATCTCCTCAAGTGACCCTCGTCAGCCTCGACAAGATCGAGCGTCGCTTCGGCGATCTGATCGTATTGGACGGCGCCAGTCTGCGCGTCGAGGACCGAGAACGGATCGGGATCATCGGCGACAACGGTGTCGGTAAGACAACGCTGATCCGGACCCTCGCAGGCATTGACGATCCCGATCGAGGTTCCCGCAATTGCCGACGCAATCTGCGGATCGGCTACGCGGCGCAGATTCCCGACCTGCGCGAAGGCACCAAGGTTTACGACTTCGTGATGCGGGGTAACGGAGAATTCCCAGCCCTGCTGGCACGTATCCAGGCACTCGAAGCCACCCTCGCCGAGACACCCGACGACAAGAATGCGCTGACCTCCTACGGCACGCTGCATGCCGCGTTCGAGGCTGGCGGCGGCTACGACCGCGAGCACCTGTGTGAGCGTGTTCTCAACGGGTTGGGGTTTTCACAGCTCGATCGAGAAAAGGATGTGTCCGTCCTGTCGGGCGGCGAATCGTCGCGAGTGGTGTTGGCAAGCCTGATGTTGCAGCCAGTCGATCTGCTGATCGTGGACGAACCTACCAACCACCTCGACCTGCAGGGTATCGACTTCGTCGAACGCTACATCCAAAAGCACCCCGGGGCAGTGGTTGCGGTCAGCCACGACCGGCAGTTTCTGGATGCAATCGCAACCAGCATCGTCGAGGTGGAGTTCGGCACCGCTACCAAGTTCAAGGGCAACTACTCAGCATTCATCAAGCAGACCGACAACAACCTGCTCAGTCAGAGTCGCGCGTTCAAAGACCAGCAGTCCTTCATCAAGAAGGAGATGGAGTTCATCCGCAAGCACATGGGCAGCCGCCTGACGGCTCAGGCCAAGGGTCGGCTCAAACGGGTGAAGCGGCTGCAGTTGATCGAACGGCCCAAGACCGCGAAGGGCAGCGTCAAGTTGCGCTTCGCCGGTGGTCGAGGCCAGTCCGGGCAGAGCATCCTCGAGATCGAAAACCTCGCCGCACAAGTCCCGACCGGACGCGAGTTGTTCTCAGGGGTGACCTTCCGCCTCCTGCACGGGGAGACCCTGGGCTTGCTCGGTCGCAACGGATCCGGCAAGACAACCATGCTGAAGATCCTGTGCGGTCAGGCAGCCGCGAGCGCGGGTGAAGTCCGGCGAGCCCACAAGGTGCAGCCTGGGATCTTCACCCAGGAGATGTCGGATCTGCCGGATACTGGCAACGTCCTCGACGCCCTGGCCGCGGTCGCCCCGCAGGCCACCGGTAGAGAACTCCGCGACCACCTGGGACTGTTCATGTTCTCGGGCGATGAAGTAGAAAAATCCATCAGCAGCTTGTCAGGCGGTGAGAAGAGGCGTCTCTGCCTCGCCCGGTTGGTCTGGGGGGAAT
>JAYZDB010000182.1:0-6211 GCA_036338025.1 Planctomycetota bacterium
GGGATGTTGTCCCAATTGATCAGTTCCTCGACCACGTAGTCGTTAACACGAAACGGCAGCACCGCCGCAACTGCTTGCATAGCAACCTGCTCGGACTCTGAGAGCCCCTGGATCTGCGGCATCTCATGCATGTTCTTCTGCGTGTAGACGCGAAATTTGCGCTGTGCTGTGTCGTCTGTCATAGGGGGCCTCAACGGATGCAACTCGCCGACCTCGCACTGCCCAAAGGCAGGGATCGGCAACGCCCGGCCCGGGGTTGGGGAAACCCAGGACCGGCAGTGGGGGAATACGTAAGTATCTGGCCTGGAAGACTCTATTCAAGGTATCCGGCTTTTCAGGGTCTCGCCAGGTGGCCAACAGTCCTGGCAAGGCTGGTGCCCACAGCCCCTTAGGCGGTTTCGCCAGATCGAAAAAACATCGCCGAGACGGCCGCGCGGGGCCCGGCAACGAGCCTCAGACGCAAGTCATGTAGAAATTCCTCAGTTCCCCTCGCAGCGTCCCGGGAGCCGAGAACCGCCCTCTCGGCAGGCGGCCTATGCGGGTAGTTCCGGCGAGGGCACCAACTTCTCGAGGTTGACGGCGCAGACCTTGAATTCGGCTGTCTGCGTCACCGGGTCGAATCCCCCTCCGGTCAGGTAGTTGATGGGCACATCGTTGAAGCTGAAACTGCAGAACACGGTGCCAGGCGGAGACTCCTCAGAGGTCCCAACCTTGATCTCAACGGACCCCCGCGGGCTGCTCATGCGGACCCGATCACCGTCTTCCAGCCCCATGGACTGCATATCGGCGGCGTGGATTTCCAGGGTCTCCTCAGAGAGCAGATACTCAATTCCATAGGTGCGGCCGGTCTGGGTCCGGGTGTGGTACGCCTGCAAGCGTCGTCCGGTGGTGAGCCAGAGCGGAAATTCTGCGCTGATCTGATCCGCGGGCGGGCGGTATTCGATCCGCTTGAAGACACCCCTACCATTCTTGAACACGCCCTGGTGAAGAATGGGAGTTCCCGGGTGGTCTGCCGTCGGCACTGGCCATTGGAACTCGCTGCTCGCGATACGCTCCCAATCCAGGCCATTGTAGATCGGCGAAACCTCGCACTCTTCGTTGAAGACATCCTCTGCAGATTCGTAATCGAAGCCAGGAATGCCACAGCGCTGGGCTATCTGCGAAATGATCCACCAGTCGGGCATCGAATCCCCCTGCGCTGGCACCGCAGCGCGCAAACGCTGCACGCGCCGTTCGGTGTTGGTACAGGAGCCATCCGTCTCGCCCCAGGCGGTGGCTGGCAAGACCACGTGCGCCACCTCGGCGGTCTCAGTGAGGAAAAGATCGATTACGACCAGGTGGTCGAGCTTCTTCAGGCTCTCCTCGGTGTGCTTGCGGTCCGCGTCGGACACCAGGGTATTTTCGCCATCGATCAACAAGGCACGCGTCTCATTGCCCGCGCGTTCCAGGGCGGTGATCTTGGTGATGCCCTTCTCCAGGTCGACCTTCTTGCCGTAGAGTTGTTCGAACTTCGCCTGGTTTTCGGGGTCGGTCACAGACTGAAAACCTGGGAAGTTCGCCGGCACCGCGCCAGCGTCACCCGAACCTTGCACGTTGTTCTGGCCGCGCATCGGGTTGAGACCCGCGCCTTCCTTGCCGAGGTTGCCGGTCATCATCGCCAGGTTGCACAGGCTCTGCACGTTGTCGACGCCGCAGATGTGCTCGGTGATGCCAAGGGTGTAGTAGATACCCGCGCGGTCCGCGGCGCCGTACATCCGCCCCGCCTTCTCGATGTCCTCGGCAGGCACCTCGCAGATCTCGGCCGCCCATTCGGGCGTAAACCTCTCGATGTGGGCGAGGAACTCGTCGGTCTCTCGGGTGCGTGCCGCCACGTACTCCTCGTCGATCAACCCGTCTCGCTGGATGACGTGGGCCATCGCCAACAGCAGGGGTACATCCGTCCCAACCCGTATTGGCAAAAAGACATCGGCCATCTCGCTGAGGAGGATCCGGCGTGGGTCCGCGACGATCATCTTGGCGCCACGCTTCAGCGCCTTCTTCAGGCGAAGGGCTGCGACCGGATGGCACTCCGTCATGTTGGTCCCGATCGCGAAGATCACATCGGGTTTCTCCATGTCGGAGATCGGGTTGGACATCGCTCCTCGTCCGATTGTGGCCGCCAGACCGGTGACCGTTGGAGCGTGTCAACCACGCGAGCAGTTGTCGACGTAGTTGGTCGCAAAGCCTGCTCGAATAAACTTCTGGATCGTGTAGTTGGCCTCGTTCGGAGCGCGGCCCGAGGAGATCGCGAAGACGCTGTGCCGACCGTGCTCCCGCGCAGCTTTCATGAAACCCTCAGCGGCACGATCGAGAGCCTCATCCCAGCTGGCAGGTACCAGATCACCAGCCTCGTCACGGACCAGGGGTGTCTTCAGGCGGTCGTCATGTTGGATGAAGTCGTAGGCGAACTGGCCCTTGATGCAAAGCGCACCTTCGTTCGCAGGCCCGTCCATCGCAGGTTGCAAACCAACCAGCTGGTCACCCTTGCTCAGTAGATCGACGGAACATCCAACACCGCAGTAGGTGCAAATCGTGCGGGTCTTCTCGATTGGCTTGTCAACATCGGCGTAGCGCAAGGCCTTGCGATCGGACAAGGCGCCGGTCGGGCAGGTTTGGATGCACTGGCCACAGAAAGTACAGGCGGAGTCCTTCAGGGTGTTGTCGAACTCAGTAGTAATCTGGGTACGAAAACCTCGTCCGGCGACACTGATCGCGTAGTCGCCTTCCTCCTCAGCACATACGCGGACGCAGCGGTAACAGGAGATGCACTGGTCGTAGTCCCGCAGGATGAACGGGTTGGGGTCATCTTCCATCTTGCTGGTGCCGGACCTGGCGCCGGCGAACCGCCCGGTGCGAGCCTGGTAGCGGTCGATGAGCCCCGCGAGTTCCTGCGATGCGTAGCCACTCAGAGGATCGACGTCGATTTGACGATTCTCGGAAGCGAGCATCTCGAGCAGGGTCTTGCGGTACTTCTCCAACACATCGGTCCTGGTCCGCACAACCATGTCCGCACCCGCCGAGGTGGTACAGGAAGCCACCGGATTGCGGGCTCCTTCCAGTTCGACAACGCACATCCGACAGCCGCCAAACGCGTCCAGGCGATCGTCGTAGCACAGTGTCGGCACCTCTTTCCGGTGCCGCATTGCGACCTCGTAGATCGTCTCACCCGGACAAAACGAGACCGCCTCACCATCCAGGGTGAAGGTCAAAAGGGTCGGTTCGTTCTCGCTTATCGTCATCCGGTCGACTCCACGTGCCGAGCCACGGCATCGGGGAAGTAACGCATCAAGCTCTCGACGACCAGGGGTGCCGCCATACCGAGGCCACAAGCACTGGTAGCCTTCATCACGCTGGAGAGATCCGTGACCTCAGACTGCCAGTCCGCCAGTGTAGCCGGTCCGGCCGAGCCCGCCAGTCGCTCCGTAATCCTCTGGGCACCAATTCGACATGGGAAGCACTTGCCGCAAGACTCCTCGGCGAAAAACTCCATGGCTCCGTGCGCAGCTGCAACCATGTCACGGGTGTCATCGAACACGATGATCCCAGCCGCACCCAGGAACGAGCCCTTGCTGCGGATACTCGGTTCATCCAGGGTCACATCGAGGTCCTCGCCGGCCAGAAAGCCCCCGGACAAGCCGGCCATCGTGACCGCCTGGATCGTGCGACCCTCGCCCGGACCGCCGGCCCAATCGTAGAGCAAGGTCGACAAGGGGAGACCCAGGGGGACCTCGTAGTTGTCCGGTCGCCGGATATCCCCGGACAAGCTCACCAACTTGGTGCCAGCCTGCTCTCCCATCCCAAGATCGCGGTACCAGGCAGCACCGTACTCCAGGATCGGCGGCACCGATGCCAGAGTCTCGACGTTGTTTACGACCGTCGGCTGGTCTTCGTAACCGTGGGTGACGGGGAACGGCGGACGGTTGCGCGGGAACGGATGCTTGCCCTCGAGGCTGTTGAGCAAGGACCCTTCCTCGCCACAGATGTAGGCACCCGCACCGCGGCGGACGTAGATCGGGAATTCGCCGCCGATGTAGCCGGCGGCTTCTGCCTCGGCCAAGGCACGCTCGAGGATCCCCTGCGTCTCGGGATACTCGTAGCGCAGGTAGATGAAACCGAGGGTCGCTCCGGTCGCATGCGCCGCGATTGCCATGCCCTCGATCAACTGATGCGGATCGTAGTCCATGATCGCCCGATCCTTGAAGCAGCCTGGTTCGCCCTCATCGGCGTTGCAGACAATTGCTTTCGGACCACCCACGGCATCGTCCACGGCACGCCACTTGGTCCCGGTCGGGAAGCCCGCACCGCCACGACCAGCGAGCTTGCTGTCTGTGACCACTTCGAGCACCGCATCCCGACTCATCTCCCGGGCTTTCAAAAGGCCGGCGTATTCACCATAGACCGACAAGCTGGCGCGGCCTGGCTCACGGATACCGCGAAACACACACTCTTGATGGCCGCCCGGGTTGGCTACCGGCAGGCGCGACGGCGCCGCCTGCAAGCCGTCGGCTGTTTCACCGACTCGCGTCTCGGCCCCGAACAGGACCGGTACCGGTTGGTCACAGCGCCCTGAGCAGGGCATCGGGGTCGCTCCATCCTTGCGCAGGGCCTCGAGAATCTCATTGCCACCACGCAGGCAGCACACCGGACCCGTGCAGACCCGCGGACTCCCCAAGCCCTCGGGCCCCCGGGACACGTGATGATAGAAGGTCACCGTGCCGTAGAGGTCCGCCAAGGGCGTCCGAAGGCCCTTGGACACCGCCCGGATCGCGTCCTCGGAGAGGAACCCATCACGATCATGGAATGCGTGCAGCAAGGGCAGCAGCGGCGCCGGCTGGTCCTTCCAGCAATCGATCAGATCCTGATTGGTAGCAACACTCATGGCTTGGTCGGCGGAGGGTACCGACCGCCGCGCCTTTGGGGAAGCTCAAGTTGGACTGCTGCCTCACCAACGCACGTAGCGCAACTCGATCCCTGAATCCCCGGCCAGCAGGTACATGACCTTGACAGAGGCCAGATCCGGCACGGACAGGACTTCATCACCAGCCTCAGGACCCAATACCATCAGCGCTGTCGCCAGGCCGTCGGCAAGCTCGCAGCTCGGCGCGATGACCGTCACACTGACAATCCTGCTATCCGCATTGCGTCCAGTTCTCGGGTCCAGGATGTGGTGTACCCTGGTCGAACCCAAGTGCTTGAACTGCAGATAGGAACCGCTCGTCGCCATCGCGACATCAAGCAGGTCGACCTTGTCCGCAAAGCCGGACTTGTCTGGTAGCGAGATCCCGAGCCGCCACAGCGCGCCATCAGGCTTGGTGCCTCGACAACGCACCTCACCTCCAATCTCCACCATGTACGATCCGCTGCCGAGTCCATCGAGAGACCGCGCCACCGCATCGACACCAGCGCCCTTTGCAATCGCGTTGAGGTCGAGTTCGACACTTGCCGGGTTCTTCGAGATCTGCAGGCCGGCGGCCTGCAGCCGTTGCCAGCCGATCGTCTTGCGCACTGCCGCGATCGTTGCGTCCGAGGGCGGTGCGTCGACCGGCTCACCGTCCGGACCGAATCCATAAAGTCGTGACAGCGGTCCAACCGTCGGGTCAAAGGCTCCCAGGGTTCGCTTCGCCAGTTTCAGCGATCGCAAGATCAGGCCGGCAAAGGGCTCGCTAGCCACGAATGGCCGATCGCCGCGGTGCGCGTTGAAACGGCTGATCTCGCTGTCTTTGTTGTAGGTACTGAACAACAAGTCAAATTCGCGCAAGGTCTCGTCGATCCGCGCCTTCGCCTGCTCGCGGGCAACGCCCTGCGGCAACACGACTTTGATGGAATACGAGGTCCCCATCGCAGCACCACGGAAGTGGGTGAGACTAGCAGTCGGCGTACAACTACCGAGCAGAGCGAGCAGCAGGACCAGGTTCCAGCAGCTTGTCATGCAAACTCCGTGCTGCTAACCACCGAAGTCATCGAAGTCGACCATCTCCTTCTCGACGCCCATGTCATCGAGAAGGTTTTGCACCGCTGTGTTCATCATCGGCGGACCACACATGTAGAACTCAAGCGTATCGAGATCCGGATGATCCTTGAGGGAGTTGTCGTGCAATACCTGATGAATGAAGCCCGTGTAACCAGACCCGTTGTCTTCCGGCATCGCGTCGGAAAGGGCTCGCCTTCCTTG
>JAYZDB010000183.1:0-19991 GCA_036338025.1 Planctomycetota bacterium
TGATCGTCGACGAAGCCCACGCAACCGGCTGCTACGGGCCGACCGGTGCTGGGCTGATCGAGGCCAGCAACACCCGAGACCAGGTGTTTGCTTCGGTACACACCTGCGGAAAGGCCCTGGGTACACACGGGGGCTACGTGATCGTCGATCCCGAGATACGAGACTTCCTCGTACAGTGCTGCCGACCTTTCATCTTCACGACCTCGCTACCCGACGCCATCGCGACAGCCACGGTGCGGAACGTCCAGAAGGTCCAAAACGACTCGAAGCCGCGCGAACTGCTGGAGAAGCACGCAGCGTTCGTCACCACGGCACTCCTCGAGATCTTCAAGGGTCGGGTGGAATTCAACGAGCAGGCTCGTTCCAACATCCTCCCGATCCTGCTCGGCAGCGATGAACGCGCCA
This sequence comes from Planctomycetota bacterium, assembly GCA_036338025.1. Lineage (GTDB taxonomy): Bacteria > Planctomycetota > UBA1135 > UBA1135 > UBA2386 > JAYZDB01. The sequence goes on from JAYZDB010000183.1 coordinate 406, forward strand.
GCGCATGGGCTACGGCTCTCCTCGAGCACGGACTGCGTGTGCCGGCAATCCGGTCACCAGCCGTCCCGGACGGTCGTGCCATCCTCCGCATCTCGGTGCGCGCAGACCACACCAAACAACAGCTCACGCAACTCGTGGACGCGGTCGCCACGCTGGCGAAGTCGGAGGGGCTGTGAGCCAAAACCGCCAGCGCCTGCCATCCCTGCTCATCGTCGGAACAGATACCGACGCCGGCAAGACCACCCTGGCAGCGCTTCTCCGGCATGCCGCCACGCAAGGTGGCGAGAACTGGCGCTACTGGAAACCGATCCAGAGCGGCGCTCCCGACACGGACCGGATTCGCTCGCTCTGCCCGGATGCCTGCGTCCTCGACGCGGTCTATGAATTCGAGCATCCAGCGGCACCGGATGCTTCCGCCGCCAAAGCCGGCGTAGCGCAGCCCAAGCTGGCGACCCTCATCGAGGCCAGACCCACCGACGCCGAAGGCCCGCTGATGGTCGAGAGCCTCGGCGGTCCGCTGTCCCCGATCGCCAGCGATACCCTGCAGATCGATTGGTTCGTGGCACTCCGCCTGCCAGCCATCCTGGTTGCACCAAACCGGGTCGGCACCATCAACGCCTGCCTCGCCAACCTCACGGTGCTCCGCGATCACGGCATACCCTGTCTTGGCATCGTCCTGATGGGACCGAGCTGTGAGAACAACGCCAACAGCCTCGCCGACCACGGCGGGGTTCCGGTGCACGAGGTCGATTGGCCCGCCGACGACACACAAGAGAGCTACGCAGCGCGAGCCAGTGGTCTCACCAGCTTGCTCGAACAACTAGGCAAGGCCACGGGCGAGGTCGCGCCAGCCGACGATCTCCGGACGCTGGACGAGCGCAACCTCTGGCACCCGTACACTCCCCTTCGGGAGGAAGACGAACGGCCGGTGTGCCTACGTGCCGAGGGCGAGTGGCTGCACCTCGACACCGGCGAAGTGCTGGTCGACGGGATCTCGTCCTGGTGGACCTGCATCCACGGCCACGCCCACCCCAGGATCCGCTCCGCCCTGGCGGCTGCGGCACGCAAGCACGACCAGGTGATCTTCGCCGGGCTTTCCCACGAACCTGCGATCCGACTCGCCGAGGAACTCCTGGACCTGATGCCGGCATCGTTCCAGCGGGTGTTCTACAGCGACAACGGATCCACCGCCATGGAAGTCGCGCTGAAGATCGTGCACGGGTATTGGCGACGCCTGGACAACGCTTCACGCAACCTGTTCCTCTGCTTCGAAGGTGCCTACCACGGCGACACCTTCGGCACGATGGCGATCGGGCGGGACCCGGTGTTCTTCGCCGAGTTCGAAGACATGCTGTTCGAAGTCGTGCAGATCCCCATGCAGGAGTCCGCGCTGACCACCGCCATCGAGCAGTACGGAGACCGGCTGGCCGGCGTCATCGTGGAACCACTGATCCAGGCTGCCTCGGGCATGCGATTCCAGACGCCGGACCAACTGGAGCGCCTCTGCCAACAAGCCCGAGCCGCCGAATTGCCGGTGATCTTCGACGAAGTGATGACCGGCTTTGGCCGCACCGGGCGTCTGTTTGCGATGGAGCACCTGCAGGACTTCGTCCCGGACCTGGTGTGCCTCGCCAAGGGACTTTCGGGGGGAGTACTGCCGCTGGCGGCAACCGTGGTCAACCACCGTGTCTGTGAACCCTGGCTCGACGGCAACCGCGCCAAGATGCTCTTCCATGGCCACAGCTACACCGCCAATCCCTTAGCCTGCGCCACCGGTCGCGCCGGACTGGCCTTGTTCCGCGACCATCACGCACTGGATGAAGCCCGTCGGATCGAGGCATTCTGGCGGCAAGCGTTCGGCGGACAACCCGCCGACGAAACATGGCGAATCCTCGGAACAGTCATCGCAACGAACCTCGGATCTGGGGGTTACCTCTCCGAGCAGCGGCAACAGATCATTGCGGTCGCGCGGCGAGAAGGGGTGTTCCTCCGGCCCCTCGGCGATGTTGTCTACGCCATGCCTCCACTGTGCACCGGCCAGGACGCTCTCGAACAAATCGCGAACGCCTTGCGGGGGATTCGAGACGAGTTCTCGTCCTAGCTCGAAGGCCGCCGGCCGTGTTCACATCTCGACGATCTCATACAAGCCGTGATTGTCGCGGCGCAACCGCCCGAGATCGACCAGCTTGTCCCACAGCTCCGACCCGTAATGCTCGGGCGGGGTGATACCGCAAATCGTAGAGCGCTCCCCCTTGCTCATGGGGTCATGTCCGAGCTGTGACTCCTCATCGAGTCGCATCAGCTTCAGACGCTTGCGAAACGCCTTCATCGCACGCTTGATGGTTTCCTTGGTGGGTGTTCCATCGTCATTGAACTGGACAAGGTCGGTCCGCGGCTTGTGGTCATCCTGGCTCATCGTCCAGGTATCGTCGGCCCTCACCCCCCAGATTCAAGCCAAGGCCCGATCTACCGCGACCAGGCCTGGCGCATCCGTTGCAAACCCGCCCCCGGCAGCGGCGTGCAGCCACCGGCTCAGGGCCCCGGAGGTCCGAGATCCCGTGCCTGCCCCATGGCAGGCATCCTGGCTGGCGGCAGGCGCGAGGTCTGGTCGGAGCGGCGATGCAGATTCGGGTGGTGCTACCACGCGCCACTACCAACGCCGTCGCAGGATCGCTGACCCGGGGATTTTGTGGAACCCAACACTAGGGCTCATCCGGCGCAGCCGGCGCGGTAGACTGTCCCATACTGCGGTAGGCGTGGTCCTACGGAGGGCCGCCAGGAGACGATGGCAAAACAGGGAACAATCCTCATTCTGACCCAGGTCTACGTCCCGGACTCGGCGTCGGTCGGCCAGCACATGCACGACACCGCCGTCGAGTTGGCCCAGCGCGGTCACCGCGTCGTCGTCCTGACCTCGGCGCGTGGTTACGACGACCCAAGCATGAAGAACCCGCTCCGGGAACTTCGCGATGGAGTCGAAATCCGGCGTTTGCCCCTGGCATCGTTCGGCAAGTCTTCGATCCCGATCCGCCTGATGGGCGCGACCTTGTTTCTCCTGCAGGCCTTTGTCCGCGGTCTGTTCGTTCGCGGACTGCGGGGAACCCTGGTCAGCACCTCGCCGCCCATGTGCACCATCGTGGCGTGGCTACTCGCCCTCGTTCGGCGCGCGCCCTACACCTTCTGGGTCATGGACATCAATCCAGATCAGGCGGTGATCCTCGGCAAGGTCAAAGAGGATGGACTGCTGGTACGGATGTTCGAAGCATTCAACCGCCGGTCGCTCAAACGGGCCACACGAGTCGTGGTGCTCGATCGACTGATGGCAGAACGGATGAACCGCAAACTCGACACCTCGGACAAGATGGAGATCATCCCACCTTGGACGATGCTGCCGCCCACCGAGCCGGTACTCCATTCGGAGAATCCCTTCCGTCGCGAGCATGGACTGACGGACAAGCTGGTATTCATGTACAGCGGCAACCACAGCGTCGCGCACCCGATCGGGACGATTCTGGCCGCCGCCAGGCGTTTGGAGGCTCGCGAGGACCTCGTGTTCATGTTCATCGGCGGCGGACTAGGCAAGCGCGACGTCGACGAGGCGGTCGAAAATGGTGCCACCAATGTCCGCTCCCTGCCCTACCAACCGCTAGAGGAGCTGCAGTGGTCCCTGTCGGCCGCCGACATCCATCTGGTGACTTTCTCCGAGGAGATGGTCGGAGTCGTACATCCTTGTAAGGCCTACGGCGCCTTGGCTGCCAGCCGTCCAATCCTGTTGGTCGGCCCACGAGAGTCACACATCGGCAACCTGATCGACGAGTACCAGGTCGGATGGTCCGTGGAGAGAGACCAGGTCGACGAGATGGTCCAGTTGGTCGAGGAAATCGCCGGAGGTCAGGCCGGTGACCTCGAAGCGATGGGACGGGGCGGCCTCGAAGCGATCCGGAAATCCCTCTCACCAGAGGTCTTGCGCGGCAGATTATGTGACGTCATCGAGGAGGGCCTCGCGGGGTGACCGCCTACCTCACGTCATATAGCGCTGGCACGTCGGATTGCCCGGTTGTAGCTTCCGCGTCAATCAACAACGAACGCAGCCTTCCCAGACCAGAAGAGACATGAAAGACCAGTTGATCGTTGTCGCCGGTGGCGGGGGTTTCATTGGAGGCCACCTGATTGCAGATTTCCGCCGTCAGGGCTTTACCCGGATTCGTTCGGTCGATGTCAAGCCATTCGACGAGTGGTATCAGCACTTCGATGACGTTGAGAACCTGCAACTGGATCTACAAGACAAGGAAGCCGCCTATCAAGCCTGCGATGGCGCTGCCGACGTGTATCAACTGGCCGCCGACATGGGTGGGATGGGCTTCATCGAAAGCAACAAGGCACTGTGCATGCTCAGCGTGTTGACCAACACGAACATGATCAGGGCTGCCAAGGATCAGGGTGTAAGTCGCTACTTCTACTCCTCGTCGGCCTGCGTCTACGCAGCGGACAAGCAAACCAGCGAAGACGTCGTTGCCCTCAAGGAAGCCGATGCATATCCGGCGATGCCGGAAGACGGCTACGGCTGGGAGAAGCTGTTCTCGGAGCGTATGTGTCGTCACTTCCGCGAGGACTTCGGGATGTACACGCGGGTTGCCCGATTTCACAACGTGTATGGGGAACTCGGCACCTGGGATGGTGGCCGTGAGAAGGCACCGGCAGCCGTCTGTCGCAAGGTGATCGACGCAAAAATCAGCGGCAAGCACGAAATCCAGATCTGGGGTGACGGCCACCAGACCCGCAGCTTCATGTACATCGACGACTGCCTCGAAGGCATCCAGCGCCTGATGGCCAGTGACGTCCTGGAGCCGATCAACCTCGGCTCGGACGAGTTGGTCACGATCAACCAGCTCGTGGACATCGTGGAGGACATCGCCGAGGTCAAGCTAGAGCGTAATTACAAACTGGATGCGCCGAAGGGCGTCAATGGGCGCAACAGTGACAACACGATGATCTTGGACCGCTTGGGCTGGGAACCCTCAACCCGGCTTCGCGACGGCATGGCAAAGACCTATGCCTGGATCCTCCAACAGTACATGACCCGACTCGAAGGCGGCGACGTCGTCCTGTAGAGCACGACGCGCCACGATCGGGGCGGCTCACTTCTTCCTCTTCCCCTCAACGAAGGGGTTGTGGATCCCTGCCAGGGGCACCGGGTAGAGACCCTTGGCGTCTCGGACCACCGGTGGCTCTGAGTCGAAGGTGTACTGGTCGATCCCAGGGCAGTAGTCCTTGCCGCGCTTCATCAGGTCATCCCACTTCAGAGCCTTGCCCGAGTAGCAGGCTTCACGGCCGAGGATCGCGGTAAACGTGCTCTTGGCGCCGTAGTCACCCTCATTGTAGATCTCGCCCTTCATCAGAGACTCGATCAGGTCATGTTGTTCCTGCTGGTGTCCACCGCCCTTGCCACGAATCTTCATCCGCTTGGCGCCATGCGGCTCGATCCAGCCACCAACCTTGCTGATGCCCTTTGAGCCGTGCGCGAACTCGGCGACCGAGTTGAACGCGTTCCTGAGGTGACGCCCCTGGCTGTACATCTTGGTGCCGTCTGGGAAGGTGTACTCGACGAAGGTGTGGTCGAAGATCTGTGACTTGCTCCGATCGCCATCCAGGCGACGTTCACGACCACCCATGCCGTTGGCCTCGATGGGGTACATGTCCTTGACCCAACAACCCACGTCAAGATTGTGGATGTGCTGCTCGCAAATCTGATCGCCGGAGGCCCAGATGAAATGGTACCAGTTGTTGACCTGGAACTGCATCTCAGTCATGCCCTGTTCGCGCGGGCGGTCCCAGATTCCACCGCCGTTCCAGTAGACCCGCAGCAAATTGATGTCGCCGATCGCCCCATCTTGAAGGCGTTTGACGCAATCCTGGTAGCGCTCCTCGTGACGCCGCTGCAGACCGATGCCAACCATCAGGTTCTTGTCCTTGGCGACCTGGTTGGCGGCGAGCACCCGGCGAACGCCCTCGGTGTCACTTGCGACCGGCTTCTCCATGAAGACATGCTTGCCCTTGCTGACGGCATACTCGAACTGCTGGGGTTTGAAACCCGGCGGCGTCGCGATGACGACAACATCGGGACCACAATCAACGGCCTTCTTGAAGCCATCCAGGCCACCAAACATCCGGTCCTGCGGCACATCCACCTTGTCGCCGTAACGCTTCTTGAGCTGGTTCACACGACCGGCTGCCTTGTCCGGGAAGGCGTCTGCAACGGCGATCAATCGGGTGTTGCCCTTCGAATTCATGATCTGGCTCGCCGCACCAGTGCCACGGCCACCACATCCGATGACTGCAACCTTGATCTCGTCACTACCAGAAACGTGGACCGAGGAGAGACTCGGAGCAACAGCAACGCCGGCCGCCAGGGAACCGGACTGAACAACGAAAGATCGACGAGTGGACTTCTTGGTCATGGGATGAGTTGGGGGTTGAGAGGGACCAGCACGGTAGCACTTATCACGACGAAACGAAGCACCGGGCAAGCTCCTCTGCGAATGCAGTCAGAATCCGTCCCGCTGCTCAGCGCTTCAGGTAGTTCAGACGCCGGTTCACATTGCTGCGCTGGTTGTTGGAACCCACAGCATCCGCTTCGGTCACACGAAACTCGTAGCCCGGCTGACCGTCTCGCAGCAGGACCAGGCTATTGAGGATGAGGTTGGCCTCCACCATCGACTTCGTCTCCCGCAGGGCGGCCAGGACCGCCGCGCGCGGGTCGGCCTTCCCGATCAATCCCAGAAATTCCGCAGCTCGCACGCGAACCAGGCGCTCAGGATCCGTCTCGACCAAGTGTTGTGCACGCGCCGCGAGGGCAGCCGCCTGCCGTCCATGAGCACTGCAGGTGATCAACGCCCAGTAGCGTTCCCAGGGACGCTTGGAGTCAAGCGCCCTCTCGATCTCCGGCCGGACCTGGTCAAAGGGACTCAAGCTGAGGTCTGCGATCGCCACCAGGTCTGCGATCTCTTGCTTTCTCGCCTGGCCGAACTCGGTCGGTGCCGCCATTCCCTCCACGACCAGGTAGCTCTCGGGAAACATGCTGAGATCCGCGATCGCCTTGACCTTGGTGGCCAGGCGAGTTCGCAGGTCAGAGGCGATGGCGGCGTGTTTCTCATCGTCAATCAGGTTGACGGTCTCGTGTGGGTCCGTCTCCAGATCGTAGAGCGCCTCGGGGGCCCGAGGCTCGAAGAACTGCCGCTGGACCGGGTTCAGTTTGCCGGCCTTGAAAAGCCGCCGCCACTCAGCATAAGCCAACATCCTGTAGCGGTAGTTGTTCTGCAGTCCATCGAAGTTGAAGGGCTGGTAGCTGCGCAGATACTTGAAACGACCCTTGCGCAGACTGCGGACCAGGTCGCACTTCTCGTCGAATCGATCGGCGTAACCAAATGCTTCGTCGCGGGAGTTCAACTCGTCGAGCTTCACGCCCTTGCCCAGGAACGGCCGGCCATCCACACCGCCAGGCACCTCGACCCCGGCCAGACGCAGCAGCGTCGGCCCAAAGTCCACGAAACTCACGAATCCACGAATCCGCGTCCCACGCTTCGCGTCCACCAGATGCTGCCACTTCGACGGTACGCGTACGACGAGTGGCACATGCAGTCCACTCTCGTAGGCGTAGCCTTTACCACGCGGCAGCACACCGCCGTGGTCGCCGAAATAGAACACGAAGGTGTCTTCGAGCAAGCCATCAGAAGCGAGTTGGTCGACGACTACGCCGATCTGCTCGTCAACCTGTCGGATCCGGTCGTGGTAGCGCGCGTAGGTGTAGCGAAACGTCGGCGTATCCGGGTGATAGGGTGCAAGGACCACGCTCTTGGGATCGGTCGTGGTCGACGACTTCTGCATGACCTTGGCAGAAAAGTGCAAGGAGCTCTCGTGCGTGGTGGCAAAGCTCTGCATGTGGAAGAACGGTTGACCCGGCTTCCGATTGCGCCAACTCGCCCGGCCGGACGACGCATCCCACACTCCGCGACCCTCGATGGCATTGTAGTCCTTCTTCCGCTTGTTGGTCGTGTAGTAGCCGGCCTGACGCAGGTACTTCGGGAACATCTGCAAGCCCTTCGGCATCGGCGCAAGCTTTGAGCGCCGATGGTACTGGGTGCCGATACGCGGACCGTAGCAACCGGTCATCAAGGTCGTACGAGCAACGGAGCAGACCGGACTGTTCGAAAACGCGTGCTCGAACAAGAATCCGTCCTTGGCCAGCGCCGCGATGCGCGGCGTCGGCGCGCCACTGGGATCGAACAACTTCAGGAAGTGCTTGGAGTTGTCCTCAGAGATCAACCAGAGGAAATTGGGTCGATCGACGTCCTGGGCCGGCGAGCGGGAAGCAACCAGGGCAAATGCGAGCAGCGACGCGGACCAGCAGTTCATGCTGACGTTTCTCCTGGGTCAAGACCACCCGCGCAAGCCTGGGTAGGACGCAAGCAGGGGTTCTCTGGAACAAACAATTCAACAGCCCGTAGCCTTGCCAGCGGACCTTCCGCGACAAGAACTTGCCAGAGACAACTCCGTGACAATATCCGGCGATTCCGCTGCTAGACTTCTGAGCGTTGGCCCCCTGCCGGATGGTCCGCAACTCCCTGTTTTCCTGACATTCCCGCCACGGCCGGGTCCCTGACCCAGCGCCGGCGACCGCCTCTACTGAGAGAGCGCGTCGCCCTGGCCGGTCAGGATATCGAGTACGTCGAGGCTGACGCATGCACACCCGACGCCCAGCAACTCCGCCAGCGAGTTCTGGGTCCGGCCCTCGTCACTGTTGACCCACTCCTTCACGTAGGTGCCGTGCATGCAACGGATGTCGAGGGTGAACGAACACTCCGCCACGTCATCCACCCCGAGGATCTCGACCCGACGTTCACGCTCGATGTCAGCGCGACGGTACGCTACGCGCTGCGGTGTGCGTTGCAGGACGTCGAGCGAACACCCCACCAGGCCCTGTAGCAACGCTGGATCGACCGCAGAGTCGGCGGCGATCCCAGCCCGGTAGCACTTGTCGAGCTGTGCCTCCTTCCAGTATGCAACCCGTGATCGCTCCACCTTCTGAAAAGGATCGAGTTCGATTCGCCCCTCGTAGACTTCGCGCAAACGCGCGTCGATCGCTGCGAGATCGGCGGACTCGTTTCGGACTCCGACAACTTCGTAGACGAAGGGTCGACCCTTACCGAGCATCTTGACGTCGAGATCTTCGCGGCCAGCCCCATGAAACTTGCCGAACCGTGCCTTGAACGACGGCAACACTACGCGCCCGATCAACTCCTGTACGGAGTCCCGGGTCAGCTTGCCAAACCCATCACAACGCTTGCAACCCCTGGCCCGGCGACGATTACCCTTACACTCCGGACAGTAGAAGATGGTCTGCGGCAAGCCGCGCTCGAACTTGCGGTAGCGTGACTCGAGGTAATAGGTGATCTTGGGCGCGCGCTGCTGACGAGGCGCTCCCTTTGGCTTTGGGGATGGTCCTTCGGTCATCACGCGATGGAGTATGCCGGATCGGTAGCCCTACTGGAAGGCACCGGAATCCGACTATCTCCCTGGCTGATCTTGAGGCAATGCGGTCAGGGACATCACCATCAACGCCGTGTCGTAGATCGGGTCTGCTGTCCGCACACTATTGGTGAACGATCCCTGGTTGCTCTGCAGACCGTTGAGCCGAGCCTGCAAGGAAGCCCCCCACGCCTTGGCCTGCTCCCCTCCAGCAGCTTGCGCCGCCAGGGTCGTGAAATAACAGACGGCGGCGTTCGGTCCCGAATCGCCGAGGACCTTGCTGGCCGTAGGCAAGAGGCCGGCGATCTCAGTAATCCGAACGGCACGCGGGTTGCTCGCGGACGCTGGCCAGGCGAGCGCGTCATACACACCGACGGGGGCCTTGAGTTCAGGATGCCCGGGCGTCTCCCACGTATGGGCTTTGAGCTCATCGTCAATGCCAGCCAACTTCGCGGCCTTGAACGACTTGTTGGCCAACAGGTACCAACCGCGTAGCTCTGCACCAGGGCGGAGGTGGTTCACCAGGTACTCGCGGCCCCTCTCAGCGTTCCTCTTGAGGAGCTTGTAGCTAGACCGCCAATGCGCCTCACACACCGCAAGGCTGGCCAGGACCTGTTCCAACGGAGCGTTCCTGATGTTCGCCCTGGAGAACTGACCCTGCTGTGTCTGCTGCCTCCGGAGCCAGCTAACCGCACCCTTGATGACATTCTTGTACTCACCTCTTCGCAGCGTGCTCGATCCTTCACTGAGGAACGCCAGTATTACCAGCGAGGTCAGGCCGACATCACTGACAGGGCAGTCCCCGATGGCGCTGTAGCTGCCGTCTGGTTGTTGCTGTGTGGCGAGGAACTCCAGCGCGTGCAGACCGGCCCTGGCCTCTTTGTCCTTGACGGTTTCTGCAGCGACCTTACGCGCCGCCGCCTCAGTGAGTTCGAGGGCCTTGGTCACGAGTTGCAGAAACTCGACCCGGGCTCCGATCTTGCCGCTGAGCGGTTGGGCGAGTTCAAGCGCCATCGCCAGACTCCCGTTTCCGAGGTGGGCAGATTTCGCCAACACCATCCCGAACGTGGCTACAGCGCCCGCGAATTCCAGGTTGCCACTGGCCTTCGCCGCCGCCTGCCCTTCGAGCCGGTAGCTGGACTCCTTCGCCCGCTCACCCCAGGGCGCCTTGTAACGTAGTCGGACATCCATGATATGACCCTGCTTTGCGGTGCCCTTCGACACCTGTGCCTCGGCGGCGGTGACCTCCGCTCCGGGTACCGGCCGACCGGCTGGCACGACTTCGTAGAGCGCCGTGACCGAGTGGCCCGCGCCGACCTCCCCCGAGTCCTTCTTGTCGTCGCGAAACTCCTCGGCCTTCATGACCCGACGCTCGTAGCCGATCAGGCGATAAGCGGCCACCTTGCCCGGGTTGAACTCGACCTGCAGCTTGACGTCCTTGGCGATGGTCACGAGGGTGCCTGCGAGGCGCTCGTCGAGCTGCCGGCGCGCCTCCTTGTCGCCGTCCACGTAGAGGTACTGGCCGTTGCCATGCTTGGCAAGCATGGACATACGGGCGTCTCCCAAGTTGCCACTGCCCACCCCGATCACCGTCAGGTAGACGCCGCTGTCGCGTTGTTTCTCGATCAGCTTCTTCAAATCGTCTTGCTTGGTTTCCCCGATGTTGAAGTCGCCATCGGTCACCAGGATGACGCGGTTGATGTGCTCCTTGGCGAAGTGGGCTTGCGCCAACTGGTAGGACTTCTGGATCCCACCTGCGCCATTCGTCCCACCGCTGGAGGTCAAATTGTCCAGGCAGTTCTCGATCGTCGAGATATCCGCACAGCTGGTCGGCTCCAACGCCACCCGATCTTGACCGGCGTAGGTCACGACCGCGACAGTGTCCTTGTCGGTCAACTTCCTGAGCATCAGCTTCAGGGACCGCGTCACCAGCGGGAGCTTGTTCGCGGCGCTCATCGAACCGGAAACATCGATCAGGAACACCAAATTGCGGGGCGGTATCTGATCGGGTGGGATGTCGCGCCCCTGCAAGCCGACCAGCACCAACTGATGATCGGTATTCCAGGGGCAGGCCCCCTGCTCCAGCGACACCGAGAAACTGTCGCGGTCCGGTGGCTTGGGATAGTCAAACCTGAAGTAGTTGATCATCTCCTCGACCCGGACCGCTGCGGCCGGCGGTAGCTGGCCGTAGTTGAGGTAACGGCGGACGTTGGTATACGAAGCCGTGTCCACATCGACACCGAAGGTCGAGAGAGGGTTCGCGGACACCAACTTGAAGGCGTTCTCCTTGACCTTGGAATACGACTCGCCACTGGTGTCCGTGCGGGGGTTCAGCGCCAGCCTCCCGAGACCGCCGCGACGCGATCCCCATTTTCCGCCACTGGCACCACCGCCTAATCCGATCGCGGTGTTCCACTCTTTGGAACCAAAGACCGATGTGGGGAGCTGTGCGGCCTCAACCGTCACCTCGGCGATTTCGTCCTCAACAGCATCCCACATACAGCCGAGGGTGAGGACCGAGGTCAGTGCCGACGCCGACAAGAACCACCACAAGCTAGATTTCTTCATGTTGTTACAGGGTCTACAGGCAGCCCTCCCAACGCGATAACAGGAATGTGGTTCCCTCGGATTTTCAATTATCCCCCAGGCCTCCGGTCACCGCTGCTTGACGGCCCACGCAGACCTCCTACCCTCGACGGGTCGCAGACAACCACCCAACTGCGGCCCGCCATCGCCAGGCTGGACCCCATGCACATCTCCAGGACCATAACCTGCGTCTGCCTAATCGCTTGGTTGACACACCCCGCGGCCGCCCAGTGGGTCGGAGAGTGGAAACTCGACGAGACCTCAGGGACCACGGCCAACGACATCACGCCGAATGCAAACCACGGCACCCTGATGAACTTCGGGCCGACCCCCTGGGTCGCCGGCAAGTTCGGCAACGCCCTGACGTTCGACGGCGTCGACGACTATGTAGAACTCAAAGGTGGCAAAGGCATCCCGGTCTACGACGGCAAGGGATCGCCCTACACGATCGCGTTCTGGGTCAAGGCGCCAGCCCAGCACGACCGCCGCGTATACGCCGAGGGTGGCAACCTGGGTAATAACAGCCCCATCATCACCTTCGGGACGGGGCGCAACACCAACACGACGACAGACAAGTTCCAGGTCTACATCCGAAACGACACCGGACGCGTCGTCCTGGAGGGATACTCGAACGCGACGGTGTTCGATGACACCTGGCACCACGTGGCGTGGGTCGAAACCTCCGGAGACCCAACCTTGTACGTAGACGGCGTCAAGGACACCTCGACCTCGTTCCGGTATCACGCGGGATACGGACCCAGGTCACCCAACTACGGTAACTTCTCCATGCACGTAGCCTCAATCGGGGCGGTCCTGCGACAAGGCGCCTGCTGCTGGTTGCTGGGCAGCATCGACGATCTACGGGTCTACGACTTCGCTGTCTTACCCACCGACATCTCCCTCATGATGATCAACGTCCCGCTGACGCCGTGCCGGGCCAGCATCGGGAGCTTCGGTCACAAGTGCAATGGACGCCTCTCCCTCGACGCAACCGGTAACGCAGTCTTCGGATCCAACCTGACCATGCAGCTGACTGCGGGTACGCCAGGCGCAACCGCCATGGTGTTGGCCGGCCTGGGCGTCCACGAATTAGACCTGGGCCTGTTCGGATTCACCGGCTGTGTCGCCTATCCAGGTCTCACCAACACACTGTTGATACCGATCGGCATGCTGGACCCGAGCGGAACATCCGTGCCCCTGCCAGTGTCCGTGCCGACCGGTCCCGCCAGCATCACCTGCTTGATCTTGGCTGTACAGGGAGTCGCGATCTCATCCGGCACACTCGGGATGAGCAACTCGCTCCTGCTGCAGGTCGGCAACTAATCGGGCAAGGCAGAGCTTCGGACCTGGTCGCGTAGCATCCGATGTGACCCACGGGACTTCATCGCGCCGCGGTTTGCCCACCTTTGCGGGTTTCCTGTCGACCACACCCGGCCAAGTGGTAAAGAGGGGGCGATGGCGGAACCGGAACTCTCACTGGCACCAGAGTTTTCGACCGAGTTGGACACGGGGGTCCTGGCCGGGGTGGACGAGGCTGGGCTGGGTCCGATTCTCGGTCCCTTGGTCGTCGCCGGGGTAGCTCTCGAAGGTCCACGCGGCAGCGACCCCTGGGACCTCCTCAAGCGGCACGTCTGCCGCCAGCGGTTCGAGAAGGGCAAAGTACAGGTCGCCGACAGCAAGAAGGTCCATTCCGGACGGCATAGCCTGCAGCGGCTTGAGCGGACAGTCCTGGCTTTTTGGGGCGCGCTGCACGGTGAGATCCCAGACACCGTCGGCAGCTTTCTCGCCCTCTGTAACACTGATTTGCCCCACCTCGAGCGCTGTCCCTGGTACAGCGACATGTCGCTGGGCCTGCCGTTGGCCAACAACCGCGAAGAGTTGGAGCTATCCGCCCACATGCTGCAGCGCGACATGGGCTATCACGGCATCCAACTGCATGACCTGGCCATTCGCCCCGTCGATGTCGAGGAATTCAATGCGTCGATCGCGGACACCGACAACAAGAGCGATACCCACTTCCACGCCTACTCCGATGTGATCGGTCGGGTATTGAAAATCATGCCGGGCGGCGCCCATCTGGTAGCGGACCGCTGCGGCGGCCGAGTTCACTACGCCCCGGGGCTACGGCGCCACCTCAAGCGCTGGCAGGTCCGCACCGTCAAGGAAACCTCCCACTGCTCCACCTACGAAGTGCATCGAGGTGATCACACGGTCCACATCTCGTTTACCGCCCGTGGCGAGGACCGCTCGTTCTCGACCGCCCTGGCGAGCTGCGCCGCCAAGTACGTGCGAGAACTCATGATGGCGATGCTGAACCGGTGGTTCCAGGCTCGGGTCCCCGGCCTGAAGAGGACCGCCGGCTACTACGTCGACGGAAAGCGTTTCCTGGTCGACATTGCCGACCTGCTCGAATCCGAGGGCTTCCCCGTCGAGCGTCTGGTCCGCAGCCGGTAGGCCGGGAGGAGCACCAATGCTGCGATTCTCCTTTGCACTACGGTCGAATCTCGTTTCCACTTCGTCGCCGTGTGGAGGGTCCAGCGCAGCCGCTGGGCGCACCCCAATGCAAGACGAGAACGCCACCGAACTCCCGAAGCAATACGACCCCGGCATCATCGAAGGTCCGATCACCGAGCGGTGGCTCGGGTCGAAGTGCTTCGCAGCCGCACCGGACGAACGTGAGAACTCGTACGTCATCATGATGCCGCTCCCCAATGTGACGGGCGCACTGCACATGGGTCACGCCATGGACAACGTCATGCAAGATCTCCTGATCCGCTGGCACAGGATGATGGGCGACAACACACTCTGGATGGCGGGCACCGACCACGCTGGCATCGCCACCCAAGCGGTAGTCGAAAAGCGCTTGTTTGAACTAGAGGGCAAGACCCGCCACGACATCGGCCGCGAAGACCTCGTCAAACGTATCTGGGCCTGGAAGGACGAATACCAACAACGCATCGTCTCCCAACAGCAGGCGATGGGATGTTCGTGCGACTGGGACCGCCAGCGATTCACGATGGACGAGGTATGCGAACGCGCAGTGCGTCACACCTTCTTCAAGATGTTCCGCGACGGGTTGATCTACCAGGGAGATCGCCTGGTGAACTGGGACTGCCATCTACAGACCGCGGTCTCCGATGATGAGTTGGAGCGCAAACTGGTTCACGGTCACTTCTATCATCTCCGCTATCCGGTGATCGACCCGAAGCCCGGCGAGCCCTCCCACATCATCGTCGCCACTACCCGGCCCGAGACAATGCTCGGGGACACCGCCGTCGCCTGCCGGGCAAATCCAGGAGCCGTGCTCGACGAGCTGATCGCGCAGGCAGAACAGAAGGTCACCGAGGCCAGCGACAAGGACCGTGCGGATGACCAACAGGCTCTCGACAGCCTCAAAGCCCGTAAGGACAGCCATCTCGACGTCTTGAACACCATCGCTGCGATGGCCGCCGACGGCCGCCAGGTGATGCTGCCCCTGCAGGACCGGCCCATTCCGATCATCACCGACGAGTGGGCCAAGCCTGAACTCGGCAGCGGTTGCGTAAAGATCACCCCCGCGCACGACCCAAACGACTACGAGGTGTGGGGACGCCACAAGAACGACATCGACATCGTCAACATCCTGAACAACGACGGCAGCCTCAACGACAACGCTGGGGACTACCAGGGACTCGACCGCTTCGAGGCCAGCAAGCAGATCATCTCAGCACTACAGGAGCGCGATCTCGTCGAGGGCATCGAGGATCGCGACCTTGAGATCGATCACTCCGACCGCAGCAAGACAATCATCGAACCCTATCTTAGCAAGCAGTGGTTCGTGCGGATGTCGGACATCCCCGATGGCGTGACCCTGGGGAGCGGAACCGAGCGCGAGTTCAAGGCCCCAGGCCTCGCCCAGGCCGCCATCGACGCCGTCAATCCCGAGTGGGAGTCCCCCACCGGTCGCAACCTGACATTCCACCCCGATCCGGTGCGCTACGGCAAACTCTACAAAAACTGGCTGGTCGAGAAGCGCGACTGGTGCATCAGCCGCCAACTGTGGTGGGGCCATCGAATCCCTGTGTGGACCGGACGGTGGTCCGGTCAGCAACTCCTCTCGATGAAGATGCTGATCTCTGCACACAAAGACCGGGACGATGTCTTCGTGTGGGTCGTGCTACCCAACGAGCAACGGATGCCAGCCGCCGACGCCCTGGCAGCCTTCGAGAGTGGCGAACTCAAAGCCGATCAGGTCGAGATCCAAGTCTGCTTCCGCGACAAGGACGGCGAAGAAGCGATCACGCCGATGCTCTCCAGTGTCGGTCTGAAAGCTGATCCGGACGTGCTCGACACCTGGTTCAGCAGCGCGCTCTGGCCCCACGCCACTCTCGGCTGGCCAGACCCGGCGACGGCCCCGATCGGTGAAGGACAGACCCACCTCGATGCCACTGATGGAGCCTCGAGTTGTCTCGACTACTTCTACCCCGGATCCTGCCTGGTGACCGCACGCGACATCATTACCCTTTGGGTCGCGCGCATGCAGATCATGGGACTCTACAACCTCGGCGACGTCCCGTTCACCGACAGCTTCATCCACGCCAACATCCAAGACGGCAAGGGCAACAAGATGTCGAAGTCGGCGGGCAACGGCATCGACCCGGTCGACATCATCGAGCAGTACGGTGCAGACGCGATGCGCTACGTCGTTTGCGAACTACAGACCGGCACCCAGGATGTCCGGCTACCGGTGCACGCAGTATCACCGTTTACCGGCAAGACCGTCGACCTCGCCAAGGCCAAGCACGGCGACTCGATCTTCACGTATCTGTGCCCAGAATCCGGCAAGGAATTCGACGTGCTGGGGACGATGCAAGACCACGGGATTCCGGCAGCCAAGCTATTCAGTGAACGCTTCGAGATCGGCCGCGCATTCTGCAACAAGCTGTGGAACTCGGCACGGTTCGCCCTGATGAACCTCGGCGAGGCCGAGTTCCGGCCGCTGGCAGCTGACGAACTGGCGATCGAGGATCGCTGGATTCTCTCGCGCCTGAACGGCGCCATGCGGGTAGTGCACGAGCAACTCGAACTCTACACACCCTCGGCCGCCATCAACGCGGCCCGCGAGTTCTTCTGGAGCGACTTCTGCGACTGGTACGTCGAGATCATCAAGCCTCGTCTGCGAGACTCGGATCAAACAGCGGTGGCTCGGCAGGTACTCGCGGCGGTGCTCGACCAGATTCTGCGGCTGTTCCATCCCTTCGTGCCATTCATCACCGAGGCAATCTGGGAGAAGCTCAATGCCCAGGCTCCCAAACGTGGTATCGACACCGAACTACCGATGAGCGCCATGGTCATTAACGCCCGTTGGCCGATCGCTCGCGATGACTGGCAAGATGCGGCCGTCGAGACCGAGTTCGAGATGGCGCAGGAAGTGGTCAAGAACATCCGCGATCTGCGCCAGAGCCACGGTGCGTCCCCCGGCAAGGAAGTCGACGTAGAGATCACTACCAACGCAGCCACCCGCACAGTACTGGAACCGCTTGGCGGCCTGATTGCCGGGATGGCCAACGCCTCATCGATCAAATTCGACGCCGCAGCAAAGCCCACGAACGCCGCTACCGCGGTAGTCAAGGGCATGGAGATCCATGTGCTCGGTGTTGTCGACGTGGAAAAGGAGATCGCCAAGCTCGAAAAACAAGCGGCCAAGATCGACGGGCAGATCAAGGGCAAGCGCGGCAAGCTCGAGAACCAGGGCTTTTTGGACAAGGCGCCAGGAGCGGTGGTTCAAAAGGAGCAACAAGCACTCGCACAGCTTGAAGGCGAACTGACCAGCGTGCAGAACACGCTCAGCGAACTTCGCAGCAACTGATTGCAATAGGGCCATGCCCGAACTCCCCGAAGTAGAGACCGTCAGACGGGGTATCGACCGCGTCATCCCTGGCGCCAGCCTGCGCGAGATCACACTCCGTCGCAAAGACCTTCGCTGGCCGATCCCGGTGCGGGCAGTCCGCAACCTCAAGACCCGTACGGTCGAATCTACCTCGCGGCGATCGAAGTACCTGTGCCTGCACTTCGACGGGCCTCGCCAACCGATCGCGATGATCCACCTCGGGATGAGCGGTCGGCTATGGATCAACCCGAGTGACTGTGGAGACCTGTCCGAGTGGCGCGATCACGAACATTGGCGCATGGACTTTGGCGATCTCGTGCTGCGCTACGTCGACCCGAGACGCTTCGGGATGCTGGATGTGGTCTCGGGCGCAGACTTCGCCAAGCACAAACTCATCAAGGACCTGGGGCCGGAACCCCTGGGTTCGACTTTCGATGGTGATTACCTGTTTGACGCCAGCCGAGGCCGGAGAGTCGCCACCAAGACGTTCCTGATGGATGCAAAAAACGTCGTCGGGATCGGCAATATCTACGCCTCCGAGGCATGCCACCTCGCGGGCGTTCGTCCTCGCCGTGCCGTCCGGCGCCTGACCAGGCGCGAATGCCACAATCTCGCGGACGCCGCCCGTAGTATTTTGTCGCGGGCGATCAAGGCTGGTGGTACCACCATTCGCGATTACATCGGTGTCGACGAAAACACCGGTTATTTCCAACGCGAGCTGATGGTGTATGACCGACTAGGTGAACCGTGCCGCACCTGTGGGACTCCCATCAAGCGCACAATCGACACCGGACGGTCGACGTTCTACTGCCGGTCCTGTCAGCGTTAGGAAGACCCGAACCCCTTAGTGCTCGTGACCACCGACACCATGCGGATGACCGTGCTCCAGCTCTTCGGGGGTCGCTTCGCGTACGCTGAGAACCTTGACGTCGAAGTGGAGGGCTTCACCCGCTAGCGGGTGGTTGAGGTCGATGGTCACCGTCTCATCGGTAAATGCCGTGACCCAGCCGGTCATCACGGAACCGTCTTCACTCTCGAATCCGAAGTCCATACCTAGCTCGAACTCGATGTCTTCCGGGAAGCTCGACCGTGGAACATCCTGCACACCTTGCTCGTTCCGGACCCCGAAACCCTCTTCAGCCGACACATCCACCTTCAACTCCGCACCAGCAGCCTTGCCCACCAGCTCCTTTTCCAGGCCAAGGACGATGTTGTCGGCACCGTGCAGGTAGAGCATCGGATCCTGACCGACCGAGGAATCCGCGATCTGGCCATCATCGAGAGTGAGGGTGAAGTGGATCTCGGCAACCTTGCCGTTGGATATTGAGGTTTCAGGCATCGACAAAAGGTAGCATCCGGCGCCCGGGAATCCCGCGGGATCACCGGATGAACCACCCGTCCGGACACGAGAGGGCGTCCCGGGAGTCGTTTGCGAGCCGCGCCACGGTCAAGCCCAGGGTGGATTGGCAGATTTTCAACAAGTCTCCCGGCCTGGGCTCCGGTGCTAGGTCGTGTCCTGACCGCCACTTCGACAACCCAGGCACACCACGGCCAGAAATCCGGGGGCGCAAAAGGGAAACGAAGGCGAACTGCGGAGGTAGAGCCC
>JAYZDB010000184.1:0-5471 GCA_036338025.1 Planctomycetota bacterium
ATGATCCTTGACGTCGGCGCCAATCCGCAGCCCAAGCCGCTGCACCTGCAACAGTATGCCCTGATGGGTTCGGCGTACTTCCAGCATGCGGTAGGGACCTCGGCACCACGGGTTGCGTTGATGAACATCGGATCAGAGGCCGCCAAGGGCAATGCGTTCACCCGGGAGGTGGCAGATCTGCTCGGCCAATCGCAGGTCAACTTCGTCGGCAACATCGAGGGCGTGGAACTGTTCCACGGTGATTGTGACGTGGTGGTATGTGATGGATTCACTGGCAACGTGACCCTCAAGGTGTCCGAGGGCCTGGTGGAATACGTGATGCGTCTCGTCACCAGTGCGCTTGCTGAGGTGGGTATCGACCAGCAGCACATCGAATCGGTATTGGAGGCAGTACGGCCACGCCTGGACTATTCGGCCTACGGTGGTGCACTTCTGCTGGGAGCCAAGGGTGTCGTGACCATCTGCCATGGTCGGTCCAGCTCGTCAGCATTCGGCAATGCCTTGAAGTTCGCCAAACAGGCGGTCGAGATGGGCGTCAACGATCAAATCGTTGCGATGGTCCGGGAGGCGGCGGCAACCTCATGACGATCCGGGTGGGAGTTGCTGGGATCGGGAGCTACGTCCCGGAGCGGACGGTTACCAATCACGATCTCGAGAAGGTCGTCGATACCAGCGATGCGTGGATCGTGCAGCGTACCGGAATCCGGGAGCGCCGCATCGCCAGTGATGACCAGTGCTCGAGTGATCTCGCCACCGAGGCCTCGCGCATGGCACTCGAGGATGCCGGGGTCGATGCGTCCGAGATCGGGTTGGTGATTGTTGCCACCGCGACTCCGGATCAGCAGTTTCCGGCCACCGCCCTGCGCGTGATCGAGAACCTCGGATGCGAGAATGCTGGCGGATGGGACCTGTCCGCGGCTTGCAGCGGCTTTGTCTTCGCGGTGCAGGCGGCAGCGCAATATATCCGCACCGGGTCGATGGGGGCGGTGTTGGTGATCGGTGTTGAAACCCTCAGCCGGATCATGAACTACGAGGATCGGACCACCTGCATCCTGTTCGGTGACGGGGCCGGAGCTGTCGTGCTCACGCCACATGACCGCACCGATGGCGGAATGGAGTACCTCGCCGCCTACATGGGCTCGGCGCCGGATCGTGACGCCATCATCCAACCTGGAGGCGGCAGCCGCATTCCGGCATCGCACGAGTCGGTCGACAGTGGTGCGCACTTCCTGCAGATGGACGGACGGCGGACCTTCAAATTCGCGGTGCGGACCTTCGCCGACCTGGTACGGCGTTCGGTGGCCGACCATGGTGGCGCGAGCGAACTCGGGATCGTGGTTCCGCACCAGATGAACCAACGCATTATCGAGGCTGCTGCCGATCGCTTGGAACTTCCTATCGAGTTGTTCTTCTCGAATGTCGCCAGTTTCGGTAACACCTCAGCAGCCTCGATTCCGATCGCGATGCGGGACGCCAAGGAGGCTGGACGCTTTGCAGCGGTTCGGGGCAAGTTGGCGTGTATGTGTGCGTTTGGATCCGGACTGAGTTTCGGTTATTTCCTCCTCCGAGTTTGAGCAAGAGACCAAGGAATCCCAGATGACCGCAAGTAGGAATGCATTGGTGACCGGAGCCTCTCGGGGCATTGGACGGGCGATCGCTGTGGCATTGGCGAGTTCGGGATACCGGGTGTTGTGTGTGTCCACCAGCGCAGGTGGCTGTGATGAGACGGTCGCGCAGTGCGGTGCAGTCGGTGGGGAAGCGTCGGCTCTGGTCTGTGACGTTTCGGACAGTGAGGCGGTCAAGGCGCTCGCCAAGGACATCGATGCCGAGGGGATTCAGATTCACGCACTGGTAAACAACGCGGGGATCACCCGTGATGGCCTGTTCCTGCGCATGCCGGAGGAAGATTTTGATGCGGTGATTGGCGTCAACCTCCGAGGGGCTTTTCTGATCACCAAGGCCTTTGGCCGGGGCATGGCCAAGGCCAGGTCGGGCTGCATCGTGAATATCGGCTCCATTGTCGGGGTCGCCGGGAATGCCGGCCAGGCCAACTATTCAGCCAGCAAGGCCGGTCTGATTGGATTTACCAAGTCCCTGGCAAAAGAACTGGGTGGCCGGGGGGTGACGGTCAACCTGGTGGCTCCTGGGTTCATCACGACCGATATGACAGCCGGGCTGCCGGAGGAAATTCAGGCCTCAGCGAAGCAGAACATCCCCCTGGGGCGCTTTGGCACCCCAGAAGATATTGCGGCCACCGTCCAGTTTCTGTGTAGTGATGCTGCGGCATATATCACCGGTCAGGTCCTGATGGTTGACGGAGGCATGGCGATCTAGCCCCTTCGCGAACCGGATTTTCGTTTTCTTGGTGGCTGTTTCACGCGAGAGTGACGGCCATATTCCAATTTCCCACAACATCGTTCTCCATTTGGAGGTCGAAGCAAGTGACGCTCACCAAACCAGAAGTAGAAGAGAAGGTCGTCGACATCGTCTGTGGTCAACTCGGTACCAGCCGAGAAAAGGTCAAGCCTGAGACCTCGTTCATCAACGACCTCGGGGCTGATTCCCTGGACACTGTCGAACTGGTCATGGAATTCGAAGACGAATTCGAGATCAGCATTCCTGATGAAGATGCTGAGAAGATCCAGTCGGTTGGCAATGCCATCGACTACATCTTCGGCAAGCAGTAACCCTCGACCTCGCTGTTGGTCCTTTGGCTGTCTCGTCTTCGAGTCGGTCCGGGGGGCGCAGCGTTACCCTCTAGCATTGTCATGAGTCGGCGCCGCGTCGTCATCACTGGGTTGGGTGTCATTTGCCCGGTTGGGAATGACCTGGATTCTACCTGGACCGCGCTGCTCGACGGGAGGTCAGGTGCTGGCCCGGTGACGCAGTTCGATGCTTCCAAGCACTCGACCAGCATTTCGTGTGAGGTAAAGGACTTCGATCCTGCCAAGTACTTCACGCCTTCCGAAGCCAAGCGCATGGATCCGTACTCGCAATACCAGATTGCGGCGTCGGATGAGGCTATGCGGGCCTCGGGCTTGGATATGTCGAAGGAGGATCCGACCCGGGCTGGCTGCATCCTGGGTACCGGTATCGGTGGGATCCACGAGATCGAGGAGCAGAAGATGGTGATGCTCGACCGCGGACCGCGTCGGGTCAGTCCGTTCTTCATTCCCAAGTTGATGTCGAACGCAAGCGCTGGTCAGGCCAGCATTCGCTATGGCCTGCAGGGCACGAGTTTCTCTACCGGTTCGGCTTGCGCGAGCGCCAGCAACGCCATGGGTATGGCGTTGCGCACGGTGCAGTACGGTGAGGCTGACATCATGGTCACGGGTGGCTCGGAAGCCGCCACAACGGGGCTCTCCCTGGCAGGATTCTGCTCGCTGAAGGCCTTGTCCAGGCGCAACGACGATCCGCAGCGGGCGTCGCGCCCCTTTGACATGGATCGCGATGGTTTCGTGATGGGGGACGGTGCCTCGGCCTTGATTTTCGAGGAACTCGAGCATGCCCTGGCACGGGACGCACGAATCTTCGCGGAGGTGGTCGGCTACGGGTCGACAGATGATGCCCACCACATTACCGCCCCGGCGGAGGATGCTCTGGGGCCGGTCCGGGCCATCCAGCAGGCGCTGCGAGATGGCGGATTGGATCCGGCCAGCGTCGACTACGTCAATGCCCATGGCACCAGCACCCATCTCAACGACAAGGTCGAGTCCAAGGCGCTGAGGATGGTGTTTGGCGACCACGCTGACGCCCTGCAGGTCTCCTCCACCAAGTCGATGATCGGCCACCTGTTGGGGGCCTCCGGGGCTGTCGAGTTGGCCTTTACGGCGATGTCCATCCACAAGGGGCAGATTCCTCCGACAATCAACTACGAGACGCCGGATCCAGAGTGTGACCTGGATTACGTCCCGAACGAGGCCCGGGAGGCCGCGGTGGGGGTCGCGATCAGCAACTCGCTGGGCTTTGGTGGTCACAACACCTGTCTGGCCTTGCGGCGGTTCGAAGGCTAGAGTGGTGCGCCCTGTCGAGGGCTGTTGATCGCCTTCGACCCTGTTTCCTCGTGTTTCATTGCCCCTCTAGCCAAGGCGACTCCCGTGCGAAAAAAGTTCCGTGACCTACTCCATTCCTACAAGGTCGAGTCTTTCAAGATCACCCACAACAAGGACCACGTAGAGGAAATCACCAAGGAGATCCTCAGTTTCACGGATGAGGCGCTCAACAACGCCTACCACTACCACTTCCACAAGGACACTGAGCCGGCCCGGATCGAGACCTTCAACCTGATCAAGAACTACACCTTGGAGTCGATCTTGCCGCCAGTCCTCGAGAAAGTGATGCGACACATCCTGATCCTGGAGAAGCAGCACGAGGGCGTGGTCAAGCTGTTCGATGATCTACTCGAGGCCCTGTCCGAGGATGAAGGGGTGCAGAACGCCGGCCGGTCGACGGCCTAGAGTCTCGCGTCGCGTGCTCGTCAGCGGCATAGTGTTCGTCGATGAAGACAGTTCTCGCGGCTGACCTCGGCGGCACCAAGTGCCGCGTTGCCCTGCTGGCTGAGGATCTGAGCACGCTCGGAGCCAAGGTGGTCCCGACCCCGTCGGATCAAGACACCTTTATCGCGCTTCTGGAGGCCGAGTTTCGTGGCCTGTTGGAGTTGGAGCGCCCGGCGGACTGGGCTGCGCCGACTGCGATCGGTATTGGTGCGGCGGGTGTGATCGCCAAGGACTTGTCTTCGATCATTTACTCCCCGAACCTGCCATTGGCTGGGGTGGACCTTTCCGCACACTTCCGGAGCAAGGTCGGCTTGCCGTTATTCATGGTCAACGACGGCCGGGCCAGCGCCTTGGGGGAATGGCGTTTTGGTGACGCGGCGGGCTGTGACCCGCTGCTGGTGCTGTTCTTCGGTACCGGCATCGGCATCGGTTTGATCGTCAATGGCAAACCCTACGAGGGGCATGCCAACGCTGCCGGTGAGATCGGGCACGTGCTCCATCGACCCGGTGGACGTCGCTGCCCCTGTGGTCGCGATGGCTGCTACGAGGCGTACTGTGGCGGTGGCCCGATCGAGCAGCGGGCCAGCCAAGACCTGGGCATGTCTCCTGAGTCGGCGGCGGGATGGCGGATCGATCAGATTGTCGCGCAGGCTCGCGACAGTGGTGACCCGCGGGCGCAGGCGATCCTCGACGATGCCAGCCTGGCGGCTGGTTCGCTGGTTGCGTCGCTATGCACCCTGCTCAACCCGGCGGCGGTGGTGCTCGGGGGCGGTGTCTTGAAGGGTTGGCCGGCTCTCTACCAGTCGATTGAGACCTACGTGCGCGACTTCTGTGCGGAAATTGTCACGAAAGACCTCGTATTTGCCCACAGCAGGTTGGAATCCGACGCAATTCTGTGGGGCGCCGCAGAGCTGACGGGTGCGTTCCGATGATGAATATCCCGGGACTGACGACATGATCGACCTGGCCGTACTC
>JAYZDB010000185.1:0-5734 GCA_036338025.1 Planctomycetota bacterium
CTGTTCAACAAGGCGGCGAGCCGCGGAACAGTGTTGTCGGTAGTCCGACTCGATCTTCTTCAGACCCTCGACAGCTTCGGCGGGCGAAGAAAATGCGAGCAGACCATCACCTGTAGGCAACCACTCTCCGAACCCTGTATCCTGGGTCACCACCGGGCGTCCACTGGCGAGATAGTGCGCGCTCCGCTCACTGAACCATCCGCATGCACTTACAACGTAACCGTGCTTGGCGACCGTGAACTCGGCTTTGGAGTTTCGCAGGTACTCTTGGTAGGTCCAGCAGTCGGCAGTGGGACCGAGCGGATCAACAACCTGCCAACCGTGGTCGCGCAGGCGCTGTTTGGGAACTTCGGGGCCGCCGACAGCGAGCTCCAGATCACAGGGGACTTGCGACGGCAGATCGAAGTAGGGCTCGAAGGACTCTGACTTCATGCCGAAGCGATACTCGCCCAGTTCACGAGGCTGGTAGCTATCCCACAGCATCACCGTTGTGTAACGACCGTCCGCGGACCCCTCCGACACGGGCCAACAGTCCAGCACTACCGGCTGCCTGGTGGCCAACCACCGCACACCGTCATCGGGTACCCGGGCGGCACCGGCCGGGATGTTTTCGCCAAGAGTGAAGAAGGCATTGTGCTGGGCAAGCCGCCGTTTCTTGAAGTCGTCGGTCAACTGCAGCACCTGCTCAAACGCAGGGTCGGTGTCGATGTAAGCCCGTCTGGGCACCTGCTCGAGCCAGGGCCGGATCGGATTGACACCGGAGTTGTTGATCAGGAGATCGGCCGAACCACAGATCTCGTGGATCCGCCCGGCGCACGGACCGTGCCAGGATTCCTGGTGGGCATCGTAGTACGCCCAGCCGTCCCCGAGTCCAACGCGATCGAAAGTCCTGCGGGCAAATTCCAAACCGTAGGTCGGATCCTCGTCGGTCACGTGCCGGGTCGGATCGTAGCAAGCTCCCCAGTCCTCGCTGTCTTCGAGAAAATAGACCTCGTGCCCGAGTCGCTTCAAGCCAAGGGCATATTGCATGGTCGGCCACGCACCACCGCCCAGCGGGCGCCGCACGACGTAGCCGAGTACCAGGATGCGGAGCTTATCTGCCACCTTGCGGCTCCCGGTCGTCCCCGGTTTCAGGTCCTACGCCTTGATTCGTCATTGCACGCTCTATGAGTTGGGTCAGCACCTTGCCAGAATCAAACCACTCCTCGGCCAGTGCGCGTGCAGCGTCCCGATGTTCGTCGTAAGCAGCCTCGACACTCTCGAGCGCCTCAACCGCTCCATCAAGATCACGGAACGAAAGCAGCCCCTTGCCGACGGGCAGCACCTCTGAAAAGCCCGTGTCCTGCACGATTACCGGCCGACCAGCTGCCAGATAGCAGGTCGAGCGACAGCTGAACCAACCCGACTGGCCTTCGACGTACCCATTCTTGGCCACACTCCATTCACCTCGCGAGCTCGTAATGTAGTCGCGGTACGAATCCAGATCCGGGCAGACATCGTTGGGATCCACGAGGCGCCAGCCGCGGTGCGCCAAGAGTTCCTTGGGCAACTTGTGGCCCTTGCCCGCGTTGGCGGCGATCTCGATCTGGATCGGTGCGATGCGCTCTGCGAGATCGAAAAACTCGCGAAACTCCAGGTCCTTCTGTCCGAACGTCCGCCCCTCGTGGATGACCGGCTTGTAGGCGTTCCAGTTCATCACAGTCGTGAACACGCCGCGGTCGTCACCGCCGACAGGCCACTCGGACATCACCATCGGCTGGCGGGTCGGGAGCCAGTCGTGTCCGGTTGCCGGAGTCATTGAGCTGTCCGAAGCCAAGGCCTCGCCAAAGCTGAACGTGACGTCATGCGCGTCGATCAGATTGCGAAAATAGTCGTAGCCCTTGGCGAGTTTGACCTGCGTGAAGGTCGGATCGGAGTCTATGTAGACCATTCGACTCCGACCACGGTACTGCTCTGGCTTTTCCAACATGCCCGACACGTTGATGAGCAGATCAGCAGTCTCAACTACCTCGCGTCGCTTAGCGTCGCTGAGCCCGAACCACTGCCGCTGCCACGCAAAGCAGTAGGCCCAACGGTCTTTCATCCCAAAGCGCTCAAATAGAGCGGCAAGGTAGTTTGTGTTGTAGGTGCAGTCCTTGACTGTCCCATCCTCGGAAGGGGCGTAGGGCCAGATGCCAGTGTCCTCGATGTAGTAGACCTCGTGACCGAGTTGGTGGAGCCCCAGCACGTACTGGAAGTAGTCCCAGGTCACGCCACCCAGCGGGTATTGACCGATCAGCCCGGTCACGATGATCCGCAGGCTCACCGAACACCTCCTAGCAAGTCCAGCAAGTTGGTGTCGGGTCCCATCGGGACCCGCGTAATTCGGAACGGTGTACGTGTCGGCAAGTCAAAGACCCCACCCTTGTAGAGGAAGGCCGCCCGGTAGCCGGCGGCGGCCAACGCCGCATCGGTGACGTCCGGATTGATGCCGTTGTCGCCATACGGAAACGCCAGGGCGTCGACGGTGGTGCCGAGTTCCTCTTCAAGGCGATCTTTTGATTCCTTCAGTTCGTAATCGAGTGACCCGGCATCGAATTCCGAGAAGCTCCGATGCGAGACGCTGTGTGATTGAATGACAACCCCGCACCGATGCAGCTCGCGTAGCTCATCCCAATCGCAGATCGGTTCCTTGGGTTCGTTGCCAAAATCCCAGGTGTTGTGTCCGCCAACGTAGTTGGTCGGAACAAAGCACACCGAAGGGACGCCAAGCCGGCTAAGGATTGGCTGTGCAATACTCAACATCGACTGGTAACCGTCGTCGAACGTCAGCAGCGCCGAACGCTCCGGTAAAATCGAAGGGCTCTGCAGGCCACCCAGAAAGGTGTGCAGATCCAGGACATGGTAGCACTCGTCGTGCAACAACTGCAGGTACGCCTCGAAGGTCTCACTATCGATGTAGTTCCAGGTTTCCCAACCGTCATCGGGTGGATCGCCGACCTTGTGAAACGCCAGCACCGCGGTGGTGCGGGCTACCTTGTCCCGGTCAACGGGCATGGTTGTGCCTCCTGGGCACCTGCGCCATTGCCACGTCCAACAAACTGCTCATCAATCGAACCGCGTCGAAATGCTGTTCGACCAGCGCGCGCGCTGCCAGACAGTGGCTGAGGTACTCGCGTTCATCGGATAACAGGTCCAAAAACCCGGCAGCCTCGGCCAGGCTACCAAACCGGAACAGTCCCTCGGCATTCGGCAGGAACCGGCTCTCGCCGGTGTGCTGCACTACCGCCGGCTTGCCGCTGGCGAGATAACAGATCGTGCGATCGCTGATCCATGCGTTGGCAAGCTCCATGCACGACTGCTTGGCACAGCTGAACTCTCCACGCGAGGTCTGTAGATACGAACGGTAGTCCTCGGCACTGGCGCTGACCTCATGGGCGGGTCTGGTGTGCCAACCGTGTTTTTCGAGCCGCGGCATGTCGGAGGGATTACCTTGCTCGTGGTAGATCGCGAGCTCCAGCTGCGCCTCGGTATGCGAAGGCAAATCGATGTAGGCGAGAAAATTGGTACGCTTCTCGTTGTTCACGCTCTCGCCGCCGATCAATTCGTATTCCCCCCACCAGTTGGTGACGGTGGTGAATCGGGCATCGGACGGCGTGTCTGAGACCGGCCAGGCCGGCAGATACACCGGAGGCGGTGAGAAATGCCACTCCATCCCACAATCGGGGACGCGTGAATCGGGCAGACCAACGGTCTCGCCAATACTGAAGTTCATGTCGTGCACAGCGGGGCGCACAGTGCCGGCATCGATCCATGTCTGCAGCAAACCGGGATCGATATCGACCAGCGCTGAACGCGCAAAGCGATCGACGATGTCCTGAGGAACGGCATACTTGAAGTTGAGGAACAGGTCCGACTCCGCCATCACCTGCTCAAGCGGCGTGGTAAGTTCGCTCAGTTCAGCACGCACCCCACCGAGTTCCTCGGCCTGCTCCGAAGTCTCGAGCAAGGTGATTGAAATTTCCAATCCAAGGCTCGCCATGCGCTGGTGGAAATCACGCAAGTGCGCCAAGAGACGCTCAGGCTCGTCCGCCCAGCGCATTCTCTCGTACAGCGTAACCTTGGCTCCAGCTGCCCGCAGGCCAAGTGCCCAGTTCAGGAACACCCACGCATGACCACCAAGACCCTGATTCCAGAGCAGGTGCGTCGTGGCCAGACAGACATGCATCAGACGCCCTCCTTGGACCCCTCTGCCGGTCGGCGTTCGTTCGACGACAACATCAGTTCATCGAGAGATCCCAGGGCATCCGGTGGCGCGAAGTTGACCATCCTACCTTTTTCGACCACCAGGACCTTGTCACACTTAGAGAGCGTACTCGGCCGATGCGCGATGATCAGGGTAGTCCGATCCCGCATCAGACGATCCAGCGCATCCATGATCTGCGCCTCGGTCCGCATGTCGACCGAACTCGTCGGCTCATCGAGAACCAAGATCGGCGCATTCTTGAGGAAAGCACGCGCCAGCGAAATACGCTGCCTCTCGCCGCCAGACAACCGCTGACCGCGATCTCCGACCACCGTGTCGTAACCGTCACGCATCTCGGAGATAAACCCGTGGGCGTTCGCGAGTCGGGCGGCTTCCTCAACCTCGCCCTGGCTCGCCTCGGGTCGGGCGTAGAGGATGTTCTCAGAGATGCTCTTCTTGAACAGCACCGGGTCCTGCAACACGATCGAAAACTGGTGGCGCAGGTCATCGATCTTGAGATCACGCAGGTCATCACCATCGAGCAAGATCGCGCCGCCCTGAGGATCATAGAGTCGGGTCATCAGGTTGACGATGGTGGTCTTGCCCGCCCCAGTGTGCCCAGCAATACCAATTCGCTGTCCCACCTCGACCGCGAAGCCGAGCCTGTTGAGAACGGGCGTGCCCTCTTCGTAACTGAAGCTGACGTCGCGAAACTCGATCGCGCCCGCAGCCTTTGTCACCGACTTCGCGTCAGGCTTCTCGTACACCTCCGGTGCCTTGTCGAGCAGGGCGAGCACTCGTTCCGCACTCGCCAAAGCGGACTGCATGGAAGCAACCTGCCCAACTACCTGCTGCAGCGGCGAGTAGAACTGCAGCATCAGGGCTGCGATCAGGATCATGTCACCGAGACTCATCGCCCCGTCCTTGACCATCTGACCACCCAGCACCAAGAACAACGCCGTACCTGACGCGGTCAGCAAGGATGACAACGACGAAAACCAACTCTGGGTACGCGCAACGCGCATGCGCGCATCGATGGCCTTCCGGGCCACCTTGAACAAGCGGTCGGTCTCGCCGTCCTCGCGACCGAAGACCTTGATCACGCGAACGGCCGAAAAGACCTCCTGTAGGCGACCGAGGATGCTGGCGTCGAGTTCCTTGATGTCGTGCCACTGCTGGCGCAGGCTCTTGCCGAACGGCAACGAAATCAGCAACAACAGCGGCGCAACCGCAATCGCAACGAAGGCCAGGGAGGGGCTGATCGTCAAGATGACCGCCGATATTGCGATCAACAGCACCATCGACTGCAGCGACGGGATCAGCCCATCGAGCAGGATTGCCGGGATCGTCGCCGTGTCCATGAGGATCCGGAAGGTCGATTCCGACGGTCCCTTTTCATCATGATAGGAGAGCGACAGTCGTTCTACGTGACCGAACAACCGCGTCCGGAAACCAAGCGCCATGTGCTCCTTGGTGTAGACACGAATCATCCGACGCACAAAATTCAGG
>JAYZDB010000186.1:0-25450 GCA_036338025.1 Planctomycetota bacterium
AATGAAGAGACACCCGCCGATGGCGAAGCTGCTGCTGCCGATGGCGAAGCTGCTGCTGCCGATGGCGAAGCTGCTGCTGCCGATGGCGAAGCTGCTGCTGCCGACGGCGAAGACGCAGCCACTGGCACTGAAGAAACCGGCGCCGACAGCACAGAGCAGGAGAGCAGCGAGGCACCACCCCCCGATGACACCTCCGAGCCTGACGACACAGTAGCGGGTGATGCACCTGCGGATGCCGCGAGCGACGCGGTGACCACAGAATCCGAACCCGCGAACGCGTCCAACGAATCCACCGATCCCGCACCGCAAACCGACAGCTAGTCCACCAAACCCGGAGAAGGCTTGAGCAAGCTACGCGTATACGACCTGGCCAAACAATACGGCAAGAAAGGCCCCGAAATGGCGGAGATCCTCCGCAGCATGGGGTTCACCGTGAAAGGCCACATGTCGGTACTGGACGAAGCCGACCAGATGATGGCTGTCGCACGCCTCGAGGCCGGCGGGCTTCGGCCGGCGGGCGGAGATTCGGACAACGGCGGGACGGCTAGCACGGGCCTGAAGAAGAAAACCCTGGTCAAGAAAGCCCTTCCTGGCGAAGGCCTGAGAAAGAAGCTGCCCGCAAAGAAGGGGCTGAAGTCCACGGACGACCCCGATACCGGAGCCGAGGACACCGTCGCTGCTGAGATACCGGACGAGGTCACAGAAGATGTCGCCGCAGAGACCCCCGACGAAGTCAGCGCTGAGCCCGAAGCGGAGAAGACAGAAACCCCTGAACCCGACACGAGTCCGGATCCAGAGGAGGCAGCAGCAGCTAGTCAGCCAACCGAAACCAGCGAATCCGCTGCCGCGACAGGCCAAGAGGCTGCTGTCGATGACGACGCGGCAGGCAGCGACGAGACTGGCGACGGAGAGTCCCAGGCCGGCATCAAGCGGCTGATCCAACCTCAGCAAAAAGCCACGGTGGTCGGCAAGATCCAACTTCCGGAGTCGACGATTCGAGACGCCAACCGACGCTCGGCGCCGCGCGATCCGAATTCTGTCGACCACGCCCTACGGGCCAAGGCCTTGAGCCACACCCAGTCGCGTTCTGCCACCCGGGCTGGCGGCATCCGCAGGGGACCTGGGCGAGGGCCGCACATGCGTGGCCGCGGTCGCGACCAGCGCGGCACTATGCGGCGCAACCGGGGTGCCAGCTCGATCAGTTCGACCATCGATCCAAACAAGGAAGTCGAGATCCAACCCCCCATCACCGTCAAGGGTCTCTCCGAGGCACTCGGTGTGAAGGTCAGCGAACTGATCCAGGTCTTGATGGGCCAACTCAAGATCGTCGGCAAGACCATCAACTCCTTCCTGGACCCGGAAGAAGTCGAACTCATCGCCCTCGAGCTGGAGCGCAAGATCAAGATCGTCGAGCAGACTGACGTAGAGGAAGAGCTACTCGAGGGCTTCTCCAGCGCAGTTGTAGACATCGAGTCCGAACATCGCGCACCAGTGCTCACCTTCATGGGTCACGTCGATCACGGCAAGACCACCCTGCTCGACGCCCTGCGTCAAAGCGACGTCGTCAAGGGCGAGGCCGGAGGAATCACCCAGCACATCGGCGCATATCGGGTCACCACCAAGAACGACTCCCAGTTCGTCGTACTCGACACACCGGGCCACGCCGCCTTTACCTCGATGCGGGCCCGCGGCGCCAGTCTGACTGACATCGTCGTGTTGGTGGTCGCGGCCGACGATGGTGTCATGCCGCAGACCGAGGAAGCGGTCAACCACGCCCTGCAGGGCAAGGTGCCGATCATCGTCGCCGTCAACAAATGCGATGCCCCCGGCGCCAACCCTATGCAGGTTCGCCAACAGTTGTCCGTCAAGGGCCTGCAAGCCGAAGAATGGGGCGGCAGCGTCCAGATGATCGACGTCTCTGCACTCACCGGGCAAGGCCTGGACGATCTCGTCGAAAAGATCATGCTTGAGGCGGAGTTGCTCGAACTCGAAGCCAAATCCGAAGCACCGGGCTCTGGTATCGTCATTGAGTCACGTCAGTCTGCTAATCAGGGCGTCGTGGTAAGTGTCCTGGTAACCGACGGGACCCTGCACGTTCGTGACATGATGATCTGCGGC
Source organism: Planctomycetota bacterium (assembly GCA_036338025.1). Lineage (GTDB taxonomy): Bacteria > Planctomycetota > UBA1135 > UBA1135 > UBA2386 > JAYZDB01. Next base: position 2,119 of record JAYZDB010000186.1, read on the forward strand.
GAGAGCTACTCGCGCGTACGCGGCATGGTCGATGACCATGGCAACAGCCTGACCGAAGCCGGGCCCTCGACGCCGGTGTCCATCATTGGCCTGGCCAAACTGCCCACACCCGGCGACAAGTTCTTGATCGTAAAGGACGCCAAGAAGGCCAAGGAAGTGGTCGAAGAACGCCAACGCCGCGCTCGGGCCAACGATCTGGCTGATCGTTCACGGATCACCGCTGAGAACCTGGCTGCCAAGCTGCGCGATCAACAGATCGACGAGCTCAAGGTGGTGCTCAAGGCAGACGTCATGGGTTCTCTCGAGCCCATCCGAAACAGCCTTGCCGACATCGGGACGGACGAGGTACGCGTCAACGTGATCCACAAGGGTCTCGGTGCGGTTACCGAAAACGATGTAGTCCTGGCCGAGGCTTCCGAGGCCATCGTCATCGCGTTCAACACAATTACCGAGCAGGCCGCCCGGCAGACCGCCGAACGGGTCGGCGTGGAGATCCGACAGTACGAGATCATCTACAAACTCCTCGACGACATGCGAGACGCCCTCGAAGGCATGCTCAAGCCCGATGAGGTCGAGACGATTGAGGGCCACGCCGAGATTCGTGCGATCTTCAAGTCCAGCAAGCACGGCAACATCTCCGGTTGCTTCATCACCGATGGACTCGTCAATCGCAACCACCACGCTCGCGTCACTCGGGATGGCACGATCGTTTACCGCGGCAAGATCGCCAGCCTACGCCGTATCGACGACGATGTCCGCGAGGTCAAGGAAGGCTACGAGTGCGGATTGACGGTCACGAACTTCAACGACGTCAAGGTCGGCGATGTGCTGGAGTTCTTCTCCGTCAACCTCGTCGCGCGCAAGCTGGACTGATACCACGATGCTCCACATCGGGGTGTTGCAGTTCACCATCGAAATCAGCTACGCAACCTCGTTGAAGGACAAACGTAGCGTGCTGACCAGCCTGCGCGAGAAACTGCGTCGAAGCCACAACATCTCGATCGCCGAAATCGCAGATCAAGACGAGTGGACAACTGCCACCCTGGGCATCGCTGCCGCTGGCAGTAACATCCCCCAGATCAACAGCCTGCTAGACCGCATTGTAAATGCATTGGAGGAGTGGCGCACCGCCACCCTGGTCGACCACCGCATCGAGATCTTCAGCCCGTCATGAACGAACGTCGCATCGCTCGCATCGAGCAACAGATCAAGGAACGGGTTGCCAACCTCCTGCTCCACGAAATCGCAGATCCGCGGGTTGGCTTCGTCACCATCTCGCGGGTTGAGATCGACAAGGAGATGCAGCGATGCATCGTGTTCTGGAGCGTACTCGGGGACGACACAGCCCGGAAGTTGACCGCCGACGCCCTGCACAACGCCACCGGCCATCTCCGGAGCCAGGTTGCCGCGGTACTCAACACCCGCACGGTGCCAAAACTCGAGTTTCGGCATGACGAAAGTGTGTCCGGGTCAATTGAGATGCAAACGCTGCTCGACGACCTGCGCAAAGAGCGGGAGGCACTTGAGAACACCGACGATCCGGACTCCGAACCCGAGTCCGACCCGGAATAGGCCACTGACCACAACGATCACGGAATGTCGCCGAACTCGCACGGTGAAGGAAAGCCCACAGCCCGTGCGCGCACTCTCGGGTGCCAGTCTACAAGCCCAACCGGCACGGCTCGCAATCTCCATCACGGCACCTCCTGAAGATCGGTAGCAGGGCGCTTGTGCGACTTCGAATCGCGTAATGGCGAAGCGCCGGATGCAAAAGGAAATCCTGATGGGCTCTCGACTCACATGCCCCACGGGATCCGCGGCCAATCCATGCGTTACGAAGTCGATCTCCCCTGGTCGGACGCCCGCGAAGGAGTAGATTACTGGGCATGGTGCGCCCCCACCGACTTGCCCCGGTACGGATGCTGCTGGCAGCTCTGTCTGCCGGGCTGCTCTGTACAACGCTGGGCGCGCAGGACCCCTCGTCAGCAGCGGTCGACTTCTTCGAGGAGAAGGTTCGACCCTTGCTCGCCACGCGTTGCTACAAGTGCCACGGCCCAGACAAGCAGGAATCAAACCTGCGGCTCGACCACATCTCTTTCCTGCTCAAAGGTGGTGAACGTGGCCCGGCCCTGCAACCAGGCAAACCCGAGGCAAGCCGGATCCTCAGCGCCGTCGGCTACCAAGACGAAGACCTCAAGATGCCGCCCAAAGGACGGCTGCTGGCTGGCGACATCGCGACACTCCGACAGTGGGTCGCGGCGGGTGCCGCCTGGCCCAACGAACCGGTCCCGACCGCGGCACCAAAAAAGCCGACCTTCGACCTGCGCAAGCGTCATCAGGCCCATTGGAGTTGGCGAGCCCTGCAAGAACCGCCGCAACCAGACGTAACTGATCCGACCTGGAACCAACAAGCGATCGATCGGTTCGTATTTCGTCGAATGCTCGACCAGGGACTGCAACCAGCAGATCCTGCAGACCGAGCGACGCTGCTTCGGCGCGTGACTTTCGACCTCACCGGCATGCCGCCATCGATTGCCGCGCAAGACGAGTTTCTCGCAGATGACAGCCCCAACGCGTACACGGCCCTGGTCGAGCGCTTGTTGGCCTCAAAGCACTTTGGAGAACATTGGGCCCGCCATTGGTTGGACCTGGCACGCTATGCGGAATCGCTGGGCCACGAGTTCGACTACAAGATTCCAAATGCCTATCGGTATCGCGACTACGTAATCCGAGCCTTCAACGCTGACCTGCCGTACGACCAGTTCGTGCGGGAACAGATCGCTGGCGACCTGATCCAACCTCCCCGCCTGGACAAGGACGGTCACAATGAATCCGCTATCGGTACCGGGTTGTATTGGCTGGTAGAGCAGACCCACGCGCCGGTAGACGTGCGACAGCATCAGTCGGATCGCCGAGACAACCAGATCGACGTGCTGACGAAGACCTTCCTCGGCCTTACGGTCGGTTGTGCACGCTGCCACGACCACAAGTTTGATGCAATCTCGACCGCCGACTACTACGCACTCAGTGGCTTCCTCAAGAGTTCACGCTTCGCACAAATCGATAGCAGCCCACCGACCGGGGCAAACGACATCAACGAGTTTGCCGGCGCAAACCGGGCGTTTCGCGCAGCCTGGCTAAAACAACTTCACGGCATAGATTCCGGCATCGCAAAACCGCTGCGGGTCGCCGTCGGCATACCCCTACCGCCCCCAACCAAGAAGAAGGGCGAGACATCAAAGACCAGCGCCGATCTGATCGGACGCTGGGTTCAGGCCCTGGCCGAAGTGGCCGTCGGGCGCGACCGTTTGCACCCCCTCCACGGCTTCCACCTGCTCAAGAAACAGCCTGGGCTCGACCTGCGGAAGTACTGGCAACCGACCGGCGCCAGTCTTGCCCAGTTCGAGAAGACTGGCGCTGTTCCGCTGGCAGACTTTCGGACCGACGACTACTCCAAGTGGTTCGTCCAGGGCAAGGCGTTCGGCACCGGCCCGACAAGAGCCCCGATCTTCTTGCGTCGCCAGGATGGCAAGGCTCTGGCGCAAAGCAAGGGATGGGCATTCAGCGCTACTCAGGGCCTACATGCCCAAGGGGTGTTGCGCTCCCAGACCTTCGAAATCCAAAAGCGCTACCTGCACTTCTTTGGTTTCGGGATGGAAGCCCGAGTGCGGCTCGTTCTCGAGGGCTTCAACATCATTCGCGCCCCGATCTACGGCCAGTTACACCAGCTGATAAACAACGAAACTCCGCGCTGGTACACCATCGATCTCTCGATGTGGAAAGGCCGCCAGGGCTACCTCGCATTCGTAGACCAACAGCCAGCGGCACTCGGAGAGCCTTCTCGTGGCGGTGGCTACAAGGCAAATGGTTACCTCGCCGTGCAACAAGTCTGGTTCTCGGACTCTCGGACTGTCCCCGAAGCCAGACGTAATTACCCAAGCTGGTTACTCGGCAAAGGGCCGGACCCGATCAACAGCCCCGAACTTCTCATCCAGCGTTTCGCGCAGGCCGTGGAGCATGCCCAGCAATCCTTGCTTGATGGCACCCTTGAGCACCACCACGCTCACCTGCTGAACTTGCTGTGGGACAAAAAACTGCTCGGTGACGAATCCAAGGAACTGCAAGCCCTGCGAGCGGCACTCGAGAAAGTCGAGAACAAGATCGGCGTCAGCCGCCACAGCCCAGGCATGGTCGACGGCACAGGTGAGGATGAACACATCTATCTTCGTGGGCGGCACAACCATCTCGGTCCCTTGGTTCCACGCCGAATCCTCGAAGCTCTGGGCGGCAAACAGCAGCAGTCGCTGCGCCGCCAAGATGGCAGCGGACGGCTGCACCTGGCGGAACGCATCCTGGCCCCCGAAAACCCCTACCCTGCTCGGGTCATCGTCAACCGTTTGTGGCACCACCTGTTCGGCAGAGGCATCGTTCGAACCGTCGACAATTTCGGAGTGCTCGGCGAGAAACCCAGCCATCCACAACTCCTCGACTGGCTGGCGGCTGGCTTCATCGCCGACGGCTGGTCAATCAAGCGAGCGATCCGACGTATCGTCCTGTCACGCACCTACCAGCAGTCGAGTAACGCGTCCGAATCTGCGTTGCGGAAGGACCCGTCCAACGTGTTTCTTAGTCATGCATCCGTACGCCGCATCACGAGCGAATCGATCCGAGATTCGATTCTCACAACGAGCGGGCGACTCGACACCAAAATGTTTGGACCCAGCGTACCAGTGCACATCGATAAATTCACCGAGGGCCGTGGCCGCCCGGGCCAGGGTCCCGTCGACGGCAATGGACGGCGTAGCATCTATCTCCAGGTGACGCGGAACTTCTTGTCATCCTTCCTACTGGCTTTCGACATGCCACGCCCGGTTCAAACCATGGGCCTCCGCGACGTGACCAACGTCCCGTCACAAGCACTCGCCATGCTCAACGACCCATTCGTCCTGGCCGAGGCAAAGCGCTGGGCCAAGCATGTCACCACCACCAAGGGTTCGAAGGCCAGAATTCGGCGGATCTACCGCGAAGGTCTGGCCCGCGTGCCCGGAGCCGATGAAATCCAGATGGTCGAGACATTCCTGCGCCAGCAGTGCAAGATCTACCGCTGCAAGATCTCCGACCCGCGGCCATGGGAAGATCTCTGCCACTCCATTTTCAACGTCAAGGAGTTCATCCTCCTACGCTAGCCATGAAAATCCCCGCCAACGGACAGGTACAGAGGCCACTGACACGACGCGAAATGCTCAAGCGAGGCGCAGTTGGATTTGGCGGAATCGCGCTGACCTCCCTGCTCCAGGACCAACTCCTTGGCCAGGGAACAACTCAAACCAGGGAGAGCCACGGCCGGCCTCACCACCGACCCCGCGTCCGCAGCGTGATCTTTCTGTACATGGATGGCGGGCCATCGGGTGTCGACACCTTCGACCCCAAGCCACTGCTCGCGAAGGAGAATGGCAAGCCATTCAAGATGAAGATGGAGCCGACGCAGTTCAACAACAACGGCAACACCCTGGCTTCACCATGGAAGTTCAAGCGATACGGACAATCCGGGATTGAGGTGTCGGACCTGTTCCCGCACGTAGGCAGTTGCGTGGATGATCTGGCGATCATCCGTTCCATGACGGCAGAGTTCTCAGAACACACCACCGGGAACTACTTCCTCCACACCGGACACGGCTTACAAGGCCGACCGAGCATGGGCGCCTGGGTGACCTACGGCCTGGGCAGTCCAAACCATGACCTGCCTGGTTTCGTGGTCCTCAACGGAGGTCTCACACCACCCGGCGGTGTCGACAACTTCGCGAGCGGTTTCCTCTCAGCAAAATACCAGGCTTCGATCTTCAAGCCCGGCCGCCTACCCATGTCGAATGTGGTTCCATCGGAGAAACCCGGGAGCCTGCAGACCAGCAAACTCAGTCTGATTGACTCCCTCGATCGGGCTTGCCTCAAGGCCCGGGGCAGTTCCAGTCACCTGGAAGCCGCAATCGCCAACTACGAGTTGGCGGCTCGGATGCAGACGGCAGTTCCCGACCTGACTGACATCCGGGACGAGACCGAAGCGACCAAACGCCTGTATGGCTTCGAACATTCCTACCCCCAGACCCGCTCGTACGCAGCCCAATGCCTCCTGGCCCGACGCCTCGTCGAGCGCGGCGTCCGGTTCATCGAGCTCACCTGCCCGAACGTTGGTGGCGACCGCTGGGATCAACACAACAATCTGGCCGGCGGACACGCCAACAATGCTCGCGCTGTCGACCAACCGATCGCCGGCCTGCTCAAGGACCTCAAGGCGCGCGGGTTGCTGGACCAGACCCTGGTCATCTGGACCGGAGAATTCGGACGAACCCCATTCGCCCAGGGTCGCAACGGTCGCGACCACAATCCTTACGGTTTCAGTCTCTGGATGGCAGGCGGTGGAATCCGCGGTGGAACCGTCTACGGGGCTACCGACGAGTATGGCTACAAAGCCGTTGAGGGGCGCACGACGTTCCGTGACCTACATGCCACCATGCTGCACCTGCTCGGGATCGACCACAAGCGCCTGACCTACCGATACAGCGGGCGCGACATCCGCTTGACCGACGTGGAAGGCGAATTGATCCACCCGATCCTGACCTAGTCGAGCACAGCGGACTCGCCAGAAGGGGCTGACCCCGGTACCTTCTGGGCCCAGCCTGGGAATCGCACGAATGTCCACACGCCGCCAACAAATCGACTCCTATCTCGACCAACTCCTCCGGCCATCCGAGTTTCAGGACTACGGACCCAACGGCCTGCAGATCGAGGGCAGGGAAGAGATCGGGCGTCTGGCCTTCGCCGTCTCGGCGACAGCGGATTCGGTGACCCGCGCCGTCGAATGGCAGGCAGACGGTCTGATTGTGCATCACGGTCTGTTTTGGAAGTTCCACGGGGTTCGACCCATTGTCGGTCCGTTCGCGAAGCGCGTCCTTCCACTGGTACGCGCCGAGGTGAACCTGTTTGGCTTCCACCTACCGCTCGACGCCAACCTCGAAATCGGCAACGCCGCAGGAATTGCTCGCCGGCTCGCGCTGCAGGACATCGAGTCCTTCGGCGAACACGAGGGCATGCCAACCGGAGTCTCAGGCCGCTTGCCGGCAGCGCCGGCGGCAGAGGCGCTGCAAGCACAACTCGCGGACATCCTCGGACACGATGTAATCCTGAGCTCACCGGATTCGTCCGCGACGGTCGAGACCCTTGGGATCATCACCGGTGGTGCCAACGGTGCATGGGTCGAGGCTCACCGCGCAGGACTCGATGCCTACCTCACCGGTGAGATGAGTGAACACGATTGGCACGAAGCCAAGGAATCCGGGATCCACATGTTCGCGGGCGGCCACAACGCCACCGAGTCGTTCGGGATCCCAGACCTGATGGCACGAATGAAAGCTGATTTCCCGGCAGTGGAGATGACCTACCTGCCATCTCTCAACCCAACGTAGGGCGACCGGATCATCGGGTTCCGATCGGGGGGCCGCATTGCGGCGGAATCTCGTGGGTTCAGCCCAGGACGATCGGGAAGTGTTCGCCCTCGACAATCGACCCCGAAGGCACAACCGGCACGTTCGTCAACAGCGGTTCATCGCTGGCGCTCCTGGTGTCGGCCGCCATGTAGTTCAGGACCAGGCCGCAACGTGAGGCATCGGAGTCATTCCGATCGGAACCATGCAGGAGGTGGGAGTGATGGACACTCGCCTCGCCAGCGGCGAGTTCGATGGCCACCGGTCGAAACTCTGAGACCTGGTCGTCGGACAAGAATGCGCGAATCTCATCGAGCGAACTGTCAAACGGGACAGCTGGCAAGAGGCCCCACTGATGACTACCAGGCACATACTGCACGCAACCATTCGCCAGAGACACATCATCGAGAGCTATGTACAAAGTGATGTGACGGGCAGGCACGGTGCGTTGCCAATAGGAATAGTCCTGATGCCAGGGAACCACGCCAGGGTGCCGGGCGGGCTTGTAAAACACCTGGTCGTGCCAGAACCGAAGACGATCGACACCGAGTAGCTGGGCGAGCGGTTTCGTGACGCGAGGATCGAAAACCAATTCTCGGATGACCTCTTGCAACCGCCACGCGCCGAGGAAATGACACACCACCTCGCCAGGCTTCTCCGTGTAGGCCTGCTCGACCTCGTAGAGTCGGTCCGCGTAGGAGTCGAGGTTCAGCCGGATCTCGTCGACAGCTGCCCGCACACGCCGAACTTCCTCGGCTTCGAGCAACGGGAGTCGCCGCACAAAACCATCGCGATGGAACCCATCCGTGGTCTCCTCGGGCAACGGCACGTCTAGGACACCCGAACCTGCACTTCTTCGCGCCCGTAAAACCCACCAACCACAGCATGGCTGAGGGCACCGACATCCCGCAACCGATTGGCGGCGAGTTCCGCGTCTTGTTCAGCGACGGCGAGCAGCAGGCCACCGGAAGTTTCCGCGTCGAACATCAGTCCGAGCAATACGTCGTCAACCCCATCGGCCGCAAACTTGCCCTCCATGGCAGCACGACCACGTTTCGACCCACCGCTCAGCAAGCCGTCCCGAGCCAGTTCAAGACTTCCCGGGAACAGCGGCAGCGCCTCTACCTCTAGTTCCAGGGTCAGCCCTGATCCCTCCGCCATCTCACCACCGTGTCCCATGATCCCGAAACCCGTCACGTCCGTCGCTGCGTGTACATCGATCTCGAACATGGCTTCGGCGGCCTCTCGATTGAGGGCTGCCATCTGCTCCAGTGCTGCGCTATCGAGGTCGGGATCTGATCGACCCTTTTTCATGGCAGTGCTGATGATGCCGATCCCCAAGGGCTTGGTCAAAAGGAGGCGGTCACCCTCCTTCGCACCGGAGTTGCGCCAGAATCGTTGCGGGTCGACTTCGCCAGTCACCGACATGCCGTAAAGCACCGAGGGAACCTGCACCGAGTGTCCGCCGCAGACCACGGCACCGGCTTCGAGAACCTTCTCCTGACCACCGACCATCACCTCGCCGAGCAATTCGACGTCGAGGTCTTTGGGCCATCCCACGATATTCAGAGCAGTAAGGCAATTTCCGCCCATGGCGAACACATCAGACAGTGCGTTAGCCGCTGCAATGCGACCAAACCACCTGGGGTCATCCACGATCGGCGGAAAGAAATCCACCGTCTGCACGATCGCCCGGTGCTCGTCGATTTGAAACACCCCAGCGTCTTCGTAGCCCGCGGTACCCGCCAGCAAGTGTGGGTTGTGCTGAGGTTCGAGTTTCTGAAGAACCTGCACGAGGCTCCCCTGCGGAAGTTTGGCCGCTCAACCACCACCAGAAGCGTAGTCGGTCAATCGAACGGTCTGGTCGGTCATGTCTATCCTCTTGAGCCGCTGAGCTTCCGAATCACTTCCGTCGCAACAAGATCCAAATCTTCGCCCTCGAGCGACCGCATATCCAGCAGTACGCGATCCTCTGCAATCCGCGTGAACACCGGGATTCCCGGACCGTTACGCAAGACCTCACACACTCGTTCCCCACCGGGCACAGCAACGGCAAGAGATGGTATCGGGTGAGCAGGATTGGCTCCACTGCCGGCAAACGAGTCGCTCTCGATGACAACAGCCTGCTGAAGAACCACCGAACCACTCGCCGCAAACAGGGCGACCAGTCGATCAGCTGGCTCGCGTAGTTCCTCGCGCGTGCGACCAACCGCACACAGCACTGGAATCTCAGTTCCCGGGTCTCCGTCGCGATAAATCCTCAGAGTTGCCTCTAGCGCAGCCAGGGTCAGTTTGTCGCAGCGCATCGCTCGGTACATCGGATGGGCACGAACTCGTGCCACGACGTCACGATTGCCGACAAGGATGCCAGCCTGCGGTCCTCCGAGAAGCTTGTCGCCCGAGAAACAAACCAGGTCCGCGCCGGTCGCAACGCTATCGCTGACCCGCGGTTCATTCACCAGGCCTGCAACCTCCCCATCGAACACCAGACCCGAACCCAGATCCTCGACGGCCAGCAATCCGTGCTGGTGTGCCACGGTGACCAATTCCGAGAGGTCCGGCGTGCCATGGAACCCAACCACGCGGTAGTTGCTGGTGTGCACTTTAAGGACCATCGCGGTATCAGGACCGATGGCCGATTCGTAGTCACTCAGATGGGTGCGATTGGTGGTACCCACCTCGACCATGCGGCAGCCTGCTTGCCGCATCACATCCGGAACACGGAAGCCACCTCCGATCTCGACCAGTTCACCACGTGACGTGATCACCTCACGCCCAGAGGCCAGAGCCGCCAGGACCAAGGTCGTGGCAGCGGCATTGTTGTTGACGACCAGCGCGGCTTCGACCCCGAGAATGTCCTCGAGCAACATTGAAATACAGACCTCGCGCTGGTTGCGAACTCCGCTCTTCGGATCGACCTCGACGATGGCGTAGCCAGCCGCGTCGACGATGGCAGCCTGGGCCGCAGCCGCCAGCGGGGCCCTACCGATACCCGTGTGCAACACGATACCCGTCGCATTGATAACCCGGCCATGATGCGTCGCCTGGGCTGCATCACATCTGGCCAGGACCGTATGCTCAGCCCGAGACGAATCGAACAGGTCCGAGACATCTGCCTCACCGAGATTACCAGCGAGCACCTCGCTGCGGATGGAATCAAGGAATCGACGGGACTCCCGGGCGGCAACGCCACGTGTCACGGACGCCAGATTCTGGCGCCGGAGAAAGGCGTCAAGCGACGGGATACACCGGAGTGCATTGCTGGGATCGGGTTGGGTCATCAGAGTCGACTGGGGCCTGTCGATACCATACCCTCATCCTCTATGGAGCGCGCCCCTTCAACTCACCCTGAACCGGATCCCAGAGAGAGCGCGCTGGCCAAAACCGCGGGAATTCCAAGCCTGGCGGCCAGGGTGCTGCTGGCACGCGGGATCGACGATCCGGATCTGGCCAGGGCCTACCTGCGCCCAGACCTCCGCACGCTGGCGGACCCGTTCGGATTTACCCACATGAAACGAGCGGTCGATCGGATCAAGCAAGCAATTCGCAACGGCGAGCGGATCGTCGTGCACGGTGATTACGACGCCGATGGAATCACCGGCACGGTCCTGCTCGTCAAGTTCTTCCAAGCCATGTCCGCAGACGTGCAAGCCTTTATTCCGGCCCGTGAGGACGGCTACTCCATCACCGAGGCGTCGGTCAAGGCGGTTGTAGAGGGCGGATTCAAGCTGCTGATCTCGGTTGACAACGGCACCAACGCCATCGACGCAATCGACGCGATTCAGGCCGCCGGTTGCGACGTCGTGGTAACCGATCACCACGGCACATCTGAAGGACTGGCGCGGGCGCACACGATCCTCAACCCGCGCCTGCCCGATGCGGGCTACCCGGATCGCGATCTGGCCGGGGTCGGGGTGGCATTCAAGCTCGCCACCGCGGTCGCACAGTCGTTCTCCAGTGGACGCATCATGTCCCAGGAGTTCCGCAACTACCTCGTCGAGGCGATGGCCTACGTAGCACTCGGTACGGTTGCTGACGTCGCCCCGCTCAGGGGAGAGAATCGTGTGATGGTGCACCACGGCCTGCGCGCCCTGGCGGCAAGTCGAAACCCGGGCATCCGGGCACTTATCGATTCTGCTGGTCTTGGCGATCGGTCCCCGGACGTCGAGGATATTTCGTTCCGCATCGCGCCGCTTATCAACGCTGCAGGTCGTATGGGTAGCGCGTTGGAAGCCGTCGAACTTCTGATGGCGCCCGGGTATCAAGAAGCCCAGAACGCCGCCAGCGCACTCGAAAAACACAACCTGAATCGACGTAAGGTCGAGAAAGAAGTCGTCGAAGCGGCGATGCGGATGGCCCAGGACTCCGATGACGAGGTGATCGTACTGGGGGCTGAGGGCTGGCACCGAGGAGTGCTGGGGATCGTAGCTAGCCGGCTCGCCGAGTCTCTGCACAAGCCCACGTTGTTGCTGTCCTTCGAGAGTGGTTTCGGCCGGGGCTCGGGCCGCTCCGTCGACGGTTTCCACCTGCGCGACGCGCTGGCCCAGTGCTCCGACCTGCTGTTGAGATATGGTGGTCATCACGCCGCCGTCGGGCTCGAGATTGAACAGAGCAAGCTCGACGATCTCCGGGTCGCGATCAACGCCGCCGCCAAGAGCACGCCTCGCAATGTAACCCCCCTCAAAGTCGACGGACGCGCAGACTTCTCCGAGCTGGACCCCCGCGACGTCCGCAAACTCGACATGCTCGGGCCGTTCGGCATGGGCAACCGGCGGCCGGTATTCGTAACCGAGGATGTCAAGATCGTTGGAAATCCAACCGTCGACAAGCGCGGTCAGGATCTGCGGTTCCGAGTCGTCAAGGACGGCGTACTCTTGCCCGTCCGACTGCATCGCGGCGTGCAGATGTTCGAGGATATTCGTGGATCACAAGACCCCGTGACCATCTCCTACTCCCCGCGGCTCTCAACGTGGACGGAAGACGGCCCGGTCTACCTGCACACATGGCACCTCGCCGCCTCGACTCACAACCGCCGATGACCAAGCAGCGCCTCTACCTCATCGATGGAACTGCTGTGGCCTATCGAGCCCACTTCGCGTTCAGCATGGGCCCTCGAGGTGGGCTGAGCACGAAAGACGGGCGGGCGACATCCGCGATCTTCGGATTCCTGATGACCATCAGGTCCCTGATCGACCGGGAGAAGCCAGACCGGATTGCGGTCTCCTTCGACGGACCACGGCAAGACCTGGAGCGCACGCATCGCTACCCAGACTACAAGGCCAACCGTGAGGACATGCCCGAGGAGCTCATTGAGCAACTCGACACCATTGAGGAGATCGTAGAGGGCTTCCACATCCCGGTCGTGAAGAGCAAGGGACACGAGGCCGACGACGTCATCGGGACCCTGGCCGTCCAGGGCAAGAAGGCTGGCATGCAAGTGTTCATGGTCACCGGCGACAAGGACTTCATGCAATTGGTCGACGATGACATCAAGATGTGGAACCTGCGTTCCAGCACCAGTGCTCCAGAGATCATCGGACCAAAGGAGGTGTTCGCAAAGAACAGCGTGCGCCCAGATCAGATGATCGACTTCCTGGCGCTGATGGGCGACTCCTCGGACAACGTCCCGGGTGTCCCTAAAGTCGGCGCCAAGACCGCCGCCGAACTGCTCGAGCAGTTTGGCACTCTGGAAGCTGCTCTCGACCGGGCCGAGGAAGCCAAGAAGCCGTCCATTCGAAAGACCCTCACTGAAAATCGCGAACTCGCAGAGCTCTCCAAGGACCTGGTGACAATCGTCACTGACGTACCTCTCGACATCACGGTCGACGAACTCAAGCCACCAACCGTCGACCGCGAGTTCCTTGAGCCGATATACCGTGACCTGGAATTCGAGTCCCTGATCGCAACCCTCCCCCAAGACGAGGAGCCTCAGATTCCGCAGGACTACCAGGTCATCAAGACCGATGCCGCTCTGCGAGAGCTGTTAGACGCGCTACGCGCCAGCGGCAGCTTCGCCTTCGATACCGAGACCACCAGTCTCGACCCGAGGAAGGCCGAGTTGGTCGGTGTGTCGATGTCGTTCGAGCCGGGCAAGGCCTGGTATGTGCCCTTCAACCTGGATCCTCCGCTGATGGGTAGCAGGGAGGCCCTGCTCGAAGAACTCCGTGACCTGCTCGAAGACGCGTCGATCAAGAAGACGCTTCAAAATGCCAAGTACGACATGGGAGTCCTCCGCACTGCTGGGGTTCAACTCGGTGGCGTCGACTTCGATACCCTGCTCGGCTCCTACATTCTTGCCCCGGGTCTTCTCGGTGGGCATGGCCTGGACGCCCAGTGCCTGCGCCACTTCTCCTACAAGAAGATCTCCACCAAGGAGATCATCGGTACGGGCAAGAAACAGAAGACCTTTGACATGATCGATGTCGATACCGTCGGCCGCTACGCGGCCGAAGACGCCGACTTCACCTGGCGTTTGCGGGAACTGCACGAGCCGAAACTCGCCGAGCACGACCTACTCGGGATCTTCGAGAGGTTCGAAATGCCCCTGATCCCAGTGCTGCTCGACATGGAGTGGGAGGGCATCAGCGTCGATACCGAGCACCTTTCAGTTTTGAGCAAGGATCTAGAGGATCGGCTCAAAGCAATCGAAGAAAGGATCTTCGAGCATTCCGAAGAACCATTCAATCTCAACTCTCCCGCTCAGATCGGCTCGGTTCTGTTCGACAAGCTCGGCGTGCACCGGGCTGCAAAGGTCCGCCCAAAGAAGACCAAGACCGGCCAATGGAAAACTGACGCTGCGATGCTCGAAAAACTCGCGAAGCACCATGAGGTGCCCGCGATGATTTTGGAGTATCGGCAACTGACCAAGCTCAAAGGGACCTACGTCGACAGCCTGCCGAACAACATCAACCAGGACACCGGTCGGATTCATACCAGCTTCAACCAGGCAGTCGCGGCAACCGGCCGCTTGTCGTCGGACGAACCCAACCTCCAGAATATCCCAATCCGTACCGAAGAGGGTCGCAAGGTGCGGCAAGCATTCGTATCTCGGAACGAGGACTGGGTCCTGCTATCCGCCGACTACAGCCAGATCGAACTACGTATTCTGGCCCACATGTCCGAGGACTCGGGCCTCGTCGATTCTTTCAATCGACACGAAGACATCCATGTACGCACGATCTCACTGATCCACGGGATCATGCCCGAGATGGTCACGCCGGAGCTGCGCGCCCAAGCCAAGGTCATCAACTATGGATTGGTCTACGGGATGGGAGCCTCACGACTGGCGAACGAGACCGGGATGACTCCGCCGGAAGCCAAGAACTTCATCAAGTCCTACTTCCGGGCCCTGCCACGGGTAAAGGAGTTCCTCGACGGCACGCTCGAGACCGCCCGGGCAGAGCTCGAGGTGCGGACGATGTTCGGTCGTCGACGCCTCCTTCCCGAGATCGACTCTTCCAACGTGATGCAGCGCATTGCCGCCGAAAACATGGCAGTCAACACACCGATTCAGGGGTCAGCTGCCGACATCATCAAGCTCGCGATGCTGCAGGTCCACAAGCGGCTCAACGAAGACGGCTTGCGGGCGCGAATGCTGCTACAGGTGCACGATGAATTGGTTCTCGATGTGCCCAAAGAGGAGTTGGAAACCGCGAAGACAATCCTGAAGGACTGCATGGAGAACGCGGCAGAATTACGAGTACCGCTTGAGGTCACCATGGGTCATGGACGCAACTGGCTGGAAGCCCACTAGCTCACGTTGCCTGATACACCGGTGGCATCGAGCGACCCACGATCCTGTATGATGCCCGCGCTCCGCTCGTCCCTTCCAACGACTCCCTGAGATGATGATCCGTACCGCATTCGCCGTGACCCTGTTCTTCGCCCTGACCAACGCCCTGAAGGCCGACAAGTTCTACTTCGACACTCCCGAGGACACTGCCGCAACCCAAGGCAACGCCAAGGGCCGGATGATCGAAGGCGTGCTCCTGTCCGAGACCAGCAAGACCTACACGGTTCGGGTTGCCGGTGGCCAGATTGAGATCACAAAGTCGCTGGTCAAGCGGCATGTAAAGAACGCTCTCACCCTCGAGCAAATCGAGACACGTGAGATAGAGCGAGCCGCCGCAACGTCCCAGGCCGAAACTCGCCGCCGCGAAGTCCAGGCAGTAGAGGCCAGCGTGCGTCGAGCCACACCTCCGACCAGCAAGCCAGACGTAGGACAGGACCTCCTGATCAAGGTTGACTTCCGGAACCTGCTCCCCGGCTACACGTTCCGGGCCTACGACCCAGTCCTACAACGCGCCAACCTCTCAGGCCTGCGCCAGGTGATCGAGGACTACCTGCGCCGCGAAGTCAAAAGCGCCGCCCACCGCTGAGCACTGTCCGGGGTCCGAGCGCGCAACGCTCCTGGCCACACCCTGTTATGGATCGGCCCCTTGCGGTACGCACCAATGCATCGGGCCCCGCTGCGGACGGCCCCCCAACCATAGCCACGATGCCGGTGCCACCGCTGCGGTTGCACCAACCTCGTAAGGTTGCCCAAACTGCCCATCTCGGGTCAACATGGACGGTTGCCAGCCCATCAGGAATCCCGAGAATCGTGGTCTCGGTCCAGTCCCGTCCATCCAAGCTGACGGACGCCCTCCCCCTACCTGCACACCCCCTCGAAATCATGCGGAACAAATCCCTGCTGATCGTCGCTATCGCACTCCTGACCACTGAGCAACTGGTGTTCGCACAAGCGATCCAGACTCAGCAACGGGCCAATTTCAAACTTGGCGAAAAGTACTCCAGTGCATACCTGCGCACGTTCACCTACAGCACCTCGGTACAGCCGTCGTGGATCAACAAGACCGACCGATTTCATTACAGCTTCCGCACCAGCGCGGGCACCCGCTATTGGCTGGTGGATCCAGCGGCAAAGACCAAGACCCCCCTGTTCGACCACAACCTGGTGTCTGCAGCAGTCACCGAGGCCAGCCAAAAGGCCGTCGAACCGACGAACCTGAAACTCTCAAGTATCAAGTTCGAGGAGGATGGCAAGACCTTCAACTTCGTCTCATCGGGTTGGCGATTCACCTACGACCGCTCCCAAGACACGGTCAAGAAGCGTCGCAAGGCTCGCAAGACATGGCGTGAGCGGGCGGGAGCATCTCAGAGCGGCAGCACCAGCCGTTCCCGCGGACGTGGGCGCAGCCGTCGCAGCAGCTTCGGTCGCGGGAGTACCTCGAGTTCCATGACGAAGGCCAGCGCCGACGGCAAGTACTACGCTCCGGACAAGACCGGTTACGTCTACGCCAAGGGCCACAACCTGTACTTCGTGCCAGGCGAGAAAGTCACCGCAAAGGACAAGTCTATCGTCAAGGCCAGTACGCAAACTCCCAAGACTGCCGCACAGCCCGCAACCGAAACCAAGCCGTCCAGTCCCACCACCCCCAAGTCAAAACCGGCACCAGAGTTCGTCTACGACACCAAGAAGACCCTGCAACTGTCACAGGACGGCGCCGAGGACTTCAGTTTCGGGACAACTACCACAACCGAGAAGAAGACCGACACTGACAAGACCAAGACAGACACCAACAAGACCAAGACGGACACCGACAAGACCAAGACGGACACCGGCAAGACCAAGACAGACACTGACAAGACCAAGACAGACACCGGCAAGACCAAGACGGACACTGACAAGACCAAGACGGACACCACCCGCAGAGAAGAAGACAACCGCAGTCGAGACCGGTCCTCAAGTCGCAGCCGAAGTCGGGGTCCGAGCTTGTCCTGGTCCAAGAACTCCAAGGCTTTTTACGCATCCCGCCGCGATTCGCGAGGCATCAAGGATTTGTTCCTCATCAACTCCATCGCCGATCCGCGGCCCAGTCTGCAAACCTACCAGTATTCCATGCCAGGCGAGGAGTCGATCCGCACCACGGAATTGCACTACTTCCACCGTGACACCGACAAGCTCACCAAGGTGGAACCCAAGTGGATTGACGAGAGCTATCGAGAAATCCGCTGGGTCAAAGAAACCGACCAGATGCAGTTCATGCGTCGTGACCGTTTGCTTCGCAATGTCGAATTCTGCTCGCTCGACACCAAGACCGGGAAGACACAGGTCTTGTTCTCCGAGGGCAGCAAAGACGGTTACCTGAAGGTCCAGAGCATGCGTCAACTAGAGAAACGTAAGCAGTTCATCTGGTGGTCCGAGCGGACCGGCTGGGGTCACTTCTACCTCTACGACGCCAACGGCAAGTTGTTGAATGCCATCACCAAGGGGTCCTTCCGAGCCAGCTCGATCGTCAGCGTGGACGAAGAGAATGCCAAGCTCTACTTCAGGGGCAACGGTCGCGAGAAGGGCAACATCTACCACGAACACACCTACCGGGTGAATCTCGACGGTAGCGGACTGACCCTGTTGGATCCCGGCACGGCCACCTACCGTTCGTCGCTATCCGAAAGCAAGAACTACGTCGTCGCGAACGGGTCAAGGATCGATCAGGCACCAACCGCCGTCCTCAACGACGCCAACGGCAGGCTCATCATGGAGCTGGAGAAAATGGACACCTCCAAACTCCTCGAAGCGGGGTGGAAAATGCCCGAGACCTTCAGCGTCAAGGCTGCCGACGGGGTCACCAACCTCTACGGCAACATGTGGAAGCCGTTCAATTTCGACGCGAAGAAGCGCTACCCGATCATTCTCCACGTCTACCCCGGTCCGCAGCAGGAGGGCGTAAGCCACTCCTTCTCGGCAGCCAGCAGCCGCCAACAACTCGCTCAACTCGGCTTCATCGTCGTCCAGGTCGGCCACCGTGGGGGCACACCGACGCGGTCTCGAGCGTACGCCAACTACGGCTACTACAACCTTCGCGACTACGGACTCGCCGACAAGAAGACTGCTGTCGAGCAGCTCGCCCAACGGCACTCCTTCATCGACGTCGAGCGAGTCGGCATGTACGGCCACTCAGGTGGTGGATTCATGACCGCCGCAGCGCTGCTGCAAAAGCCGTACAATGACTTCTTCAAGGTCGGCGTGTCCTCCGCCGGCAATCACGACAACAACATCTACAACCACAGTTGGTCGGAAAAGTACCACGGGCTCAAGGAAGTCACCGCTGACAGCAAATCAAGCACCAGCGGAACCACCCAGGGTAGCACACGAGACACCGGCACTCAGTCCGGTCAGCGGGGACGACGGTCCGGTGGCGATACGTCAAATCGTGGCGAATCCAGTCGTAGCAATGCCGCCCGGACGACGTCCTCAACCAGCAACGACGACAAGACCGACAAGAAGAAACTCGAAATTCACGTCCCGACCAACGCCGAACTCGCTGCCAATCTGAAGGGCAAGCTGCTCCTGGTACACGGCGAGATCGACAACAACGTGCACCCTGCGAACACCATGCGCCTGGTCGATGCCCTGATCAAGGCGAACAAGCGCTTTGACCTACTGATCATCCCTGGTGCCCGCCACGGCTTCGGCAGCGCCAGTACCTATTTCCGCCACCGGATGTGGGAGTACTTCGCCACGCACCTGATCGGTGACTTCCGCACCGGCGCCGACATCCTGGACAAGTAGGTTCGACGTCCGGCCGGCACCGAGCCAGCCCTCACTCATCATCCCAAGGATGTGCGTGATCGGCTGGCTCGATGTCGTCCAACAAGCTGCACTCGCCACTCTCGACGCTTCGGCCGACGTCCGCCACCATCTCCCGAGTCCGCTGCATCTCGGACACCGAAGACAAGATCTTGATGCCGCGGAACTTGTCCTTGATCAACTGAACCTGCAGTCGGGCCACTGCCTGCTCACTGGTGTCGTTGACTGAAGCATGATGTGAGAGGACCAGCATCGACACCAGGTGCTCAATCGACTTGCCGAGCCGCTGCAAGGGGATCTGTGCCCGCGTCAGCTCGAGTTGGAAGAACAGGCTGATGCCGAGATAGGTCCATCGACACCCACGCAACTTACGCTCGGCGTAGCGCGCAGCGTGCCCCAGACCCTTCGGCAACCCGCTGTAGCGCGGCAAGCAACTGGTAGGAATCAGACGGCCGGGCAATCGCAGCACTTCGAGCAGGAAGTTGCCAGCGATCCACCCGCCGAGTCGCCAGAAACCAGGCTTGGACGCCAGGCGCATGGTGGCGATCAGGCAACGCCAGGGGTGCTTGAACATGGTCTTGGGCCCGATCTTGAGGATGCGATCCTCCTCAGCTACGGGTTCGCCACCCGAGTTGACATTGATCGATTGAATCACACCGAGCATGTCCGCCATGTACTTGTCGACAAAGCCACCCGTGACGTCCTTGACCATCCCCATCAAGATCAGATCATCTTCGCCTTCAACGACTCCGAACACGTGGAGGTTGGAACGCGCGTCGCTAACCCGGCTGCCCTTGTGGAAACTACGCCCGCCCAACACCCTCTCGCAAGCGATCATCGACTCCATCGCAGTGCAGGCAGCTGCCGACTTGGTGAGGTCCCGTAGCCCAGCAAGATCAACGCCATCCTGGTCCTGCTGCAATGAGAGGTGCGAAAGAGCGCGGGATTGCAGGGCGCCGCCGAGCATCTTGCCGATCGCCAGGCGCGGTAACTCGTGCTTGATGACCGGCCCACCGACACCGAGACGGCGAATCGCGTAGTGGCTCGCGTCGTGCGCCAGCATGCGCTGGTAGCCCGCCGACATCGCCGCCAGCATGCATCTCCCCATCCGCAGGCAGTAGAAGAGAACCTCAACCCCATCGGCCTGGATCTGGTTGGCCTTCGGGATGGGATAGTTCTCGAAGTGGATCCGCGAGTTGAAATTTGCGCAGAAGGCGTCAACACCCGAGGGTTCACAGGAGAACGTGTAGCCCAGACCATCCGACTCAGACACGTCAGCGGAGGGCAACTCTGTCACGAACAGGCCTACCCGCTCCCCATCACGCCCTAGCCGAGCGACCAAACCGACCAAGGCTCCGTGGGTCGCGTTGGTGATCCAGAGCTTGTTTCGGTCGCCGGCGGCATGTAGCCGAAAGCTGCCATCATCCGCCGGTTCGACATACGCGCGCACCTTCTTGGCGTTGACACCGATCCGCACCTCGGTGAGCCCAAAGGCCATCAAACGACCTTCCGCGATCATCGGCAGGAAAGTCCTCTTCTGTTCGTCAGTGCCGTAGCCGAGCAGCGAGCCAGCGCCGATGGTCAACTCACCCGAGAGTTCTACGGCCAGGGCACCGAGGCCGTTGGCCGCCAGGCCTTCCTCGGTGATCGCCAGGTCGGGGTAGGTCGCCGCCGCGCCACCGAACTCAGTCGGCACGGTAAAACCGTACGCGTTCTCCCTGGCCACAGCATCACGGAGGGCCTGCGACAACTTGCCATCGGTCTCGAAGGCCTCGCCTCGCGCCATGCAGCCAAACGCCGCATCCAGGATGGGCTGCCCGACAGCGGTCAATTCTCGCGCCATGCGGGCACCGGATTGCAACTCCGCCACCGCCGGTGCCGGACCGTAGACGAGGCGTTCCACCAATCCCCTACGCACCATGCCGAGCTTCTGGCTCGCCCGACTCTGCGCCGCATCGAGTGCACCTACGTCCTGGGCAGATTCGAGATCGCCAGCCGCCGCCAAGGCCTGGGCGGTGGTAGAGGCCTCGTCAGCGGACGTCACTGGGGCGGTCACCGGATCTCGGTCGTTAGGGGCCATGCAGTGCTAAGTAAAAAACCGTCCAACTGCTCGCTGGCAGGTGGAATTGCAAAGTAACCGATCATCCGCTCCAGTCGTGCCACCACTTGCCGCATCTCGTGGAACCGGTCAGAAAACGCGCTTCCGTTCCTTCTTCGTCGATGAGCGATCCAGGTTGTCCGACTTTGATCGCGGGAACATGTCATTCAAGAACCCCGCATCACTGAACTTCGATTTCACGTGGATCTTCCCGAACCGGACTATGACGAGATCACGCGACGGAATGATGTAGAGCACCTGTTTGTACTTGCCGGCCGCGGCGACGGTGTCCTTCGGGATGTTGGGGTGGCGTGCGTAGAGCCGCTTGCCACGCAGCCAGAAATTCAGGCCATAGGAGGGATTGGCCTTGGTGCCCTGAAAACACTCGTCGAAATGCTCCGCCGGAACGACCTGCCGCTTCCCCTTGCGTCCGCGGTTGATGACCAGGTGCCCGAACTTCGCCCACTCGCGTGCCGTCAGGAACGCGCCGAACGGCAACATCGGATTGTCCGTAGCATCCCGGAGCCAAAAGGAATCCTTACAACCGATCGGATCGAGAATCCGAAAGCGCAGGTAGTCGACAAAATCTCGGGGGTGGCGCTGGTCAGTGTCCGGATCGATCTTGGTCTTGGCGAGTTTCCGCTTGATCAATTCGCCGAACACCATCAGGTGGCAGGACCCGTACCGAAACTTGGTGCCCGGCTCGCTGATCGCCTTGCACGCGATCGAGGCGGCATACTTGTCGTCCGTCGCGTCCGTATGCAACTCTAGATCGTTGATACGCAGTCCACTGGTGAAGTTCAGCAATTGCCGGATCGTGATCCGGCGGCGACGCTCGTCATCCTTCCACTCGCTGATGGTGTCCGCAACACGTTCGTCGAGACGCAGGAGTCCTTCGCGCTGAGCCACCAACGCAACCATCGGCGCAAACGACTTGGTGCCGCTGAAGATGTGATGGGCCTCATCCGCCTTGTGCCCGTGCGTGTATTCCTCGAATAGCAGGCGACCCTTCTGATAAACCAGAACCGCCAGACCCTGGTGTTGTTTCGAGTAGTCAGCAGCAGCCCGCAGCCCCAGCTCTTGAGCTGGTACGCGGGGACCGAGGACCAGCGCCCCTGCGACCATGAGGACACCGAGGATGCAGGTCGGTGCCGCCCGCGTGTGACCCCACATCTGCTGCCGCTCCTACTTCTCGACCGGGTTCCCGGCCTTCATCCAAGCAGCGATTCCGCCATCGAGATGAGTGACCTTGACGAAATCGAGCTTGGCGAGCTTGTGCAGAGCGGAAGTGCTGCGCGTGCCGGATTGGCAATGCACGAGATAGTGGGCCTTCTTGTCGAGGTCAGCGATCTTCTTCTGGAAGGAGGACATCGTGATGTCCATGTTCAAGGCACCCTTCAGGTGTCCACGACGGAACTCATTCGGAGTCCGCACATCCAGGATTACCAGAGTCGCCTCATCCGTGATCAACTTGGCGGCTCCAGCCGCGTCGACGTGGGCAAACTTGTCGATTGGTGATGGCTCCTTTGCCGCTGGTTGCTTCGCAGTTGCGGGCGTGGCCCCTGCCGGGGGCTTGGCGGCGACCGGTTTCGTGTCGGCGGGGGTCTTGTTGGGCGGCTTGCCCGACGCGTCCGCGACCTTCGATCCAGAACCGGCAGTGCCGCCTCCGTCGGTCTTCTCAGAAGTGCAAGCAATCAGGGAGAGAACAAGGGCGTAGGCAACGAATGAGGACTTCATCCGGCCGATTGTAGAACCGAACCCGATTGATCCTCCAACAGATTCCCGGTTCCAGGACCGTCTCCCGGGCCGCTGGCGACATTCGGGATACAAGCGGACGATCTGGAGCTGTTTCCATCCGTGCCTGTCTTGCCATTCCGGGACCCGTTCCCCTAACCTGCGGCCCCCCCCCGACCCAATACTCCGGACCCCACCCCAATGAGCAAGGACTCACTCGCCGCGTTCGTCGACAAGATCTGGGACGAATCCATCGTCCCGGAGCTGATCGAGTACATCAAGATTCCGACCAAGTCCCCGATCTTCGACCCCAAGTGGAAGGAGAACGGTCACATGGACAAGGCGGTGGCTCAGATCTCGGCGTGGTGTGAGGCCCAGCCGATCGACGGGCTGACGGTCGAGGTCATCGAGCTCGAAGGCCGCACTCCG
>JAYZDB010000187.1:0-7210 GCA_036338025.1 Planctomycetota bacterium
CGCCATTGCCGAGCACCATGCCACCGCAGTCTTGCCCGTCGCAACGTCACCCTGCAACAGCAAGCCCATCGGGGCATGCCCTTGCATGAGTCGCCAGATTTTCTGGAGGGCCGCGGATTGATCGCCAGTCAGTTCGAACGGTAGTTCCGCCAGGATCCGACGCTCGAGCCGACCGTCGACGAGAATCTGGGGCCCGCGCTGCGCGAGTCTGGCCCGGCGAACCTGGTCCACTCGCCGAAACAACTCCATCGCCTCGAGCAGCGCAAACCGGTGGCGCGCCAACCGATAGCTCTCAAGGCTCGCTGGCGCATGCATCTCGCGCAGCGCTAAAGCGAACGACGGCAGGCCGTCTGCCAGCGCAGGCGGTAGTTCCTCGTGCGCCCAATCGGCCAGGTCGACTCGTGACAAGGTTTGCCCGATCAGACCGGCAAACCGAGCCTCCGACATGCCGGAAACTTCAGGGTAACTAAGCAGGAGGGCCCCCGATCGCTCGGTTGCGCGCGGAAACAATCGAGGCTGTTTCAGACAGAACTTGCCGCGCGCGTACTCGAGGATGCCCTCCGCCAAGTACTCCAGGCCGACTTCGTAAGTCTTCTTCAGGTAGGGTTGGTTGAAGAACCTGACCTCCACCACTGCGCCAGCTGGCGATTCGGCCGCGATCGTGACGAGGCTACGGCGGCCCGGCAACCAGGCGAGCCGGCTACCCGTCACACGCAGAGGCAACCGAACCCAAAGATCCAGAGCATCATCTGTTGGTTCCTCGAGTTCTCGGATCTCCCGCAGTCGGCGCGGGAAGCACAGCAGCAGCTCCGCGATATTCCTGACACCAAGGGAATCGAGTAGCCGGCTCGCCACCTTTTCGCCAACACCTCGCAGCCTCGTCAGCGGATCCGCCGCGCTGAGCAGATCGGCGGGACCAGCACCGACATCGACCTCGTGGGTCGAAGCGGGTGACGAGCCCGCCCTCGCGAGGCCACTCGCTGAATCCCTGGCTACTTGGCTGTCCCTGGTGCCGTCAACCATCTGATTGCCATGTTGAACCGTCCCGGCCCACGGCTCAAGCGCTTGCTGGACTCAGGGCTTTTCCTCGGCCCGGAATTGGCTACCGTCATCCAGGCTCCGAGGCTGCCCCATGCCCCTGTCAGACGCACAACTCAGCTACCTCAACCAGTTCGGTTTCGACCAACTTCTCCTCAAGAACTGGCAGAAGGGCGTCCGCGAAGGCTGGTATTCCAAGAAGAACAACTGGCTGCGAGGCGAAATCCACGCACCGGACGGGGATGCCATCGACGATTTCCCGAAGCGTGGGTCCGACACTCGCGCGCACTACGAGGAAATCGGGAAAGCCGCCCTCGCCAAAGGTGAATTCGGCGTGGTGATCCTGAACGGCGGCATGGCAACCCGGTTTGGCGGAGCCGTGAAAGGCACCGTGCCGGTCCTCGGCAAGCGGACCTTCCTCGAGCTCAAGGCCCAGGACATCAAGCAAGCCCAGGAGCAGGCCGACTGCACGATCCCGGTATTCCTGATGAACAGCTTCGCGACCGACGGACCAACCCACGAACACTGCCTGGAACGCGGCAACTTTGGCCTGCCGGAAGGACAGCTCACCCACTTCACCCAGTTCATTTCGGTCCGCATGACCGAACATGGAGACCTCTTCAAGACAGGCGACGGAGAACTGTCACTCTATGGTCCGGGTCATGGCGACTTTGCCCCCGCCCTGCGCAGGAGCGGTTGCCTGCAGAGGTTCATGGAGTCCGGCGGCAAGTACCTCTTCCTGGCCAACGTGGACAACCTCGGAGCGCGGGTAAGCCCGATCGTACTCGGCTATCACATCGAACACGGACGACCCATAACCGTTGAGGTCACGCCAAAGTGGCCAGGCGATGTCGGCGGATCTCCGTTCGTCCTCGACGACAAGTTGCAACTGGTCGAACAAGTCCGCTATCCGGACGGCTTTGATCCTGACATCGTCGATGTGTTCAACACCAACACCTTCACCTTCACCGCGGAGGCTCTGCTCGAGGATGTGGATCTCGGCTGGTACTACGTCGCCAAGACCGTCGAAAAGCGCAAGGCCGTACAGATGGAACGCCTGGTCGGGGAGATGACGCGGTTCTTCGACAGCAGCTACCTA
Source organism: Planctomycetota bacterium (assembly GCA_036338025.1). Taxonomy (GTDB): domain Bacteria; phylum Planctomycetota; class UBA1135; order UBA1135; family UBA2386; genus JAYZDB01. The sequence continues at coordinate 2,138 of JAYZDB010000187.1, forward strand.
CGGGTAAAACGCTCAGGAAACGAGAATCGCTTCTTACCGGTCAAGACGCCAACCGATCTGGAGTCGTCACGGGAAGAAATCAGCGAACTCTACCCCTAGACCTCTCGACACAACCGAAACGTCAGGTTGATCCGGCCATCCCGGAGGTTCTTGCGCTTCGGAATCTGGTGACGCCAATAGCGCTGACAATCGCCCGCCATCACCAACAGACTCCCGGGCGGCAATTCGACGTCGATCCGCTGGAGTTCTGTTCGATCACGGTGCTTGAACTGAAACACCCGCGGAGCACCGAGTGAGAGTGAAGCAATGGTCGGCCGAGCTCCGAGGTCCGCCTCATCGTCACTGTGCCACGCGACTCCATCGCGTCCATCCCGGTAGTAGTTCAAAAGGACGCTGTTAAATTGCGCATCGGTAGCGAGTTGGATGCTCTCGCGCAATTGCGAAAGCCACGGCGTCCGCGCCCACGGCGTCGGTTCGTGCCGGACTCCCGAGTATTCGTATACGCTATCGGGATCGCCATACCAGGCCGTCAGCCGCGGTGACGGGACATCGCGACCGTACATCACATACGACTCCTGCTCCCAATCTACGTCGACCCGGAGTTCCTGGTAGAGCTGTTGCGCGACGTCCTGCGACAAGAACCTCCGGCAAATGAACACCTCCGCATCCTCCATCGCGATGCGCTCAAAGGTCGGCACCGGAGTGCTGGCGTCCGAACAACTGAAGAGTTCACCTTGGAACATGCAGACCCGATGATAACCACCACTAGCCATTCCCTCACCCTTCTCACCACAACACCAGGCGGCGAGCACCAAGCGTCCAGCAGCGACGCAGGAGGAGCGGACCTGACGTGGATTCCAGGCTCGACCCGCTCAAGCCCCAGACAACCCCGAGAGCATGGGCATTGGCAGTTGCAAATCCGAACTAGCGCGTGGATCCTCTCTCCATGCCGTTGATGGCTCGCCCATCCTCCAGCTTGAGGTCGCTTTTCCTGCTAGCCATATTGTCGGCATGCAGTCACACAACGGTGCTGCTGGTGGTCGACCAGGATGCCGGCGCCGGACACCGGGGGGCAATCTTCAAGTTAGATCCCGAGACCCGCAAAGTCCGGTTGTTCGCCCGCTCCGAGCTGTTCTTCAAGCCACAGGACATCCTGCAGGAGCCGGACGGCAGTTTCCTGGTACTGGACTTCGGACCGGATCACCGAGACGGCAAGATCTTCCGTCTGAGCCAGGACGGCACTCGTTGCCACCGCTTGCCGATTCCCGACGGTCTCGCCGACCCATACCAGTTCGAACGCGCCCCCGATGGCTCGATCTGGATCGTCGACAAGAACGCCGACCCCAGAGGCCTGGCCAAGGACACTCCCGGCAAGACCGGCACGCTCTGGCGCCTGAGTGCGGACTTCAAGAGCCTGACCGTGATCGCGACGGGCCCTCCCCTGAGAGCCCCGGCTGGCATCCTGTTCGCAGACGGCGGGAGTTTCCTCTTGGATGCAGATGCGTTCCGAACCGAACCCTACAAGCTCTCCAACGGGGAAGGCGGGATCCTATCGATCCACCCGGAGCCGACACCACCGACCGCCGTGGTGAAGTTCAAGTCGCTGGTCAGCCCCCTTGGGATGCACCGACTGGCGGATGGGAGGTTTTTGGTGATCGACGTCAACGCCGACCCGGAAATCCGCCAACGCATAAGAGGAGCCGTCTACGTCGCCACCCCGGGCTCTGGCAACACCGAACTGTTCGCGACTCATCCTGACTTTCGCGATCCGGTCAACTGCCTGTTTTTCGACGGCGCCCTGCTGGTCGCCGATCCCAACGCCGACCCCTTGAAGCTCGGTGACGATGGCCACCGCCTGAGTCAGTACGCGGGCAAGGGCCACGGCGGGATCTACCGAATCGATCTCGCAACCCGCAAGGTCGAACTCTTCGCCGCGTCGAAGGAGTTCATCAGCCCGATCCGAATTCGACGCGCGGAACTACAGCCGTGAAGAAGTGGACCCTGCGTATCGGCCTTGTCCTGGGTGGCCCGCTGCTGGTGTTGCTGCTGATCGAACTGATCTGGCACCTGATCGGCGACCCCAGGATCGCGGAGAACGAGGCCTGGCTCGCAACACGGCCGGAGCACTTCAAACTGCCGTCTCTTGGCTTGATCCAGAACGACGACGACCCGGGAGTGTCGTTTGGACTGACGCCGGGATTTCACGCGGAGGTCGCCGGCAACACCTACCAGATCAACAGCCACGGGATGCGCGGTGAAGAAGTCAGCACCGACAAGCCGGCGAATACCAAACGCATTCTCGTGCTGGGGGACAGCTACGCCTTTGGGTTTGGCGTCAACGGGAAAGACACCGTCACTACCCAGTTGCAGCGCACGCTGAGAGCGGAGTTCGCAAACCTGCAAGTCCTGAACATGGGCGTGCCCGGCTATCAAACTGGTCAAGAACTCAAGGTCCTTGCACGTGACGGCATGCGGTTCTCGCCTGATGTCGTCATCCTGATCTACTACGCCAACGACAACGTCACCGCAGTCTTCCAATGGGACCCACGACTGCGTCTCACCTACGTCGATGAGCTACCGCTGCCGCGTGGATTCAAGCACTTCATGGCACGCTCGATCCTGTATGCCAAGATCACCAAGGCCTACACCGCCACTATCGGCGACGAGTTGAACTCAAGAGGGCCAATCGGCCTGAAGCACAATTGGCCAATCACTAGCACACGTCTCGAATCGATCCAGGGACTTTGCCAACGGAACGGAGCGGCGCTGGTCCTCGTGGCAATACCAGCCCTCAACAGCTCAGCTAACTTCATCGACCCGACTCACGATTTCAACGTCGACCACAACCGCGTGCTGAGACGTGCCGGGGAACTAGGGCTGTCCGCTATCGACTTCCGGGCAAGCCTGCTCCGCTGGGCGCTCAGCGGCAAGGGTAACCTGCCAGACACCGCACTCGACTCACCCACCACACTGCGCAGCTACATCGCCAAGCAACTCGGCCAGCCCGACTCGAAGGTAACAGTACCTCTGATCTTCCAGGGACTCGAGGCCCTCAAGGTGGTACCCAGACCAGTCGAGAACTTGTTCGTCGGGCCAGCGCAACCGAAGAAGGACAGTCACCTGAATCCCGAGGGCTACGGGCTACTGGCACGCGAAATCGCGGCATTGGTCCTGGAACGCAAACTACTTCGCTAACAGTTCCTGCGAATCGGCAGCGGACCAGGTCCTAAGCCGGCCGATCCTGAGACTGGCCTACTCTTCGATCCCGAGACAGTCTTCCAGCGTCCGACGCACGTAGATCGGTGTCATCTTCTTGCGATACACAACCTCACTATCGGTGTTGTCCATGGTTCGCGAAGGCTTGAAGGACAACTGTGCGGCGTCCCGGAGGAGTTCGGCCGTCGGTTTCTGACCCGCCAGGGCTGCTTCGGTCTCGCTGGCCGTGATCGGATGTGAACCCACGCCGCCGATACGCACGCGCACGCTCTCGATCACCTCGCCATCCATGTGCACGCACGCACCGACTCCGAGGACCGGGAAATCGATCGTGTCACGTCTGCGCAGCTTGCGGTAGTTGGATGTCCACCCGCCAAGCGCAGGAAGATGCAAGCGGGTCAGCAGTTCGTCCGTTCGCTTGGTCGTGTAGTCGATTCCGTCATCCCGGTATAGTGCATCCATCATCACCCGTCGTTCGCCGTCGGCACTGAGCAAGGTGACTTCGGCATCGATAGCACACAGCAGAGGCACGGCATCGCTGCTTTGCACCGCCCAGCAGCGCGGACTGCTCGGAGCAACCCAGCAGATCGGACCGCGTTCTTTCATGCAGTAGTCGATCGCGTCACGCCACTCCTCGGTCTGGTTGTAGTAGCCACAACGCGTATCGAGGAGGAGGTTGCCACCAATGGTGCCCATGTTGCGCAGCAAGGGCGAGGAGATCAGACCAACGGCAGTCGCGAGACCCGGATATTGGGCTTGGATCTTCGGGTGCTGCTCGATCTCGCGCAGGGTCGTCATCGCACCTATCGACAGCGACCCATCCACACCATCGCCATCGATGCCATGCAGTTCCTCGACATCGGCGAGGCTGATCAAGTGATCGGCATTCTGATGCCGCCGCTTCATGTTGGGGTACAGGTCGGTACCGCCTGCTACGAATCGCGCCGATTCACCGTGCTCCCTGATGAGGTCCACCGCCGTCTTGGCGCTCGTCGGTCGATGATACTGAAAAGTCGGAAGGCGCAGCATCAGACCTTCTCTCCCATGTCCTTTCGAACGTAGTCCTTGCCGTCTTCGATCTCACGACCGTCACCGCCTTCCCACGGCGGTGGCACCACCCGCGGATCCGGCCAGTCGGTGGCAGGCACGCCGTCGGGTCCGAAACGCGGGTCCTTGCCCTTGGCCTTGTTCTCCATCGCGGCGAAGACTCGTTCGGGAGTGATCGGGTTGGTATCGACACGAACGCCAACAGCGTCGTACACGGCGTTGGCAACCGCCGGCATGATCGGCAGCAGCGGCCCCTGACCAGCTTCCTTGGCGCCGTATGGACCGCTGGGGTCGGGGTCCTCGACGATGTAGGTGATGATCTCCGGCATGTCGACACTGCACGGGCTCTTGTAGTCAAGCATCGAAGGCTGCTTGTGGAGGAAGATGCGCTTGCCCTTGTGGTGGCGATCCCAATACGCACTCTCCTCCATCATCGCTTCGCCCAGCCCCATGTAGACCGAACCCTCGATCTGCCCCATGACCAAGGCCGAGTTGATGCTCCGACCAATGTCGTGGGCAACCCATATCTTCGGAACGGTGTACTGACCGGTCTCCAGATCAACGTCGACCTCTACGACCGCGGCGGTGTATGAATACGCCGGACTCGGACCGACCCCACCACCCTTGAACTTCGCAGGCATGCGCGGTGGCTTGTAGGACCCGACCGTGCCAATCGTGCCGAACTTCGACTCGGCGGCGACCACCGCATCCGCGAAGCTCAGTCGAGTCTCCGGGTTCGATGCGTCGAACACGTGCTCGTCAGCAAACACCAGGCGGCTCTTCGGCACCTCGAGTTTGGCCGCGACACCG
>JAYZDB010000188.1:0-4885 GCA_036338025.1 Planctomycetota bacterium
CGCAAGGTTGCCCTGCTGACCGCTGCGCAGTCATGAATCTCCTCGATGGGGAGTTCGGCTGTTGAGGGCGGGCGACGTCGGGCTACAGTGCAGTGGCGCATGGTCGACGCCGACACTCCCGATTCCGGTGCTATCCTCGCCGCCGCTCAGCGGTTGACCGGGCACCTTGTGCGTACCCCGATGATCGGCGATCTACGGCTGCCGGGCTTTGGGTTCCACGGTGTACGGATCAAGGCGGAATGCCTGCAGACGGCGGGCAGCCTGATGTTCCGCGGTTACCTGCATTGTCTGCAACGCAGCCTGGGCCGCTGGAAGGGTCTGGTACTGGCTGGCTCTCCCCGTGAGATCTACGCCCAGGCGGTAGCCGCCAGTCTGCACCGCGTACCAGCCTGTGCGGTGGTGGAGGGCGACGTGCAGGCGGGTCTGCTCGACAGGATCGAGGCTACTGGTTGCGAGGTGCAACAGGTCAGCGCCGGTGAGGCCGCCGGGGTCCTTGGTGACATGGTGCGCTCGCGCGGCTTCCAGCCGATGCCCGAGCTCGGCGATGGCGACGTCTGGTGCGGCATCGCGACCATCGGGGTCGAATTGGCGCAGGAGTTGCCCCGTGAGATCGCGGCAGTGCAGATTTCGCCGGCTTGCCTGGCCGAGCCGGTACGTGGGGGACTGAGGGCGGCGGACCGAGAGGTCGATGTGCGTGGGGTCGACCGATCCGAGGACGCATCGCATGCGGAACTGGCACGTGCGGTCCTGTCTGGCCTCCGCGTAGATAGCGACCCCGACGGTCTGGCGGCCTTGGCGAGCGTCCACTCGGAGTCGGTGGAACGCTCGGAGTCGCCGAGCTGTGTCGTGCTGTCGTGCTGAGAGTCTAGACTTGCTGGGCGGCCTCGAAGGACCGGATGGTATCGATTGCCTCGACGATGCTCGGCACGGTGAAGTGCGGTTCGACGAGATACACGCCGTCCTGGCCGGCTTCGCCAGTCTGCACCAGGATACTCCCCATGTCGGCGCGGCTGGCCGCCAGGATGTCTATCGTCCGGTGTCCGATCATCCAGCACCGCTTGAGGTTCAGATCGAACTCCTGTTGCGCCATCTTGAACATGCCTGGTGCGGGCTTGCGGAAGACGGATTCCTTGCGGTACTTTGCCCGGCCCTTCGGGTGGAAGGGGCAGCTGTAGATCTTGTCGATCCGAACCCCGTAGTTGCTTGCGTCACTGACGAAACGGTCGCAGACCTTGCGGAATTCGCGCTCGCTGAGCTTTCCAAATGCGATGTCTTCGCGGTTGGTTGCGACGAACATCCTGAACCGTGCGGGGTTGATCCGGCTCAGTGCCTTGAGGGCGCCTTCGTAGTAGGTTACGTCCCCTTCGGAGCTGCGTCGTGGCTGTTCGGTGATGACACCGTCCAATTCGAGAAAGACGGCTTGTTGTTCAGGATTGCGTGCCATGACAGGGCTATCGGCTCGATGCGATGGGACCTTGAGCAATCAGGATTATTTCCCGTACCAGGTCCATCCCGGCGAAGCCGGGGGCTCAATCTGCCTGCAAGAAGTCCAGCGTGGTGCTGAGGACTTCGGCGGCTTCGAGCAGGAGTGAGTGCCCTGCCTTGGGCACGAGTTCGAAGCGGGCGTTTGGAATTTGCTCGGCGCTTGCCCGGATTTCATCTGGACCGGTGAGGGTGTCTTCGCCGCCAGCCAGGCATAAGGTGGGGCAGGTTACCTTGGCGGCGATCGTGGCGCCGTCGAATGCCTGCAGACACCGTGTCTGGGCGATCATCAGCGCGCGTGCGGCGGCGTCGAGGTGCATGGAACCGACGAGGTCTGCCACCACCCGGGGACGCTTTTGCTGGAAGCTCCGGCCGAACAAGAACGCCGCCATCGCTTCGGCCAGTTCGGCCGGTTGTAGACGATTGGCCAGGATCTCGAAGAACCGGTAGATTCGCCGACTGCGAGGAGTTGACACTACCGACGAGGCCAGCAACACCAGACGGCGGATTCGTTCTGGGGCGAGGTTGGCGGTGACCAGCGCGACCTTGCCGCCGAGGGAGGTGCCAAGCAGGTCGAAGCGGTCCAGTCCGGCGTTTTCTGCCACTGCCAGCAGGTCGCGACCGGCCTCCTCAAGGTCGTAGGCGCCCTGGTGGGCGGACGACGGCGGGACACCGACCGGATCAAAACTGATACACCGGAACCCGGCCCGCTCGAAGCGACGCGGCAGGGTGCCAAAGAGCTTGGAGCCGGCACCGAGTCCGGGCACCAGGATCACCGCTGGGCCTTCCCCGGTGCTTTCGAAGTGAATGCGGCGTGAACCACGCTCGGCAGTCGGCATCAGTCCTTCTTCTTGCCGATGAAGCGTCGTTCGAGTTCGGGCAAGGCAGTCAGCACCACCTCCGCCACCACCTGCAGGCTGTCCGCCGAGATGTTCTCGAGGGTGTCGGAAGGCTTGTGCCAGTGTTCGTTGTCATCGAGGTCGATCAGGTCGATGCTGCGGATCTTGGCCTCGATGAATGGCAGGTGGTCATCCGAGACCGGCAGGCTCGCTTTGTAGAAGAATCTCTCGTGTCCCATCGCCTGGGCCGCGGCGTAGAAGATCTGGCGGAGTTCCTTGTCTGAATTGGTGTCGTTGTCGATCTGCAGGTCCTTGTCTCCCACCATGTCCAGCAGGACGAAGGCCCGAATCCCCGGGGTATTGGGGTCATCCGCGAGCTGCTGCTGGTGCTTGCGGACATATCGCTTGGAACCGAACAGGGCGCGGCTTTCGTCCCAATCCCAGCCGACGCATTCCTCACCGTCGAAGAACACCAGCTCGTAGGTCGCGGCGTTCTTACGGCTCTTGAGGATGCGAGCAAGTTCCAGCAGCAGGCCAACCCCGCTGCCGGAGTCGTTGGCACCGACAAACACGAATTTGTGGGCCGGGTCGGTGTGTCCAGTGCAGTTCTTGGTGTCGTGGTGGCAACCGATGACGATCAGTTCTTTGCTGTCGCCTGGAATCCGGACGCGGATGTTGGTGAATTCGATCTGCTCGACCTTGTCGATCCAGGTGTCCTTCTTTGGCGAGAGCCCGAGTGCTAGCAGTTGCTGCGTGATGTAGCCCAGTCCCTGGGACCAGCCAAACGACGCGGTCGGTCTCGGACCGATCTTGCATAGCGCGCGGATGTGTTCGTAGGCCTGAGAACCGATGCGCTTGGAGGTCTTGACCGGCTGTAGGGTCAGCGGGTCCGCCTGGTCGCAGGTCGAGCAACTGAACGCGAGCAGGCAGAGGCCTAGCGTGATGAGTGCCCGTGGTACGCTCATTTCTGGCTATTAGCTGCCATCTTGAAGATCTTCTTCTCGATCAACGGCAGGGCAGTCCACACCAGATTGCCGGCAAATGCGAGAGATGCGGGATCCATGGCAGCCAGGTTGTCGTCCGCGGTATGCCACCACGCCTCGTAATTTGGATCACGGTTGCCCTTTGGGACGCGGAAGTGGAAGTCAATCAGGTCGATCACCGTGATCCCCTTCTTCTGAAATGGCAGGTGATCATCCGTCATCGCGGAGGCATGGGCGTACATCCGTGCACCCTCACCCATCGCTTCGGCGGCTTGCTGGAAGATTTTGTTGAGGGTTGGGTTGGAGTTCTTGTCTTTGTCTATCTTGATGTTCTTGCTGCCGATGAGGTCGAGCAGGACGAAGGCCTTGATCCGGTTGGCGAGCCCAAGCGGGAAGCGTTTCTTGTCCTTCGACATGACGTCGACGAAGTGTCGGCTGCCGTGCAGGCACTCGGTGTTGTCCGGCTTCCAGGTCCAGGGAATCGATTCCTCGCCGTCGACCCACAGGATCCAGACGTTCGGACCGTTATTACGTTTCGCGAGGTGGCCTGCCAACTCCATCAGGACCGCCGAGGCGCCAGCTCCGTCGATGGCTCCGACGAATTCGAAGTTGCGCTGCTCGCCCTCCACATCCTGATGTCCCTGACAGAGTTTGGTGTCGTAATGGGCGCAGAGCATCAGAATTGGGCCTTTGACCGGGTCTCGACCGGGGATTTCTGTCCAGATGTTGTGCATCCGGACCTTTTTTTTCTGCACCGAGTCAGTTTCCCACCAGTCTTGCTGGTAGGTCTTCAGGCCGAGGCCTGCCAGGTGCTGCTTGATCTGGTTCCTGCAGGCCAGCAGGGCTGGACTGCCAGCCGGGCGGGGGCCCAGTGCGACCATTTTCTCGACGTGCCGCATGGCGTTCGCCCCGCTGACTGGCCGACTGGCGGTTCCCTCGTCGGGACTGCAGCCGAATAAGCAGGAAGTGGCCGTAACCACGGTGAGTGCGCGTAGTAGGAGACTATGCAGGCGACAGGCAAGCATGGTGCCAGCCTATCCGAACACCCAGGGAGGGAAACGGGTCAAGTTGCTGCGGGCCGGCTTATCTTCACTTGAGGGATCCCGGGGGAACTGCCGATAGTACCGAATGATCCACAGAGACCCTGTTACTGACCCCATCCAAGTCCTCCGGAGGGACCATGGCTGATTCGATCGACATCAACACCATTCTCCAGGGTGCCCTGGATACCGATACGTACCACGCGCAGCACTGGCAGGGGAGCTTCTCGGATTACATGGACATTGTGGCGGAGAACCCTCTCGTGGTTCGAAGTGCGCACCAGCGGGTCTACGACATGGTGTTGAGCTATGGGACCGAGGAAGTCGAACTCGACCGCGCCAAGTTGACTCGCTACAAGTTCTTCGACGACCTCATCGACGATGGCGAGGATGGCCTCTACGGCTTGGACCGCCCATTGATGAACTTGATGAACGTGTTGAAGGCGGCCGCACACGGTTACGGACCTGAACGTCGTGTCTTGTTGCTACACGGGCCAGTTGGTTCGTCAAAGTCGACAATCGCTCGGATGCTCAAGAAGGG
>JAYZDB010000189.1:0-12184 GCA_036338025.1 Planctomycetota bacterium
TACTATATGGATGAGTCGGAAGGAGATTCATGAATCGTCATGCTAACCCGGCCTGACTGCCGAAAGCTTATCTAGCCGTGCTGATCGCAGTCGCTAACCCGTCCATACTGCGTGCCCAGGAGCCTCTATGGGGAGCCGCACTGGTCAGCAAGATCGACTCTCTGGCCACGATGACCCTATCCCAAGGTCCCGTCGCTGCCTTGAGTATCGGAGTAAAACGAGGTGATCAACTCCTCCTCGCCAGCGCGGTTGGCTCGATGACGGCGACGATGAGGAGCTGGTCAATACGCTTGTTTCGATCGGAGACACAACCAGGCCATGGGTTCAGTCCCGAGGGTCATGGGACTGCGGAGCAACGCCTGCTCGCGCTACTGAAATGAGCAGTTATCACCTCGGCATCAACATGGGCCACGACCGCTCGGTCGCCGTCGTCAAGGACGGAGAGATCGTCGTGGCCATCGAGCAGGAGCGGCTCGACCGTATAAAGCACAGCGTGGGGTTCATGCTACAGGCTCCGGACGCCATGGGCCAGATCCAGGTGCCTGGCGAAAGCATCGCCTACTGCCTCGACTACCTCGGTTTGCCGTTGAGTGAGATGTCGACCATCACACCGAACATGCCCGGTGTGGACATGGCACCGGACATCTTGCGCGGCAAGTTCTCACAAGACGTGGCTGCCCAGGTTCGGACCATCCCCAGCCACCACCTGGCTCACGCGTACTCGGTCTTCTGGCCTTCTGGATTCGAAGAAGCACTCGTGCTGGTGGTGGATGCCAGCGGCACAACTTTGTCCGGACCGGATGGTCGGCGTACCGAGTCCTACACCCTGTATGAGGGTCGAGGTACCGAACTGAACGAGGTGCACAGTGAAGCCGTCACCCCCCACCTGGCAACGCTCTCAACCCTCGGTTTCGTCTACGAAGCCGTCTCCCGGCGCGCCGGTTTCGTGACCAACCTCAACTCGGGCCTGAGCTTCCCCGAGGCAGGCAAGCTGATGGGGCTCGCAGCCTACGGCGGCCCGCAACCGAACTGGGAACAGTGGTTCTCAAAAGACGAGGACTCACACGCGATCCAGATGTCCGCCTACGACATCTTCCTCGAGATGGCTGCCCTCGAGAAACGCTATGACGACGGCCAGGGCAAACCCTATTCCCGTCCCTGGTTGGTCGACCTCGCCTACAAGGTCCAGGCCGAGTTGGAGAAGGTTTTGTGCCAGCTCGTCAGTGATGCCTGTCAACAGACAGGTCTCAAGCGCGTCTGCCTTGCAGGCGGTGTCGGGCTCAACTCTGTGGCCAACTACAAGATTCTCCGGGAGTGCGAACTGGAAGACATCTTCATCTTCCCCGCGGCGGCCGACAACGGGATCGCCGTAGGATGCGCTCTTTGGGGATACCACACTGAAGAGGGCGGCACTGAACGGCCGCCGCTGGGCACTGCCTGTTTCGGTCGCCGCTACAACGTCCAGGAAGTGGACGATGCGATCAAGCACCACGAGGACTTGCTCGAAGTCGAGAAACTCGACCCAGGGGAGATGATCCACTGCGTCGCCGAGGCGCTCTCCAAGGGCAACATCGTGGCCCGCTACGAAGGGAGAGCCGAGTTTGGGCCCCGAGCCCTGGGGCATCGTTCCATCCTGGCTGACCCAACCTTCAAGCGCATGAAAGACGTGGTCAACGCAAGGGCCAAATTCCGCGAAGCCTTCCGGCCATTCGCGCCGTTCGTCCCGCTCGATCGCGCCAACGAGGTCTTCGAGCTCAAATCTCCGTCACCGTATATGCTGCTCGTTGCGCCTGTTCGGGAGAAATTTCGCGCCAAACTGCCGGCAATCACTCATGAAGACGGGACCGGTCGCGTCCAGACCTGCACCCCAGAGCAGAACCCCTTCTTCCACGCCCTCTGTCTCGAGGCCGAGCGCCTGCGGGGAGGATCGCCGGTGCTCCTGAACACGAGCTTCAATGTGGCCGGGCAGCCCATCGTCGAGGCCCCCCTGGAGGCCATCGAGACCTTCCTGCACACCGACATTGACTACTTATCCCTGGACAACCGCTGGATCCGCCGTCGCCATCAGCCGGTCAAAGACTACAACGACCACATCCTTGACCTGGAGTTCGAGAAGGCCCCGCACGGATTAAAGGCCGGTCAAGCCGGCGTTCGGCCTCTGATGGAGGAACTCGACGCTGCAATCTTCCACGGCATCCCCAGCCAGCACTGGAATGAAGCCGAAGTGGCGGCGCTATCTGCCAGGGGCGCGCGCTTCAAGGAGACCAGCGTACTTTTCCAAGCGCAATTGATGGATCTGATCGCCCCGCTGGAGACCCAGCTCGGACCGGACGCGACCTTGATTCTGGATCCCGTGAAGTCTTCGGTTCTGGTCGATGAGACGGGCCGACAGAGTGACGTGCCGCTCGACATGGACCGAGTGAAAACCATCCTGGCCTTGCGCCAGCCCCCCCAGCCCATTCGCGACGAACTTCGGTTACAGCTCGGCGCAACCCCGGCGGAACTCGACGACTTGGTTGAAGAGATGGCCGCGACAATGGACCGCTTCCAGATTCCTGTCAACGACGGCTGGAGGGATTCGGACTCTATGGTGAGTCCAAAGGTCCCCTTACCCGAATCAGGCAAAACCTTCGGGGCCTTCGAAGATGAGAGCTTCCGTGTCGATGAACAGCTCCGCAGCGTACGTCGAGCCATCATCGGTCACGGCTACGAGGAGTCCTCCATCTGCGAGCTCTTGGACGTTGATTCCCTCCAGGGGATTGAGCCCACTCGTCTGCGATATCACGATGCCCACACCCTGCCAGAAACGCCCTTGAGCGATCTGGTGCGTCTTTTTCAGCTTCGGTCCTCGGTGCCGCGGAAGAGGGTCGAGCGCATCTTTGACCCAGAGGACCTGGACTTCCTTACAGCCTTGGGACTGCTTGACGACAAAGAGGGATCGATATGGGGCGGCGTGGACCTCTTCTGCTCGGGCGGTCTGCTGTTTGCGACAGATCACCGGTACATGATCCGAGCCGACGACAGCTTGGACGAGGACCAGGTCATGTACATCGGCATGGACAGTCACGGCCTGGTCCAGACCGCCCCACAGGAGACTTGCGATCGGGTCCTTGATCTCTGCTGTGGGTCCGGTGTCCAAGGGCTGGTGGCCAGCCGCTATGCGCGAAGTGTCATGGCTGTGGACCTCAATCCGCGGGCGGTGAGGTTCGCACGCTTCAACGCACAGCTAAACGGCATTGGAAACTACGAGGTCCGGCTCGGCAGCCTCTACGAGGTTGTGGAGGGCGAGACGTTTGACTGCATCCTGGCCAACCCTCCGTTCGTGCCAAGTCCCGAGACTTCTCTCAAGTTCCGTGACGGAGGCGCTACCGGCGAGGACATATTGCGGGCCATCGTCGAGGGCTCATGGACTCACCTGAACCCCGAGGGGCGTCTTTGCATCGTCACCGACCTGGTCGACATCGACACCTACGAACCCAAGCTCAAGTCTTGGTTGGGTGAGGTCAACGCCTATGGCCTCATCCTCACGACGGCAGATCGCAACGAGATTCTGTTTGCTGTTCCACACTGCCACGCGCCCTTCTCCCAATCCTTCGCGGACTACAACGCAGAGCTCGATAGCTGGGTGGAAAACTTTCGCAGCACGGGCCTCAAAGCAGTCAACTTCGGCTACATCCTCGCTTGGAAGCACTCCGGGGGGGACGGCTGCGACATCACGAAGCGGACGATCCACAACCCCGCCACCCCGATCTGGAAGCAGGTTCAGGATTGGCTCGAACAACGCCGCCTGTGGGACAGCGACGATGCCGGCTCATTGGTCCTCGCCATGCATCCCGAGCTGAGGATCGTGACCGCGGAAAGTCCGGGTGGAGGCTTCAAGAGCTGTGAGCTTCACTTCCCTGACAACGCCTTCTTCACCACCTACGCGGTGAGCAACGCTATCGCCGACGAGTTGCGGAGAATCCACATGACGGAACCGACCCTGTCCCGTCGCTTCGATGCTCCGGACTCAGCCTGGATCGAGACCTTGCATCGCCTGGGTGTCCTGCGCCTCGCCACGACCCGCCGCAGCTTCTCTGGAGAGAGTTCACCCGATCCGGGAGACACGGCCGGCGGCATCGAGGAGCGCGCCACCAAGACGACCCCGACTTGTCTCTCCAGCTACTTGGGTTGAGGTATTCTGCATCCCTCTCTATTGCCTTCTCCTCCGGAGCCGCGCCAAGAGAGCATGCCGTGGGCATCGGCCTCGTCGAGCAGGCCATGCGTGCGGAAGTAGCGGAGCACGCGACGCTGGACAACGCGTTGCAGTAGGACGAGGTTGCCCAAAATCAGGCCCTGAGCGACCCGCGCGCGCTGTAGCCGTGGGTAGAGATATGGAGTGCAGACTTGCTGAGCGAAGTTGCTGACGATCGGACCGTTGTCGAAGCGGCACTGGCCGGTCTGTTCTCTGTTGAACGCCAGGCGGCGGCAAAGGCGCTTGCCAGCGCTGCCCGTTTTGAACACGTGGGCGAGGGCAGCGTGCTCGTGTCCGAGGGCGAGCGGGCCGATGACCTATTCGTGCTCTGCACCGGGCGGCTGCAGGTCTACGTCAAAGGCGCGCACGATGAACTGTCTGCGGTGGCGGTCATCGACCACGCTGGCCAGGTCGTGGGCGAGCAGGCCTTTCTTGGTGAGCGGAACTTTCGCAATGCGACGCTGATTGCGCTGCGGTCCAGCCGGATCGCGCGGATCCCCGGCGCGCTGTTCCGCGAGCAACTGGACCAGGACGCCGCCGCCGTCGAGCGGCTATCCAAAATCGGTGTCAAACAGCTCGAGCACCGGCTGAACGCACTGGCCCTTGAGCTGGGCGGGCTGGTCAGTGATCGCGGCCTCAACCCGGTCGTCACCCGGCAGTTCGACGTGGGCACGCCTTTGTTCAAGGCCGGTGATCCGGCCAACCTTGCCTTTCTGATCATCGGCGGGCAGGTCGCCTTGACCAACCCGCAAAGCGGCAAGACCGAGGAACGGGTCGGGCGCGGTCTGGCGGTTGGGGTCGAGGAGGTGCGGACCGGCCAACCCCACAGCCTGCAAGCTTACGCGATCGAGCCGACCGAAGCGGTCGAGCTGCACAAGGACTTCGTTCAGCAATGGCGTGGATCGGACGCGCTGGGCGAGCATGTGTTGCGAACCGGCCAATTTGCACCGCGGACGCAGAGCAAGCACGTTGCATTGACCTCGCTGCGCCAGGAGGCGGGCGAAGCCTGTGTCACCACCGATTATCTCGGTCAGAGCGGCGATGTTATCCGGGTCAAATACTACCCAAGCCGTCGGCACACAGACGCCCTGATCAACACCGCAGACGCCAGCCGCGGTCTCACGGTGAAGGTCCCGCAGGGTGAGGGTTTGCTGATCCTCGACCCCGACAGCGGCGAGATCATGGGCTTGTCGGCGTCGGCCAATTGGTCCGAATTGCCCCGGGCCATGGACCTGCTACTCGACCGTCGCAGCCTGAATGCACTGCAGCAGCAGGCGCTGGCTGAGCACGGTCGCTTGCTGGCTGAGGATCAGTCGGGTGAAGCGCCTGGCCCACGCGGCATGATTTGCTCGTGCAAGGCGGTCATAGCGATCCAGCTCCAGGATCTGGCGCGCGAGGGTGCCAGCGTCGAGGATATGATTGCTCAGACCGGGGCCGGTAGCGTCTGCGGTGGTTGCCGGGACTTGTTGCCGCTGTTCACCAACACCGAGACCGAGACCTTGTGCTGGATCGAGCCAAGGCCGCTACCCGGCGGCGTGGTCCAGGTGCGCCTGCACTATCGGCCCGCTGAGGGTGGCGCCAATACCGAAGCGGCCCAGGGAAATCCAACCCGGGCGGTGGCAGTCAAGCCAGCGCAGGCCGGGCATTTCATCCGCGTCAGCGCCATGGTCGATGGGCAGTGGCTGCAGCGGCCCTACACGCTGAGCAACTGGGATGAGACCAGCTACGAAATCACGGTCAAGCTGGAGGAACGCGGGCAGTTCTCCGACTGGTTGCGGCGGGCGGTTGCTGGTGATCTGGTCAAGGTCGGCGCGCCCGAAGGCCACGACTATGGAAGCGCAGACGATCCCAGATCGCTGGTGTTCATCGTCGCTGGTATCGGCGTTACCCCGGCTTTGTCCGCGGTCAACAAGCTGCTGGGCCAACGCCCGATCGAGGTGCGCTACGTCTATCGCGACCCGGCGACGGCTTCAGGACTGGAGATGCTGCGCGCGCGATCCAACGAAGATCATCTGACGTTGCGCGAGTTTGCAACGGCGGAGCAGGGCGGTCGCCCCAGTGTGGAAGACCTGACGCGTGATCTGGAGGCGGTGGGGCCGTGTCAGTTGGTGATCTGCGGACCGGAGCTTTTTAACAGCAAAGTTCGGTCAGTGGTCGAGGACCGGGCCGGTATCGAAACCTGGGTTGAGGATTTTCGCGAGACCATCAGCCGTCGTCGGCGCGATGGTGAGGTGGCCTCGATCAGGGTTCCTGGCTTCGTCCCTGACCGCGCTCGGGATAGCCTGATCACCCGCAAGTCGCCCGGGACGATGGAGGAAGAGGCTGAAGACTTCCTCCGCGAATACTACTGTCATGAGCGGCCTGATGATGACCCCCAACCTCGGCTCGATGCAGTGGGTGAAGCCATCGCGAACGAAGGCAGTTGGCACAAGACTGCCGATGAGCTGGCCTATGCCGCCCAATTGGCTTGGCGCAACGCTCCGCGGTGCATCGGTCGCCTGCACTGGCGCGGCCTGCACCTACACGACGCGCGCGACCTGCGCGAGCCGGATGAGATGGCGCAAGCCCTGTTCGAGCACATGCGGTTTTCCTTCAATGGCGGCGCGGTCCAACCCGCGATCACCGTCTTTGATCCGGGCAGTGCGGCGCGTCCTGCCGCCCGCATCTGGAATTCGCAATTGCAGCTCTATGCCGGGTATCGGCTGCGCTCGGGGCAGCAAGTCGGTGATCCGGCACAAAATGCGCTGACAGCCGCGATCATGGCGCTAGGCTGGGAGCCTGAGGGTGGGGATTTTGAGATTTTGCCGTTGGTGATCCAAGGCGGCGATGGTCGTGCGCATCTCTATGAGCTGCCCGAAGACTGTCGCCGGGAAGTGGCCTTGTCCCATCCGGGATACCCGCGCTTGAGCAGCATAGGACTGCGTTGGCACGCCGTGCCCTATGTCTCCGATATGCGCTTGGACGCTGGTGGGATGAACTACCCGTTTGCACCCTTCAATGGCTGGTTCATGAACACCGAGATTGCGGCCCGCAACCTGACCGACCGAAATCGTTACAACCTGCTCCACCAAGTCGGAGAACTCATGGGCTTGGATCGTGGCAGCGACCGAAACCTTTGGCGTGACAAGGCGCTGATTATGCTCAACGAGGCGGTGATCGGCTCGTTTGACCAGGCCGGGGTGCGGCTGGCGGACCATCACAATGTCGCCCAGGACTTCGTCGAATTCTGCCGCACAGAGCAACGCGCGGGGCGCGAGGCCTTTGGCGAGTGGATGTGGCTGGTGCCGCCGGTGTCCGCCTCGCTGGCGCCGTTTTACCAGCAGCCCTTCGCCAACATATCGGTCAAGCCCGCCTATGCGCCGCAACGGCCGATCTGGAAAACGGACCGAGGCTGGAAAACCGACTAAGGCGCCTTACTTGGTGCGGTCGAGGCTGCGCGAGTGCCCGCGTGTATGCGGGCTCTCACCGGGGAAACTGCGGCGGAGCTGGCCAGACGGACGGCCGTAGAGCAGTTCGAGGAACCAGGCTTCGTGCTCGATTTCTTCCTTCAGAATGTCTTTGGCCAAGTCGTAGGTTGCCGGGTCCTTGCCTAGCGTCAGGTTACAAAGCCGGTTCCAGTTGACCACCGCGCCTTGCTCGGCCTTGAGGCACATTTTCAGGATATCTTCGATGGCGATCGGCTGCTGGGGCAGTTGCAGGAACTCGCAGCCCGACATCTTGATGAAGTCCTGCGCGTCACGGGGCAGCGTGCCGCCGAGCTCGAAAATCCGCTGGATGCAGGACTCATAGTGGCTGAGGTCCTCCATGCGGGCATCTTCGATGATGCCCTTGATGTGCTCGCCCTCGGGTCCAGTGCAGTGCGCGCGCAGATTGGTCAGATAGTAGTAGGCGGTGAATTCGACCGATGCGTTGTGGATGAGCGTACGTAGGATTTCGTCCACATCGGCACCGTTCTTCTTGAGCACGTTAATGCCAACAATCTGATATTCACTCTTGCTCATGATCAATTTTCTCCACGTTAAAGCTTGCGTTGTCTTGGGCCACAACGGGCTCAGGCTTGGCGGGATAGCGGCAGGGAGAGGCAGGTTGCGCCGCCTTCGCCACGAAAGCTGATTTCCTGCCCGGGATAGGTGTGTACACGGCACCCCGCGGCGGTCAGCAGGGCTTTGGTTGTTGGCAGGCCTTCGAGCATCACCACCTCTCGGGGACCAAGGGCGAGGACGTTGCAGGCCATGTTTTCGTACTCGTCTTCGGGGACCGCCAGCCTTTGGATCCCTCGAGAATCGAGAACCGCAGCGAAACTGTCTGGGATCGACGGTGCGTGCACCAGCGCCAGGTCAGCATCGAGCGGCGAGATGATCATCATCAGATGGAACACGTCTTCTGGGTGCCGGGGTTCGGGTAGGGGAATGACCTCGACATCGATATCTGAACCCAGCATCGCCTTGAGCTGCTTGATCCCCTGATCATTGGTCCGAACACCGCGCCCCACGGCCATCGATTTCTCATCGAGCCAGATCACGTCACCGCCCTCGATCACACCTTCGCCGCCAACCTCGCCAAGGATCGGCAGGCCCAACTGGTCCCGCATCAGGCCAGCGTTTAGCGCCGGTTCAGCGTTGCGGCTGGACCGTCCCATGTTGCACAGCACCAAGCCTTTGGGCGTGACCACGGTTGCATCGCGGGTATAGACGGCATCGAGGGTGAGATCGGCTGGGCCACCGAGTTCGACGACCTCGGCCCCGACGCCTGAGAGCAAGGCCACCAGCGCGGCGTGTTCGTCCTTCGCCCGGGCAAAATCTGGCGCGCCGCAGTAGCGCAGGCGCTGCCATTGTTCGTCAATTTTCTGCTGCGAACCGTAGGCGACACTGGGCGTGCGCACGGCGACCCGTCGAAGTCGACCGTACTCGTTAGCAATCATCTCAAACCTTCTCTCACCAAACCGACAGATAGAAAGGCAAAAAAATCATTAAGAATAGAGATGTTTAGGTACTCTTAGCAACCGAAAAGCCTCGCCGCCACCGCCGTGGCAAAGACCGGCGTTGGCGCGGGCAGAGCCGGTCACAAGCGCACAGCTTCGGGGGTTTCGGGAGCCGGTTAAGGGACCATCGGCAGGCTTGGGGCGACAACCGCTCGATAATGTCATTTCAAACCGGGAGTTCTTGCTTTTCCCCGATTTCATGATCAAAGTCGAGACTTGGGCTAAAGATGAGGTTTTCGCTACCCACAGGAGTCGCCGTCAAGGTCCGCTTCGCGACGACGTAGCCGGCCGGCCGACAATTATGTCGTCTCCACAACACTTTTCAGCAAAAACCGCCCTGTGCCGGGGCGAGTCTCGCCAGCCGACTGGCGTCCGCTCTCACGTCCGCTAGAATACCTCATAGCCGTCTCCATACCCGACGCCCAGACCCGCTGGTAGACCCGCTGAAGTGAGCTTCGTCCACCTCCACACGCACTCTGAGTACTCTCTCCTCGACGGCGCCAACCGCATCGGCGACCTGGTTAGGAAGGCGAAGGAACTGGAGATGCCCGCCCTGGCCCTCACGGACCACGGCTGCATGTTCGGAGCGTGGCACTTCCACAAGGCCGCGAGCAAAGAGGGGATCCGGCCGATCGTCGGGATGGAGGCCTACGTCGCTCCGGGCGATCGCCGCGACCGGTCCCGATCTGGTCCCGGCGAGCGAGCGTACTACCACCTGGTCCTGCTGGCTCGCGATCTGGAGGGGTACAAGAACCTGGTGAAGCTCTCCTCCATCGGATATACGGAGGGCTTCTACCACCGCCCCCGCATCGACCGTGAAGTGCTCGCAAAGTACGGCGACGGCCTCATCGTGTCCTCCGCGTGCATGGCGAGCGAGGTCTCGCGCCACCTGATGGCGGATAACTGGGCGGGCGCGCGAGAGACCGCCGCATGGTACGCAGAGCTGTTCGACGGTCGATACTACCTGGAGGTGCAGGCTCACGATTCGGAGGGGCAGGACACGCTCAACCAGAACATCTTCAAGTTGGCCGACGAACTCGGGTTACCGATAGTCGCCACGAACGATGCGCACTTCCTGCAGCCTCAGGACCACGAAGCGCACGACATCCTGCTGTGCATCGGCCTGGGTAAGGATCGCGACGATCCCGCGCGCATGCGCTACGACGAGGGCCTCTACTTCAAGAACGCCGAGGAAATGGCGTCACGTTTCCCGGATCGCCCCGACGTCATCGAGAACACGCTCAAGATCGGTGACGAGGTCGATCTGAAATTCGAGAAGTCCTACCTCCTACCGGCGTTCCCGCTGCCGGAGGGGCACACGGATGAAGACGACTTCCTCGAGTACTTGGCGCTCCAAGGAGCGAAGGCTCGGTACGGGGAAGTGCTGCCGCCCGAAGTGCAGGAGCGCTTCGACTACGAGATGGGGGTCATCAAGGGCACCGGGTACGCCGGTTACTTCTTGATCACGGCCGACTTCATCCAATGGGCGCGTGACCAGGACATCCCCGTTGGCCCCGGCCGTGGCTCCGCCGCGGGCTCGCTGGTGGCATATGCGCTCGGCATCACCAACCTCGACCCTATCGAGTTCGATCTGCTCTTCGAGCGCTTCCTCAACCCCGAGCGGATCTCGATGCCGGACATCGACATCGACTTCTGCTACGAGCGGCGTGGCGAAGTGATCGAGTACACACGCCAAAAGTACGGCAAAGAGGCGGTCGGACAGATCATCACGTTCGGTACGATGAAGAGCCGCGCCGTCATTCGCGACGTCGGACGCGCTCTGGGCTTCGAGCCCTCGGAAACCGACCGTATCGCGAAGCTGATCCCGAACCAACCGGGCCAGGCCTTCACGGTCCAGGAAGCGGTCGACGGGCTCAAGGAAGTGAGGGACTTCTACAAGCTCGACGAGCGCCACAAACAGCTCTTCGACTACTCGATCACACTGGAAGGACTTTCCCGCCACGCGTCGGTGCACGCTGCCGGCGTCGTCATCGCGCCGGGACCGATCGACGACTACGTGCCTGTCTCTGTGCAGACTGGGAAGAACGGCGGGAACGGCGACGACGTGATGGTCGTCACGCAGTACGACATGAACTGCCTCGACGAGGTGGGCATGCTCAAGATGGACTTCCTGGGCTTGAGGACGCTCACCGTCATTTACGACGCCGTCGGCATCGTGAGGTCGCGGTACGGGAAGCTCGCGAACCCGGACACCGACGTAGCCTACGACAGCATCGACGACCTGCCTCTCGATGACCCTGCCGTGTACAAGATGCTGGCACGAGGTGGGAACTCGGGCGTCTTCCAGTTCGAGTCCAATCTCGCGAGCGACAAGTTGCGCGCCATGAAGTGCGACCGCTTCGAGGACCTGGTCGCCACCAATGCGCTCATCCGGCCGGGCCCGCTCGACTCGGGCATGACCGACGTCTACATCGATAGAAAGGTCGGGCGCAAGAACGTCACTTATGCGCATCCGGATCTCGAGAGGGTCCTGGAGTCGACGTACGGCGTCATCGTTTATCAAGAGCAAGTCATGCGCATCGCGTCGGTGCTGGCGGGCTTCTCGCTCGGCGAAGCCGACGTGCTCAGAAAGGCCGTCGGAAAAAAGATCGCCTCGCTGATCAAGGAAGAGCTCGGCAAGTTCGTCGATCGCGCGATCGCGCGCGGGGTCGACAGACGCATTGCTATAGATCTGTCCGACCAGATCGAGACCTTCGGACGGTACGGATTCAATCGCAGCCATTCCGTAGCCTACTCCCTGGTCGCATACCAGACCGCGTGGCTGAAAGCGCATTACCCGGCCGAGTTCATGGCGGCACTGCTCTCGTCGGTGCTGGACAACACCGACAGTGTGGTGAAGTACATCGGCGCCTGTCGCGACCTCCCGCGCTACCTGCCGAACCTCGAGGAATCGGTGGAGGTCCTGCCGCCGGACGTCAACGTGTCGGGATGGAAGTTCACGGTGAGCG
>JAYZDB010000190.1:0-39885 GCA_036338025.1 Planctomycetota bacterium
GTACGCAGTGCTTGCGTATTTTCCTGACCTTCTCACCGCGTCTGAGTACCAGTCGCTTCGCCGGCTCGCTTTGGGCCAGGCGCAGCTCCGGTCCCGGCCGGGCATGCGTACGCCTAACCGACACTTCACACAAACAGCACCAGGACGAATCCGGGGGTTCATCGAATGAAAGACTGGCTCATCAAGAACAAATCGGCAACGACCCTGGGGGTGACCGCCATGCTAGTGATCCTGACTCTCGCATCCATCTCCGGCTGCCAGATGGACGACTTCATCAAGTTCGAGCCCCCGGCCGAGGTGCAGGCCGCGATTGACGTGGAAGCCTCTGTGCCAATGTCCAAGGCCGATGTGACCTGGGATGAGTGGCAGGCTTACGTCGAGAAGAACTCCAGCCGGCTTGCCGCTGAGATTGAAGACGGCAACTATCGCCTGGGCATGATCCAGTCGCTAACTGACATGGGCTTCCAGGCACTCAACGACGTGGCTCCTGGCATCCCAGGTGGTGCATTGCTGGTCGGGGGCCTGTCGATGATGGGTGGCCTGTTCCTGAAGAAGCCCGGCAGCGACAAGGCAGTGGCACGCGAGAAGGAGCAGAGCTACGTGGCCGGTCTCGAGGAGGGCAAGAAGATCGCCATCCAACTGTACGAAACCGCCAAGGATGCCGACCTAGTCGCGAACGAGAAAGCAAATGAGCAAGCTCAAGGTTGATACCGTCGAGGTCAACACAGCAAACACTTTGCAGCTCGGGTCCAACACCCAAGTGGTCGCGGAAAACGGTTCGGCCAAGACGCTGACAGTCAGCGGCGCGACCACGCTGGAGGGGCTGCTGACCATACAGGCCGGGGCGTCGATCACAGGAAACATCACCGCGGTCAACACGCCAAACCTTGGCACGTCCAATGCGAAGCTCGGAACCATACACGCGACTAGCGTGACGGCTACCAGTGGCAACTTCGACTCAATCAACATCTCCTCACAGAACGTAGGAATTGTGCTCGGACACTGTCTTCTCGAAACGTACGGAAGCGGCGTTAACCGAGGGATTCGAGCCAAGGCCGGCACGGCAGTCGGCGTTTGCCTCAACATGCAATCAACAGCCGGGATCTCGACTATTGAGACGGTGAACTTTTCTTCTGCGTTTGGCGATGTCAACGAATATCGACTGATCTATACGCCACGCTTGGGTATTCCCGGAGACGGCACGGGCAAGCCCTTCGTGGCACTCAAGAGCAACGATGCGGCCGGCGTGACATTCGAGCGTTTGGTGGTTGCGAATTCAGGCACTGAGGTCGGAACATTGGTGGTGTTGAAGTCATGAGCAAATTGAAAGTCAACGAAATTGAGGACAACACCGGCGGTTCTGTCCGGCTTGCGTCCAACGTCAACGTCGAGGGCGACAACAGCGCAGCCAAGAATCTGACGGTTTCAGGCACCAGCTCGCTCACTGGCAACGTGGCTTGCTCCGGAAACCTCACCGCATCATCCGGCACTACGACGCTCGGCACGACGAATTGCGGAGCACTGACCAGCTTGGCGACTATTTGCACGTCCATGACCACTCAGACGTTGAGCGCAGCCGATGCATCTTTGTCAGGCAACCTCACAGTGTCGGGTTCCTCAACTGTGCAGTCCTTGGCAGCCCAGTCTCTAGTGTTGAATGGACAGACCATTGACCCAGGTCTGCTCAACATTCTCAAGGCAGCCGGCAGCTACACGGTCACTGATGCCTCGGCTGATGTTGGCACCTTGGCACCGAGCAGCTTCCTTGGCCTAGCGGACGGCAGCTACGACGCGGATCCAGCGAACGACGAGGCTACCTTCACCGTGGCGTTCACGGCCGCTTTGGCAAACACCAACTACGTTCCAATCCTCACGCTATCGACAACCTACGCGGGCGCGACACACTTGCAAATCCTCAACATTGCGACGACTGGGTTTGACGTGAAGATCCACACCACCGGAACAGACCCCACGAGCTCAGACACCTTCACAATCAACTTGGTGGTGATCGGATGAAAAGCAAACTGACAGCAGTCAATGACATACTGCGACGACTTGGCCGGCCCCCGGTCGCAAGCCTGGACACTAGCGGGACATCAACGCAGAGCCTTGCGGAGTCGCACCTCAACGACGCTGTCCGTGACATTCAAAAGCGCGGCTGGTTCTACAACTTCAAGTTCAACGTCACCGTCAGCCCGGCTGGCAATGGCAAGATCGCCGTGAACGCCCTTGAAGGTGGGGCGGAGGTCTTCGATGTGGACACAGTAAATGTGGACTCAGCCAAGAACATCGTGCGGCAGGGCGACAATCTGTTCGACCTGGACAACAACACGGACGTGTTTACAGGCTCTCTGAAGATCGCCTACCACTTTGCCGTGGATTTCGACAAGATGCCCGATGCGTTCCAAGACTGGGCAATCGCAAAGGCCGCGTATGAGTTTGGGTCTGCGTTCTATCCGGACCGGCCGCAACTGAGCAGAATCCGTGAGGACTTGCAACTTGCTGAAACGACTGCCCGCCGGCAAGACATCAGCTCGTCGAACATCAACGTACTCAACTCACAAGCACTGACCCAGGTTCGAGGCAGACCGCGGACACCAGATAGGAGCGTTCACTGATGGCAGGGAGCGGATACACATTTGTCGAGGCCATCAACGAGGTGGTCGAGGTTATTGGCGAGTTCCCGATGACTGGCAACACCAAGCCATCGGCCCAGAGCGACACGACCTCGAACTACCGCAGGGCCGAGGATTTCATTGATCGGTTTAACAAGCGCATCCAAAGCCAAGGGTGGCCCGAGAACACCACGATTGCCAAGAAGTTCACGACTGCAAGCAATAGCGGCAACTTTCAGATCGACCTCCCGTCCGCCGGCACGGTGCTTCGTGTGAAGTCGGCTGGCTCTTCGGCGCACCGCGATCTGGTGCTCCGCGTCGATACAGGAGACAGCAACAAGCTCAAGGTCTTCGACGCCAACCGAGACTCGTTCACCTTCAGCACCTCTGCTGCAGAGGACATCTTCCTGGACGTGGTGACCGAGCTGGCGTTCGAGAACCTGACGCCGCATCTCCAGGACGTGATTATCAGCCAGGCCAAGATCGCTTTCCAGAGGCGACTGCAGGGCAACATGAACATGGACGGTGCGCTGAACAGCGAGTACGTACAGGCGGAGGCACAGGCCCCCCGCAACGCACCGGACATCGACCAGCCCTTCAACACCAGGCCCATGATCCCGGGTATGGGCGGCAAGAAGGAAGACTGACTTGGCAACCCAGAGATTCGTCGAGAAGCTCCAGAGCCTCGCGCAAGGGATCTCCCAACAGCAGCAGTCGCTCCGGTACAAGGGCCAGCTCGAGGACGCATTCAACATTGACTTGTCTGTCGTGGATGGTGCCCGAAAAAGGCCGGGTGGTTTTACGTTGGCAGAAGTCAGCGGAGCGGATCCCAACCGCACATACCGAATGCATCGCATCGAGCGTGACGACCTCGAGGAATACGCTGTCATCTACGGACGTGACTTCCTGCAGGTGGTTGACCTGACCAGCGGGCAGCAGGCTGCGATCGTCGTCGAGGACCCGGAGGCACAGGCGTACATCGCTGCCAACAACGCTGACGCCGACGACCTGCGATTCGTCACGATTGCAGACACCACCTTCATTCTCAATACCGTGAGGCCGGCTCGTATCCAACCGGGCACAGACGGTGCCGAGATCGATAGCAGCCGAATGCCGGTTCGGCTGGTCCGAACATCGGTAAGTCCGCTGCAGTTCACTCTACGCAGCACGACGTTCGAGGGGCGTGGATTCCAGCAGCAGGTGCTGAAGACGGACTCAGGCACACCGACATCTGGCACATTTCGACTGAACTTCCTGGGCTCCACGCGGAACATCCCATTTGACGCCAGCTCAGGCACGGTCCAGGAGGAGCTGGAAGGCAATGGCCTTCTCAGCGGGAACGACAAGATCGACGGGCTGAATGCGTTTCCATTCGGCAAGATCATTTGTACGGGCGGGCCACTCCCTGGGAAACCCATCTTCATCAACATCAGCAAGGACATCGAAGTCGATACGCTGATCACGGTGCCCAATCAACCTGTCGGTGGCACGTACAGGATCACACGCGGCGACGACGACCGAGACCCTGCCCCGGAGTTCATCCGACAGGGCCTGCCTATCCGCGACATTGGTTTCTTCAGAAACCGATTGTGTTTCGCCTCCGACGAGTTCATGACGTTCTCCCGATCTGACGAACTGTTCTCGTTCTACCTCGGCGAGCCGATCGCGATCACCGACGCGGACCCGATCGAGCTGCAGCTGTCCTCGACTGGCGTCAACGTCATTGACTTCTTGGTGCCGTACCGCAACTCAATCCTCGCATCGACTCAGAGCGGCCAGCAGTTTCAGCTCACCAGCGATGACACCTTCACCCCGTCAACCGCGGCCGTCACACCCACGACCAGGTACAGCACGCAGAAGGTCCGCCCGGTTCTGAACGGGTCGAATCTGTACATGGCTGGGGCATCGAAGGGCTTCTCTACGCTGCTCGAGTACTACTTCGACGACTCGTCTGCATCCAATCAAGCTGTCAACGTTTCTCAACACGTAGATACTTTGATCCCGCCGAACGTGGTCCGTATGGTGACCAGCAACACCACCGACGCCGTCTATATGCTGCCCACCCTCGAGGGCGACATAACAGGCGGTGCGACCATTGTCAGCAACCAGACAGGCACATGGAACGTAGGCAGCACCTGGGTTGGTGGTGTATCTCCACAGCCGAACGACACCTGCATCATCGCTGCAAACCATGTAGTCACCTTCACGGGATACGCGACCGAGACGACCTTCACCAGCAGGCAGAACGCCCCTGGACTGGTGAGTCGCATCTTTGCGTACCGCTGGTACAACCAAGGGCAAGAGCGAAAGCAGAGCGCATGGGCCAGGTGGGACTTCAAGGGCGACAGCATCCAAGACGCCATTTGCATCGATGACGACTTGTTTCTTATGCGGCGACAGCTGTCTCTTTCCGACGGCAACACCTACCTGAAGATCGACCGCATCGCACTAGCGCAGACAACTAAATCGGATGGCAACGCCGGACGGCGTGTTCACATGGATCACACGATCACTGCGACTGGCTCATATGCGTCCGAGCCGAACACGACGACCTTTACCCTGCAGTCCAAGCAATCCGACACGTCGTACGACACCATTGTCAAGGCGGACGGGTCAGAGGTCACCGGGTTCACGAACAACAGCTCGGCCAACCCCCCCACGATTACCATCGCCGGAAACCATGCCGGCTTGGTCCAGATTGGCCGCAAGGTGAAGTCTTCTGTCGTTCTGAGTCAGGTCTTTCCCAGGACGCCGCAAGGCGAGCCCCTGGACGACGGTCGGCTTACGCTCAGGAAGGCCGTCATTGCTCACAGGAACACAGGTCCGTACACGGTCACGGTGACGCAGCCAAGCCTCCCGAACTTCGTGCCCAACAGAACCAAGAATGCTGGATCTACCACCGTCGGTTCGGATGAAGTCAGCGTGCCACTGAACGGCCGGGCGGACGACCTCACCATCACCATTGAGTCAGACAACAGTTACCCAGCAACCTTCTCGTCGGTCGAGTACCACGGGGAGTACAACACGATCACGGAGTAGACCATGGGAGTACCACTGGTGGCAGGGATGGCAGTTGCAGGCGCAGCCTCCTCCATCATGCAAGCCCAGCAGCAAAACCGAGCTGCCAAGGGTCTGGCTGAAAACGCCATCAGCACTTCCAAGCTTCGCAACGAAAGTTTGATGGAACGAGAAAAGACCATGTCCGGTCGGATCAAGAAGAAGGCTGACCAGGACCGGCTGGCTGCTGCACGCGCCACCACGCTCGAGGCAGGATCTCGAGTCGTAGCTGCCGCCGGCCAGGGCACGACCGCGGCTTCTGGATCTGCTGCCCGAGGTATAGCTGACGCCCTGTTCCGCGGGCAGTCCACACAGGAGACGCTCGCTGACAACTACGACACCGACATCGAAAGCCTCCGACAACAAACCGAGTCCGGACAGATTGAGAATCAGGCATCGATGATGGCGTCATTGAATCAGGCTCAGTCAATGATGCAAAGCCCATTGCTGGCGGGTGTGTTGGGCGGTGCCTCCGGTGCTATTGCAGGAACAGGCGTGAATACCGGATTGGGGATCGGGTAATGGCAAAGATCACACTGAATCGTGGCGTGCGACGGAATGACACACGGATCCAGCAACTTGACCCAGCGTCGGTCGCGGTCAGTCTTGGTTCATTCAGGGTCGCCAACCCCACCATTGTCCGACCTGGCGTCAGCAAAACAGGCCAGCAGCTGCAGCAAGCCCTGACCGCGATCGGACGGTTTGCCGGCACAGATCCATTTGGAGCGACAGCAGACAGAGTCGAAGCCGATCGGGCTGCCCAAGCCGCGCAAATGGGCGATGCCCGTATGGAGGCTATGCAGGATGCCATGGCGATCTCACGGATCTTCGCTGACGACACTCTGGACAAGGAGATCTTCCAAGAGGCATCGCCGCTCACAGATGGCACGCAGACAATGGAAGAGACCGTGCTGGGGCTGATTGACGACGCTCGGACACAAGGCCAACCACCGGAGGTCGCTTTGGGCGTGTTCGTCCGCGACCAGATCAATGCCACGATCGATGGGCTCCCGGAAGGATCCCGCGAGATGTACCAGCAGGTGTACGCCGAAAGGTACTTTCCAACCGTTCTCCAGGCTGCAGCGGACTGGTACAACGGCCGAGTTGACGAAGAGCAGAGCCAGCTGCGGCTCGGGATAGCCTCTGGGCTGGCCGCCGGCGACGACCAGTTTGGTACGCCCGCAGCTCTTGCCAAGGCCACCAGGGAACCAGACAGCGCGGTATTCGCGATGGACGCTCGCCAAGCCGACTCGGTGTTTGTATCTGCCGCTGGTATTGCCGAGCAGCAGGGAAACTACACACGAGCTATTTCAATCTTGGAGCGGGTGCCACCTAGTCGCCGCGATAGCAAGTGGCACCAAGCCCGAGAGTCGGCTCGCGATGGCGAGCTCGATGCCTACGAAGGCAATCTGCTGGACACCTTGATCGCCGGCGGCGATGTTTCTGGCTTCGTCTCCCGGTTTGAACGACCGTTCACCCTGGTGCAGCGTGGTCCAGGTGTGGCTCGGGAATACGGGGACGTGCCGGTCCAGAACTCCGAGACCGTTACTGCGTTCGAGAACGCTCTGACTGCCTACACCAGATCACCGGACGTGAGCCCAGCACAGATGCGGATCACCATTGGCAACCTGGCTGCCCGCGTGTCTGGCCCTGCAAAGTCTCGAGCACTAGCCGCCCTTGACAAGATTCCGACGCCAGAATCCGAGCTGAAGGTCCTCATGGACGCCCGCAAAAAGGTGGACCTCAGAGCTGAGGGTGACATGCTCACGCTGCTGCTCGACGGGAGCCTGACCTATGGCGATGGGGTCACTGTCAACCGGGCCGACGAAAAAGGCGTTCGCACGATGCTCAAGGCCAAGTACGGCCAGCAGCACGGAGATCGCCTGTTCGTGCAATACATCGAGCTCCGTGACTCGGACACGTTTGCCCAATCGGCCGACCCTAACAAGCAAGCAGTGACCTTCGCTGGGTTGCAAGACAGGATGAGAACTGTCGGTGCTGCGGAAGGTGTGTCGGCGGAGGCAGCACGCGAAGTTGTTTTTAGCGAGGCACAAACAAAGCTCAAGACAGGTGAGATCAATCTGGCCCAGTACAACAAGCTGTTCAGCATGCTCGAGTCGGAACGCAAGTTCGACGCCGAAAGATATCCAGGCGAGGTAGCCGAAGTATCCAACAGCATCCGTGCAACGTTTGCAGCCGCCGCAGGCTTGCAGTTCACCGAGTCTTTGGAAGGCACTTTAGGACTGGAAGTGCAGACCAAGTCTGCAGACCCGCTAGCCGTTACTGCCAGCCGACGACTGGAACAACGATTTCGAGATGAATGGCGACGTTGGTCACGGTCGAACGCCGCGTTGATGCAGTCAGACATGCAGAAGTACGAAGAGAAACGGAGTGCTTGGCTGTCGCAGAAGACCGAGGAGTACGCCTTGGCCGCAGCTGAACTTGGGCTTCAATACTCGCAAGCTGCATTTGCCGAACGCGGCAAGACTGCCGGGTTTGGACCGATCAACAACTACAGATTCCCTAGTCAACAAGGACCTACTCAACCATGAGCTCCATGCCCACCCCCCCGGATCCACGCGAAAAGACCAGCGAAGATCCAACCGGGCAGGTGACGCTCGAAGAGATGCTGCGTAAGAACGGTTACGACGAGGAAGAGATAGTCCGTCTCACCGAGCAGGTCAACTCGGTTGCTCATCGGGTTGCCACAGGGAGGGTTGATCCCACACAAGTTCAGCTGCGGGACGACTTCTTTCGTCCTGAAGGCCCCAGCATTGGTGCGGCGACACCTGAACAGACAGCGGCAATGGACAGGGAACAGGACCGTGCGGAGTGGCTCAAGGGTGCATTCGGCCCCTACCACCCCGACGACACAATCGGCATGAAGGCTTTCAACAGCCTGTGGTACGGGTACTCCCAGTCTGGGGCGGTCTTGCCTGGCGTGCAGAACGCAATACGAGAAACGCCGATTGTCGGGCCGACCGTGGGAGCCGTTCTCGGTGGTATTGAGCGTGGGGCAATCTCGGTCAATAACATGATCGGCGGCGTCTTTGGTATCGACCTGGACTACCTACCAACGCCCGACGAAAAGCAAGAAGAGCTGACCGAGCTGGGCACCATGGGCAAGCTGGTGGAAGGCGTGACGCAGTTTGCGTTTGTCGCCGTCCCGGTTGCTGCATCGACGCCTGGTGGCTGGGGTGCGTGGCTGTCAACCGCTGCGGCCGGCGCGGTCGCAGACGCCAGCGCATTCGACCCACGCACCGGCAACATTTCGACGATGGCGCGGGAGATGTTCCCGGACAGCCCGGTGGACAAGTACCTCGCATTCACGGACAGCAAGGAGATTTACGAGCTGACCGGCAGCCAGTGGTACGCCCGTGGCATGGCAATGGCCGAAGGCTTTGTGGTCGGTGAAGCTGCTGGACTTACCTTGGGTGGAGCTATCGGTGGCCTCCGAGCAATCAAGCACCTGGGTGATGACATCGCCCTGGAAGCCAGCCCGCTCGGAACACCGGGCGGTGCCGGCGGCATACTCAACGACTTCAACCTGCCCGAAGACTTGGCAGGACGGAAGATCAACGAGCAGGCTGCCCAGGCGATACTCAAGCTCAAGAACTTGACACTGGCTAGAAACGCTCGAGCACATGCCCTGAAGACGCAAAACCCCGGCATCACGCTGGAAGAGTTGTATGACACCCTCAGCCGTGAGTTTTCTGAAATCGCCGAGCAGCCAATTGATCTGCAACGTGAGGCGTGGGCCGGCGTGATGGAAGCAATCACTCGTGATAAGCCCGGAGCGGTCAGGATCGGGGAGTGGCGACGACTCGCAAGGCAGATCGATCCCAACAAGGTTTACCTCCAGCCGGGGGGAACCCACCAGGTCATGATCGAGTCCTTGCCTCCTGCTGCCAACGAGCTGTTTCAAAGAGCCGGCAGTGCTACAGCAGCACGCGCAACCAGAAACATGGGGGAGGGAAACCTTAGCGACGACATGCAGTCGCAACTGGACGCTTTCGTCCAGAAGAACGGGCTGAATGATGAGCAGGCCGGGCAGGTCGAGGAAACTTTGCGGAGCCGACTCCGTGACTTTCCCACCGAGGAATGGTCTGAGCTCGAACTCGAAAGCCTGAAGTTCCCCAAGGGCAAGAAGAAGTACAGCGATACCGGAAAGCCCAACGTTGACATTAAGTTCAAAGGGCAGCGATACACGTTCTCTCTCGCTGATCCGACCGATAGTTCATCGAAGCCTTTGCGTCGAGGCCAGGCGGAATACACCCAACGGGTAGACACTCTGGCCGAAGGCATCGTTAGGGACGTTGAAGAATCTATGCGTGTCTTGGACGACGCGGATGCTGGTCCGCAGGAACGCCTAGCTGCCAAGACCGTGATGAACGCACAGTCCTGGTATCAGGCCATGCGTGACCGTTTGGGCCGTGAGTGGGGACAGCTCGCACCGACGTTTGCCGAGCTCTTGGGCGGTTTGTCACCGAGGACCAAGGTGCGCGAAAACTTTGCCCACGCGGTCGAGGTGATTCAGCACTACTCCCGAGGCGACTACGACGAGATCATTGAGCGGTACATCCGATTCCGACTGGACGGCAACAAGACATACGACGACTGGGTTGAAGGCGGAAACCCTGTCATCCACGCCGGGGGCAAGATCGCTGCCATAAACAAGAACGACGACACCCTCAAGCAGTACGGGATCAATACCTCCCGAGTGATGGACATCCTGGCTGATCAGTGGTATTCGTCCAAGTTTGCTACACCAGAACAGAGAGCAACGCTTGAGGGTGCCCCCAAGGCACTGAACTTCACCGGCAACCTGAGCGGTCAGTCTGTGGCCGCCACCATCGACGTGTGGGCAGCCCGAATGCTGCAACGCCTGGCAGGCGGCAAGGCTATTCCGCCTTCGACCGAAGGTGCGGTCAAGGGCAACTTCGTCAAGCAGCCGACCAAGGAAAAGTTTGGTCTTGACCCGGCGACCACCGGAGCCGCAGGTGGCGAGTTCGGCATGGGCCAAGATGCGTTTGTTGCGGCCGTGAAGCTGCTGCGTGAAAAGTACCCAGACCAGTTCGCAGGACTTGGACCCGACGACCTCCAAGCCATGATGTGGCTGTACGAGAAGCAGAGGGTCTGGGCTCCCAGAGGTTGGACCAATGTTGACGGGGCGGCCGGGTCGTTCGATTTGGAAGCTGACCTTCTCATGGGTTCGCCCGACACACTGGACGATGCCGGCATGCGGGCTCGAGGCATCGACCCAGAGGCTGACCAGCCTGGCCGCGTGGTAGTAGGAGCATCTGCGATCACCGACCAGACACGCACACCGTTGGCCGACACGGGCTACACCGTGCAAAGGATGCCGACGCCCGTAGAGGAAGAGAAGATCCTAGCCGACGCCCAGGCCGCCCTCAGCGCAGACAACACCGCAGTCGCGTTTACGATGGGCAGAAACACTGGGGTGTTCTTGGACAACGCCGAGGACTCGGTGTTTATCGAGGCGACCTTTGCACGCCGGCCCGGCAGAGAAGACGCGCTGATCCCAGTCAACGCGGAGCAAGCAGCGCAACTCGAGCGTGGCGAGATTACCAGGACAGACGACGGCAGGTTCTTGGATGCCGATGGCAACGACGTAGAACTACTCGACGCTGAGGGTGAGAACGTCGTTTCGTACTCAGAAGGCACCAAGAGTCGAGTCGAATACCCGATCGAGGAAGAGCCCGACTTCATGTCGATCATCGGGGTGGCTGCTCGAGCGGGTGCGGACAACGGCCAGGACTCCGTGGTCGTCAGCAAGATCCTGAACAACACCGTCAGCGAAGAAGGCAGCACCCGACAGCTCACCATGCAGGAGATGTTCGAGCAGAACCCGAACGTCCGTAGGGGCATGGAGATCATGTTCGATGGCCCCAAGACCGAAGCCGAAATCGCCGACGTGCTTCGGTATCTCGAGCAGAACTATCTCGGAGCTCAGACCATCACCGAGGTCCGCCGGGGCACCGCCCGGGCTACGGAAAGCAAGGACGCGATCGTGGGCGTGAGGGTCATAGACGTGCCCGAGTTCCGCCTGGGAGCCGAGGGCGTCAATGCCGCCAGGACCTCCTCAGACCCCCGTGCGGCCGCCCTGGAGGATCTGCTGGCCCGTGAGCAGGAGTTTGACCAGTACACCATGGACCTTCTCGAAATGAACATGGTGACCAAGGTTGACCCGATTGCCGTGGACACTATAGTAATGGGACAGCAGTCGCACTATGCGGCACAGTATGGAGACATCGTCGATGCTAATGGAACAATACGAGAGGATGCGCAAGCGTTTCGGG
The DNA here is from genome assembly GCA_036338025.1 of Planctomycetota bacterium. Taxonomy (GTDB): domain Bacteria; phylum Planctomycetota; class UBA1135; order UBA1135; family UBA2386; genus JAYZDB01. The sequence goes on from JAYZDB010000190.1 coordinate 11,993, forward strand.
GAAGACAGCCCTGGTATGAGGAAGCTCAAGGCCCAAGTGGACGAGCTGCAGAAGAGCCTCAAAGGCCAGCAGGCGATGAAGGACGACCGGAAGCTGGTGATGCAGATGATCCCGAAGGCACCGGCGACCAAGAGTTCTTCCAACGCGGCCGCATCAGCCGATACGCCCCCATCGACGAGATCAGAGCCGAAATCGATCGACTGAGGGCGGCTGGTGATGAAGAAGCTCTCGAAGCTGCTGAGAGGGAGCTCGAGGCTGCTTTGGCTATTGAGACCGATCGTGAGCTAGCGAATGACTACTTCACCAGCGGCGAAACCGATTTCCTCCAAGCCGACGATGTCCGAGGATCAGACCCCGGATTCACCGTCCGAGGATCCGCGACCGTAGACGACGAGGTCGGGGTCGCGTTCATCCGACTGTTTGATGCTGCCGACGACACGACTGCGGCCCACGAGGTGGGCCACGCGGTCCGCGTTCACACACTGGGCCGGCGTGCCAAGCTGGGCGAGGGAAGCCTTAGCCAGGCTGAGATCGCCGCGGCGGAACGGCGGTACGGCGTCGAGGACGGGAACTGGACCCGGGAGCAAGAGGAGGCGTTTGCAGACGACTTCATGGACTGGGTCAAGGGTGGAGGCCCCCGTGGGGAGCGGCACAAGGGCCTGGGCAGCGTGTTGGGCAGAGTGTTCAACGTAGCAGCCGCCGAGCTGAAGACCATCTACACGGATGCCGGCGATAGTGTCGCGATCAACCCGCCGGCCAAGGCGATCTTTGAACGAATCCAGAAGCTCAACGGACTGCCCGAGCAGTACGCCAACCGAAAGTACGTGGACGTTCCCAACTTCACCGCGATCCTGAGCCGGCTCGAGGAGGCCGAAAAGGCAGGCCAGGACTGGCGAGACGTGATCGCACCGCAGGACATCTTGGGCACCGCACGCATGGGCGAGACGGGTCGCCTGCGGTTTGACGTGAATACCCCAGAAGACGCCCAGAAGCTCATGGCGCACTTTGGCGCATTCTCACGGGAGCTGATGGAACGACAGGTCCAGATGCGGCCGCAGACAATGGTACAAATCCGCCAGGATGCGCTTGAGTCTCTGAACGCTCTCATGGGCCGGGAGTCGGTCGATCTGCCGCAGACGATGCGTGAGATGCTCGGGGCCGAGGACTTCATGTTCAAGACCCAAGGTCCAGACGCGGCACACGCCCGCATGCTGACCGCACAAATGCTTTTGTACTACAAGGCCAAGGGATTGGTCGAGCTCGCAGACAAGGCCAGAGCAACCCGAAACGTCACCGACATGGCTCAGATGTACCGCGCCATGCTCGAGTACCAGATCGTGCAGTCGCAGGTTTCCGCGGCTAAGACCACCTGGGGACGGCTCGGGCAGTCAATGCAGAACGTGAAGATTCCTGGCGTTGACGAGCTGTCCGATCCTGTGGCCGCCGACAAGTTCCTGAGAAGCATCGGCATGGCAGAGGGCGGACTGACCGGAACGAGCGACGAGGTTCTTGCCGCTCTGGCTCACGTCCAGCTTCCTGAAGATGCGGCCACACTCGCGCAGGTTGTCAAGACCAACAATGAGCAGGTAGGGAAAGTCAAAAAGACCTTTGCCATCTTGCAGGAAATCTACGTCAACAGCCTTCTCTCAGGCGCGAAAACTTTCTTCGGTCTCACAGTCACGAGCCCTGTGCTCATGACAACCTTCCTTGGGCTTTCACGATTCGCTGGCGGCGCAGCAATGGCCCTTAGAGGGGACGGTCGCGGCGTGGACCAAATGGGGCAAGTGCTGCGAAACTTCCGACAGACGTTCTTGGAATCAATGGTCGCGGCCGAGTACACGCTCAGGACCTTGAAGACCGGCGAGGCCACACTGATGCCCGGAGTCGGAGTGTACGACAGCACCGTCGGAGTTGGAGCGATCCATTCCAACAGTGAGAACGCCTTGGTTCGCAACCTTGTGAATTACACAGGCACGGTTGTACGTACCCCGAGCCGAGTCATTTCGACGTTCGACGAGTTCTTCCGACAGGTGAACTCCAGAGTTGCTTTGAACGAGAAGTTCACGCAGGAGGTTCATGACGAACTGCTGGACAACGCCATCGAAAACGGCACCATCTCGGCCGAGAAGCTCCCTCGAGAACTACGCGAGTGGCGTGAGGACAACGCTCAGATGATTGCGGAGGAAACCCGAAGACGGGTCGAGGCCGTGATCCGGGACGGCAGGATTCGTGACCAGCACGCAATCCTGGACGAAGCTATGAGCGACCCGAGGATCGCGAGCATCGAGGACGACTTTGCTCGAGCTGACGCGGTGCAGGAATACTTTGCTCGGGAATACACCGACACCCACAAGAACAACGTCGCGTATGCGAGAGATCACGCCACACGCGCTGTGTTCCAGGGTGAACTGGAAGGATTGCCGGCGGACTTTCAGAGGTTCATGGACGACAAGGCACCCGTCTTGCGCTTCGTGATCCCCTTCTTTCGAACACCTGTGAAGATCCAGGAACAGTTCTTCGGCTTGGCACCGACAAACATCCTGGCCGAGGGTGCCTCACGGCTTGTCAATCGTGCAAGCGGTGGGACTTGGGCCATCCCGACTGAGGGCAATCTTGGCGTGCTTCACCGGCGGCATCTAGAAGATCTCGCCAGCGGAGATCCGAAGCGCATTGCAGAAGCTCGTGGCCGACAAGCGATGGGCATGACTCTAGTGGCAACCTCATTCATGCTGGCGGAGAGCGGTGTTATCACCGGAGGTGGTCCGACGGATTACAAGAAGCGGCGGGACATGCAGCAGTCCGGGTGGCAGCCGTATTCCATCAAGGTTGGTGACAAGTTCGTTTCGTATCTCGGCATGGATCCGTTTGCACAATACTTGGCTCTGTTTGCGGATTCGTACTACATGCTCAACGAGCAGGATCGGCGTGGCCCCGAAGACGAAAAGTACAGCTACATCGCCGCACTAGGCATTGTCGCAGCAAGACAAATTCACGAGAAGCCATACATCCAAGGGCTTTCAAACTTGTTCGGTGCCCTGGGGCAGCCAGAACGCAAGATGGAAACGTTCCTTTCGAGCATGCTGACCGGCTTTGTCCCGTTCTCGTCGATGCAGGGAGCTATCAACTACGCCACTGATCCGTACGTGCGCGAAGCCAGAGGAGTACTCGAGAAGGTACGCAACAAGACCATGTTCGGCGAAGGCGATATCGAGCCCAGATACAACGCACTCGGGGAACGTGTCGCTACAAGAACGGAAAACACCGGCGACTTTTACCACCACTGGTGGAACCGCATCATGCCGTTCCGTGTGTCAGCCGAGACCGACGATGTGGTGCTCAAGACCATCATCGACCAAGACATCTCTTTCCAGCCGCCGGCAACCGTGCAGACAATTCAGTACGGCAAGTCGCCGGGCATGAAGGTGGATCTACTCGAGATACCAGCACCGGCAGGCTCCGAGTCTGCGGAGCAAGGATGGAGCCTGTACGCACACTGGAACGAAACCATCAACACCATAGAGCTTGGCGGCCGGACGCTCAGGGAGCAGCTTGAGGACATTGTGAAGCGTGAAGACGTTGCAATGTTCCAAGATTGGGAAGAGACCGCCACCCGGGGGCAGCCATTTAATGAGCTCATTAGCAAGACCATCATGTTGTACAGGTCTGCCGCCCTCGAAAAGATTCAGTCCGAAGTCCCTGAGTTGGAATCAGAAGTCCGCCGGCTGCAGCAGGAGGACTTGGAAATCTTGCAATCCAACGCTGACAAGACATATGGCCCTGGCAGCACTCAGTCACAGGAAGTCGAGAAAGCTCAGGGTGCCCTGAACAAGAGACTCGAAGAATTGGTGGGAGGGAACAATGGGAACTAGCGAGACCCTGGGCGACGAGTTTGATCGTCGCTTGCTCAAGATTCTTCGCGAAGGCCGACAGGTGATCAGCCGCGAAGGCGACGTGCAGGAGGTCGAGGCTTCGGCCGCTGACCTGAATGTCATCAGGCAACGACTCAAGGACTGCGGCATCACTGCGGTCCCGGTCGAGGCAAGCCCGATCGGCAACATCGTCGCCGAGATGAACAAGCGCAGGTTGCGTTTGTCTGAAATGGATGACACCGACGATTTGGCAACAGCGGAGGGATAGATGCTCAACGGAAGTCTGGATTCCAGAAACGAGGGCTACCCCCTCGTTTTTGTCCATTGGGTCGATAGCTGCGAGCCGGCCGACAACTCCGACATTGGTGCATACGACATGCCGGAGCCGCAGGCCATCATGCAGTGCGGCTTTCTCGTCCACGACGAGGAAGACCACATCGTCATCGCCGGCGGACTCAAGCCGGCATTGGAAACGTACGACTACGTGATTGCGATCCCCAGGGTCGCGGTTGCTGCCATCCGATATCTCGAGCCGGTTGATGGACCGCCGGATGAAACGTCATGAACTGGGAATCCAAGCAGGTCGCAAGGACCGTCGAAAAGGTAAGGGTGGACGCATCTTCTCCAGACTTCGAGCAGTACTTTCTTCTCTCTTCCGACCGTCATCACGACAACGCACACGCCGATTGGGATCTGGAGCTCAAGCACCTCAACCAGGCCAGGGATCGTGGTGCTGGGATCATCGACTCGGGCGATTTGTTCTGTGCGATGCAGGGCGCATGGGATCCAAGAAAAGACCGGGGCGCATTACGCGAGGAATATCAGTACGGCAACTACTTGGATCGCCTAGTCGAGGTCGCCACCGATTTCTACGCCCCGTACGCGGAGCACTTCGTGGTCATCGGCAAGGGCAATCACGAAACGTCGATTGCAAAGCGACACGAGACCGACTTGACCGAACGTCTCTGCCAAGCGATGACGGCCAAGGCCGGCACGACCGTGAGGGCTGGCGGGTACGGGGGCTGGGTTCAGTTCGTCTTTCGGATCACCAAGACCCAGACGCAGCAAATCAATCTGAAGTACTGGCACGGTTCAGGAGGCGGAGGCCCCGTTACCCGGGGCGTGATCCGGACCAACCGAATGGCGGTCTACCTTCCTGACGCACACATCGTGGTCACGGGTCACACGCACGACCAGTGGGTGGTGCCTATCGCCCGCGAGCGCATCAAGAGCAACGGCGAGCTGCTCCTGGATGAGCAGGTGCATGTCAAGTGTGGCACCTACAAGGACGAGTACGGAGATGGTCACGGCGGATGGCACATCGAACGCGGCGGTCCGCCCAAGCCAGTCGGTGCTCAGTGGCTTCGGTTCTACCGTGAGAATCGCTGCATCAAGTTCAACATTGAAAGGGCAACGTGATGGCACGCGATTTGAAGAAGGTGGACTTCGGGGTTTCTAGTTTTATTTACTTTAACCTTCCGGATCGTCTGCTCGAGCAAAGCATTGGTGGCTCCACTGGTAGCAAGACCGTATCACCAGAGCACACAATTTTGACCGAGTCTGCGAACAAGTACGCCGTCAGATCATTCAACTACAAGTTTGACACGCAGATCCCGCAGATCCTGGACTTGAACCGCAACGACGAATTGCACTTTGAATTCGGACGTGTCTCTGGAAATTTCTTTCGTGGGATGATCCAGGTCACCGATTTTGTGATTCGTGTCCGCGGTCCTCAACTTCGGACCAGGCGGAATCTCGGTGCCGGGCCAGTGAGGTTCAGTCGCCTTGGGTGACGACCATGTCCGCCAGTACGTTGAGCGACTGGCGACGGACTTTGAGTTCTTCCTTGAAGAACTTTGGGAAGCGATCGGTCTCCCCCCCATCGCCGAACACCAACGCGAGATCGCCCGCTGGCTGCAGGCCGGCCCGAAACGCCGGGGCGTCCGTGCGTTCCGTGGTGCATCCAAGACGTTCGTGACCCTGGGCTACGCCCTGTGGCGATTGTTCGTCAACAACGACGAGCGGGTCTTGGTGATCTCCAAGTCGGAGAAGCACTCCAAGGACTCGCTCTTCATGGTCCGCAAGTGGATCTCGACCGTGCCCTGGCTGCAACACCTGACGCCAGACCGCAAGGGTGGACAGCGTGACTCCGCGACCAAGTTCGATGTTGGCCCGGCCAGCAACGACCGTACTGCCAGCTTCACTGCGGCGAGTATCACCGGGCAGATCACTGGGGCCAGAAGCTCGCTGATTATCGGCGATGATATTTCTTCGATGCAGAACTCGATGACGTACGAGATGCGGGAACGACTGCGGACCGAGGTCACCGAGCTGGACAACATCATCATCCCCGGTGGCGACGTGATCTTCCTGGGCACGCCATTTCACCAGGAGTGCCTGTACGACAAGCTGGCCGAATCCGGGTACGAGTTCCGGTGCTGGCCGGCGAGGCTGCCAGCCCCCGACGAGATGACCGACGACTTGGCACCAGAGCTCCTAGAACGCCTCCAGAGCGGCGAGGAGCCCGGGACACCCGTCTGGCCCGATCGGTTCGACGACGAGGAGCTGAAGGCACGAGAGGCGTCTGAGGGGCGTTCTCTGTTCGCCATGCAGTACATGCTGCTGACCAAGCTCACGGATGGCCTTGAGTACCCCCTAAAGCTGTCCGACCTGATCGTCTTCCCGGTGCAGCCCGAGTCCGCACCGATGCAGATTGCCTGGGGCCAGATGAACGATCGTGGAGGCACGACTCGGCTCGAGGAGATCCCCAGCCTGGGGTTCGGCACGGACGGCTTCTACGCCCCCATCATGTACTCCCAGGACTGGACCGAGTACTCCGCCGTGAAGATGTGGGTGGACCCCTCGGGTCGTGGTGCCGACCGCACCGGCTACGCCGTGGGCGGGTACGTCCTGGGCAAGATCTATCTCATGGAGGTTGGGGGACTCGAGGGCGGATACAGCTCCGACACCCTGCACGAGCTCGCCACCATCGCCAAGCGATGCGCCGCACGCGAGATCTACGTCGAAGACAACTTCGGCCAGGGCATGTTCGTTGAGCTGTTCCGCCCCATCCTCCACCGTTTGTTCACCGAGGACTGGGGGGCATCGGTCAACACGGTGCGGGTGTCAGGCCAGAAGGAGCTTCGCCTGATCGCCGCGGCAGAACCGCTGTTCAATCAACATCGCGTGGTCGTTTCTCCCGAGATCGCCCACAACCAAGAGCTCCAGAAGCAGATCACCCGGCTCACCCGCCAGAGGAACTGCCTGAAGCACGACGACGAGGTCGAGGCCATGTGCATGCTGCTGAAGCAGTTCGAGGACGTGGTCGCCGTGGACCCCGATGTCAACGCCCATCGCCGGCGGGAAGAAGCCCGGCTCGAAGAACTCGCAGAGCACTATCAAGCCATGGGGATGCATGTCGATCCTCCCAGGTGGTTTGAGCATCACTAGGAGCACCATGGCAAAGAAGAAGGCAAAGAAAAAGGCAGGGCCCAAGCCCAGCAACCCGGCCCTGTACTCGAGGGTCAAGTCGGCCGCGAAGCGCAAGTTCAAGGTCTACCCGAGTGCTTATGCCAACGCCTGGCTCGTCCGCGAGTACAAAAAGCGGGGCGGAGGGTATCGCTGATGGCCTACCGAGGGGGTCTGCGAAAGTGGTTCGCAGAGGACTGGCGGGACATCAAGACCGGCAAGAAGTGCGGCCGCAGCGGGAAGGAAAAGGGCAGTCGCCCGTATCCGGCCTGCCGGCCAGCAAAGGTCGCAGCCAAGATGACCAAGAGCGAAAAGAAGTCTGCAGCGGCGCGAAAGACAGGGCCCGGGCGGGTCAAGTATGCCGTCACGGCCAGCGGTCGCAGGCGCAAGAAGGGGGAACGACGTGGCTAGACCAGCGAAGGGCAAGGCCAAGGTCAAGGTCTATCGGGACCCCAAGACCGGACGGAAACGAAAGACCAGCTACGGCCAGGCCGGGAAGGCCAAGGGCGGTGGCCGGCGGGTCAAGCCTGGGACCTCCAAAGGGGACTCCTACTGCGCCAGATCCGCGGGGCAGATGAAGAAGCACCCCAAGGCGGCCAAGAATCCAAATTCAGCTTTGCGGCTCAGTCGCAAGCGGTGGAAGTGTTCAGGAACCAAGTCAAGGAAATAGGGGGACAAGGAGATGACGATCACTGAGGTGCTGATCGACCTGGCGATCCCGGCAGCGATGACGCTGCTGGCCGCCGTCTTCGGCTTTGTATGGAAGATTTCACATCGAGTCTCAGCACTCGAGAAGCAACTTGAGGCGGAGCGCAACGCCCGCATCAATGCGGTTCGCAACCTGGAACGTGATGTCCAGGTGATCTACGACAACGTGGACAAGAACCGCGAATGGACCACCAACAGGATGATGTCGATCGTACGCGACGTCAGCAAGTAACCCCAACCAAGGAGGCACTATGCCCGGTCACTACAACTTCATGAAGGGCGGCAAGAAGAAGCCGGCCATGAACGGCAAGAAGAAGAAGAAGAAGGTCGCGAAGAAGGGGATGAAGAAGCGATGAACTGCTGCGGAGCTCAAGGCGAGACCCTCACGGGAATCGTCGTCAAGGGACATCAGTACCCACACAAGGCTCCGACCGCAAACGTTGCCCACGGGGGTACGCTCAGTCCCGGGATCTACCGAGGCTGCGCGTACACCCTGGGCGACGAGTCGGACGAGTGCGACAAGTACCTGGGCAAGTGCCTGGTCTGGGTTGTGCCCAACCAGACCTGCGCGGAGGCGTACATCGCCGACTTCAGTGGCGACCTGTACGGCGAGCTGCTCAAGCTTCGTGCGCTACAGCCCGTCACGAGAGACGAGATGATCGAAGGGTACGATCGCTTCCTCCTGGGCGGTGCCTAGTCACTAAACCTCTCGTTATCCAAGGACGCTCGCAAAAGCGGCAGATTCTGCCGCAAATGGTCACCGCAGAAATTTGCGAGACCCTTTACGTGTGCGATTCCCGCGGCTGACCCCCCCCTCCCCCCAGCCGCATCGGACCTGCCCCCTGCACGCTGCCGGCCGGGCTCGATCCGCCCCGTCGGCCGTCGCCAGCCACAATCCAGCCCCACCCCGGCCCGAATCCGCCGTTCGGGGACCGGGGGGGGTGGGTTACGTGGTCCACCGTAGACCACAACCGACCGCGGCAAGCCGATCATCGATCCCCGGCCGGGGCAGCCCCGATCGACCCGCGGATCCGGCCCGGCGGCGGATTGTGGGCCGCGTGATCGGCATGTCCGATGCCCCCTCGCATCGATCGCCATCCTGCCCTTTTCATCCAAAGGCAGGACCCAGGTTCCAGTGTGGCTTGCACATCGCCGACAGTATGGTGTACCATCTGTGAACCTACTATTGCCCCACCGGGCAGAAAGCGAGTCCACCATGTCGATCACCTGCACCTGCTGCGAACACATCATGGCCCGAAACGAGGAAGCCACCTTCATTGATGGCGAGGCCCACTGCCTCGACTGCGTGGCGTTCACTGAGCCGATCACCGACCGAGCGGGCATCAAGTCGCTCATCGAGAACCTGCACCGTCACGGTTGGCTGTACCACTTCGACGACGACCCCCGCGACATTGAGAACTGGATGCACGATTGCGGCCGGGGTGCGGACGCTCCGACTGAGCTGCAACTCGACCTGATCGAGGAACGGGTGGCCGAGGCACGCAAGCTTGACGAGCGAGCGGTCTGGACCTTCTCGAAGTTCATCACCCGATGAGTCGAAACGCCCCAGCCGGGGCGTCGGCGGGAATGGCTACCCGTCCTGACGAGACAGCCACTCACCTACCTACGCCGCACCGCGGCAGAACGGATCGACACCATGACTGAGCAGCAGCTTGAGATGACCGCACTGAGGACCGCGACGGACCTCCGAATGACTCACCGCACCGGCGAGGAGGCGTTCATCGCGAACCGGGACCGATGCCGGGAGGCGCAGCAGAACGGGGACGATGTCGCCGCCCGAATGCGGGCGCGAGCCGGGCGAATTCTGGTCGAGCTCGGAGCCCTCTCTGAGGAGCGGGCCATGGAACTGCTCGACCCCGCGGTCGAAGTCGAGACCGGGCCCACCGTGGAACTGAAGACCGACTTCCGGAAGATCACCAAGAACCACGGCACCAGCCGCTACCGCATCGATCGGCCGTACCTGCTGGTCGATGGTCATGTCGCGATGGCCGCCGCGACCGACGGGAAGATCCTCGCGGTCGATGATCACGTCGCCGGGAACTGCCCGGAGGACGGCGTCTACTCGATCGATCGTGCCGACCTGCCGACCGCTCGGAAGGATCGATCGGTGACCACTAACGTCGCCTTCAAGGGGGAGACCGACTTCCCCGGGATCGGCAAGTTCGTCATGCGGGATGTCGAGGACCACGGGTCGTCGATCACCGTGAACGCGACTCTGCTGAGGAACCTGCTGGACGCCATCGTGCCCCACGGCGAGAAGGATGTCGAGGTGACCCTCCACCTGAACCGCGACTGCCCGGACACCCGGCCGATGATGGCGGTGACTGATCAGGGCATCGGCGTGATCATGCCGGTCAAGTCGGACCGCGACCCGGCCGAGACTCAGAAGCGGATCGACCTCATCCGCAGCGTCTCCGAGAACGCCCAGAAGGCGTGACCTTCATTCCTTTCGGCCCTCGTCCGGCTCCGGCCGGGCGGGGGTTTTTTTTCGCATCGATCCCCCAGGAGCCCCGAGCCATGAGCATTCCCGCCGGCAATAACCACCGCCCCCCAGCCGAAGCCAGGGGGCGGATCGGACTCACCTACCAAAGCGAATCAACGACAGTCTAGCGACTGTTTGACAAAGTGTCTATTTGCGAGTTAGTCTCATGATATTGGCAAAGGGTAGCCGATCAGGAGAATCACATATGAGTGAACGTAGATTCACAACAATCCAGATCCCGCTCGACAGCGGCGTCCTGGATCGCCTGAAAAAGTTCAGGGATTCTGTGGAAAGCCAGTCAGAAATCCCAGGCGTGAAGGTCCCGCTGTACGCTGCAATCGACATCGCGGTCCGCGATGCAACCACAATTCGACAAGCGTCATCCACTGAAAGGAGCTCATGATGACCACCCTCACCTACCACATCGCATCCAACGGAAAGTATTGGCAAGCCTGCTGGAAAGATTCCGCCGGCCGGCGCAAGAGGAAGAGCCTCGGACCGAAGGCGACCACCAGTCGCAAGCAGGCCGAGGAGATGTTGAAGCGAATCATCGCCGAACATGCGAAGACCCCCGCAATGCGGGACGTTCCTCGGTCCGGACAGCTCGGACCGTGGATCGATCGGTACTTCGTGATCCGCGAAGACGAACTCGACCAGGCGACAACGGCGATCCATCGTCGAACGTCGCGACTGTTGCTTGAGTTCTTCCCGGAGACTTCTCGAATCGACCAGATTTCCAAGGCATCCGCCACCGACTGGCGGCTGTGGCTGCGTCGTAACAAGAAGCTCGGCGAGGCGACCGCGTGCAAGCATGTGCGTGTCGCGAAGGTCATGATGAACCGCGCCGTGTCCGAGGACATCGCTGCCGTTCACCACTTTGGACATCTGAGGGGCACCGCCCCACGGGTCCAGGTGTTTGACCGCGAGCTCGTCACCCTCGAGCTCATTGAACGTGTGGTAAATGCGGCCGGCACGGAGGCCGCCGCGATGATCACGATCGGATACTTCACTGGCATGCGGACCAGTGAGATCCTCCACCTGCGGTGGGATCACATCGACATGGATCGAAACGTGATCACCGTCGTGCCGCGTGGGAACGTCGAGACCACGAAGCAGAAGCTTCGGGAGGTCCGGATCGAGCCGGAGCTCTGGGCCTGGCTCGCCGCCCGTGAGCGTGACACCGACACCGTGCTCGGCATGGTCGAGCGTGGACGTGTCAACTTGGCGGCTCGTCTGGTGAAGGAGGCGTGCGAAGCTGCCGGCGTGCAGCCGTTCACCATCCAGCGACTGCGTCAAACCCGCGACACCCTGTGGCATTCCCGCTACCCAGCCCACGTGGCGTGTGCCTGGCTCGGTCACTCGGAAGACACCGCCCGCCGGCACTACCTCTCGGTCCCCGAGAGCATGTACAGCCACACTGGAGCCACAAGCAACGGCCCCTCCCGCCCGCGTGCGGGGGGAGGGGCTGATGTGAATGGGCCCGGGGGGACCACAACAACTGACTTCGTGAGTGCCCGATCCATACATGCGGGGGGCATCCAATGAGACCACTACTACCCCTAGTGGCCGCTCTTGCACGCGCTTGGAGAGCCACACGCCTCACAACCACAAAGCCACACCCAAACAGCATGCCCGTGTTGACCCTCGGGCAAGGCGACTTCACCACCAACTTCTACGGAGATGACACCGATGACGCAGCTAGCGACAACCGAGACACCACCACCCGCACCCATCGCCGAGGGCTCGATGCACCTGGCCGACGTGCTGGAAGCCCGGGCGAACCTGACGCCCCAAGACCGCATCAAGCAGAACGAAGAACTCGTCCGCATCTTGGCCCCGGAGGTCCAGCGGGAGCACCTGATGCGGGTTCAGGGGAAGGACTACATGTGCGTCGGCGGTGGCATCGCCATCGCTAACGGGATGGGGTTCTCGATTTCCTGTTCCGAGGTCACGTTCAACAAGGACCTCGGCGTGTACTCCGCGATCGCGACCATGACCGACGGGGTGATCACCCCCCAGGCGATCGGCTACGTCGGCGACGACGAGCGGAAGTGGACGGGCGGACCCAAACACGCGCTGATGAGCATGACCCAGACCAGGGCGATCGCGAAGCTCTGCCGCGCCAACTTCGGTCACCTCTACACCCTCCTCGGGGCGGCTTCCGGCACGCCGGCGGAGGAGATGTCCGCGGTCCCGGTCACCCACACTGAATCATCTCCCTCTCCGGGGGGCGGGGGCAAGTCACGCCCCGCCCCCCTCGAGGTGGAGAAGAAGCAGCCCGTGGCTGTGCCTGGAACTTCCGGCTCGGCGATCACCAAGATCGAGATTGGCGTCGAGGTCCCCAAGCGTGACGGCACCATGATGAAGAAGAACTTCATCACACTCGCAGACAGCACCGTGGTCGAGTGTTGGTCGAACAGGAAGAACGACGAGATCTTCAACACGATCGGCGAGAAGGACGCTGCGGGTCTGCAAGTCGAACTGGTCTACGACACGAAGCAGATCGGGCGGAAGACCGTCCACGACTTCAAGGATTACAAGCTCTACGACGCCGACGCGACGATCGATGAAGCACCACCAGCGGACAACGTAATCCCACCAGACGACATTCCATTCAAGGATTAGAAAGGGGCAACGATGCCAACGATTTTCGACATCCAAGGTGAGTTCGCCACGCTCGTGGATCTGCTCACCGAAAGTGGCGGCGACATCAGTGATCCGGAGGTCGCCGAGTACATCGACCAGTGCTTCGCTGAGATCGGGAACGACCTGGAGAACAAGGTCGATGGGTATCTCCGCGTCATCAGTGAGCTCACTGCACGCGCTGATGCAAGGAAGAAGGAGGCCGACCGGCTTGCCCGGCGGGCACGCCTCGACCGGCAATCGGTCGAGTGGATGAGGGAGCGACTGATCGCCACTCTGATCTCGATGGGCAAGACCGACTTCGAGACTAAGAACTACAAAGTCAAGGTCTCCAACGTAGGAGGGGTGCGGGGGATGGACATCGACGATGGCCCCCTCCCGCCGGAATACACCATGTATCAGACGGTCGAGTCACCGAACAAGGAATTGATTCGGGATCGGCTGGAAGCCGGGGAGGACCTCCCGTTCGCCCGACTCCGCGAACGTTCAAAGAGATTGGTGGTGTCCTGAGATGAACACCATCGAAGTCAAGGATGACTTCCACCGTCTGAACAAAGTAGTGAAGGAGGGCATGGCGACGTTTGTTGAAGTCGGCCAGGCTCTCGCTCAGATCCGGGAAGGCAAGCTGTACCGCGAGGCGGGATACAAGAGCTTCGAGGAGTACAGCCAAGAAGAACTTGGAATACCGGGGCGCAAGTCACGGCGAATGATCACGGCTGCCCAGGTCAAGGACCTACCGCCGGGTGTTTCCCTGTGCGCGGCTGAGGCGATCGCCCGCGTGCCGGAAGATATTCGTGACGAGGTGGTCGAGCGTGCAGTCGATCGACAAGGCCCGGTGCCCACCTCGACGATGATCGAGGACATGCAGGATGAGGTCGAGGCCGAGCTCGCACCACCGGCTCCCCCGCCGTCGGTCGAAGATCGCATGGCGGCAGCACAAGAAAAGTTCAGAGATGTCTATCGCCTGCTGCAACAGGCGAGGGAGGCGGCACAGGAGCTGGGCAACCACGACGGTGGCGCACTGCTCGATGTCGATGCGTGCGGCGTTCACCTGAACAACGCGATGGAAGAGGTCAAGTTCGCGGTGCCCAAGTATCGCTGCCCCTATTGTGGAGGTGAAGGATGTCAGCAATGCCGCTTCTCTGGGATGTTGTCCCAGAAGCTGTACGAGCTCGTCCCGATCGAGTTGAGACCGGAGTGAAGCTGCGACCGAAACAGGTCGAGCAGCGAAACGCGGTCGAAGACAAGTGGGCCGAGGGTCATCGATCTGTGCTGATGGTCTCGCCCACCGGAACAGGCAAGACCGTCGTACTCGCGGACATCGTGGCGAACCAGCGGTTCAAGCGAACCCTGGTCATCGCTCACCGCGAGGAGCTGATCACCCAGCTCGAGGTCGCCCTTCGCCGGGTCGGATGCGACGTTGGTGTTGAGATGGCCGAGCGGACCGCACGCACCCGTGGGTTTGTCGAGCCCCGGGTCGTCGTCGCGTCGGTGCAGACACTCGTCGCCGGCGACTGCAACCGCCTGAGGTCGCTGGTTGACAAGCCAGATCGGTGGGGCCTGACCGTCATCGACGAGGCGCACCACGCCATTGCCGACAGCTACCGCATCGTGCTCGAGCACATGCAACAGAACGTCCAACATCGCGTACTCGGCGTCACCGCCACACCCGATCGAACGGACCGGCTCGCCATGGGCACGGTGTTCGAGGCGGTGGCGCATGAGTACGCCATCGGCGAAGCAATCGAGGACGGCTATTTGGTCCCGATCAAACAGCGGGCGATCATGGTCGAGTCACTCGACTACTCGAAATGCCGGACGACCGCCGGCGATCTCAACGGTCGTGACCTGGCCCGAGTCATGGAGCTTGAGCGGAACCTGCACGCGATCGCCGAGCCCACGATGGAGCTGGCCGGCGAGCGCAAGGCGGTCGTGTTCTGTGCGTCGGTTGATCAGGCCCGCCGGATCACCGAGATCTTCAATCGAGCCAAGCCACACTCCGCCAGGTTCGTCGAAGGCAACACCCCGAAGGATGAACGCCGGCAGATCTTCCGCGAGTTCGATCGCGGTGAATTTCAGTTCTTGTGCAACTGCATGATCGCGACGGAAGGATGGGACTGCCCGTCATGCGAGGTCGTCGTCCTCGGGCGACCCACCAAATCCAGATCCCTGTTCGTTCAATGCGTCGGTCGCGGCACCCGACCTCTACCTGGTGTCGTTGATGCAGCGACTGACGCCAGCGAGAGGCGGGCCGCGATCGCCGCGAGCGACAAGACACACTGCGAGATCTTTGACTTCGTCGGCAACTCTGGTCGCCACAAGTTGGTCAACATCTTCGACGTGCTGGGTGGTGAGCACCCCGGCCCGATCCTCCGGCGAGCCCAGCAGATCGCAGCCGAATCGGATGAAGCCGTAGACATCGACGAGGCGATCGAACTTGCCCGAGAACAGGAGCGAGCGGAACAAGAGAAGCTCGAGCTCGAGGCGCAGGCCAAGCGGGCCAAGCTGCGGGCGAAGGTCAAGCATTCCTCTCGCATGTTCAACCCGTTCGACGTGCTCGACATCGCACCTCCGAAGCAGACCAAAGGCGAAGCAGCGAGCGACAAGCAGGTTGCCCTGCTGGCAAAGTTCAAGATCGATGCGACCGAGATGAGCAAGGCCGAGGCGTCACGCCTGACCCGCGAGGTGTTCCGCCGAATGAACGCCGGCTACTGCACCGTCGCCCAGGCACGGATTCTGAAACAGCACGGTTACTCGACTGAGGTTTCGGTTGCCGAGGCCAGCAAGATCATCGACGGCATCTTCAAGAGGAGGAACTATGAATGACATGCGTCATCTTTCCCTCTGTGCTGGCATCGCCGGTATCGACATTGGACTTGGAAAGTGTGTCAAGCACCTTCGGACAATCGCTTATGTGGAGGGGGAAGCATTCTGCATCGCCCACCTGGTTGCGGCGATTGAAGCGGGAGACTTGGCTGCGGCACCTATCTACACGGATATCAAGTCCTTCCCATTCCGAAAGTATCGAGGATGCGTGGACATCGTCTCTGGCGGATTTCCCTGCCAGCCATTCAGTCACGCAGGCAAAAGACAGGCGACGGACGATCCACGACACCTTTGGCCTCACATCAAGTCAGGACTCTCTGTTCTGCAACCACAGCTCTGCTTCTTTGAGAACGTCGATGGGATCGCCAGTGCCAAGTCTCCCGGATACCACTCGGTTCTCCACCACGTCCTCTGCGACTTGGAAAGCCTGGGTTTCAGAGCGACGGCGGGATGCTTTACAGCGGAGGAAGTCGGCGCGCCGCATCTGCGAAGGCGATGGTTCATCCTCGGTATGGCCGGCGGCGACGGTGGGCGACTCCAGGAACTCGGCGCGGGGAACAACGACGACCGGGGTCATGCACGACGGGACAACGCTCATCGATGCGATGCGGATCTGGCCGACAGCATCAGCGAGGGACTGGAAGGACAGCCCCGGAATGAGTACGTCCAGGAAGGACAGACCGGGGCAGGCGAGGAAAGCGGATCAACTCCCCCGTGCCGTATACAACAATGGCCTGCCCGACCAGGAGAACAACAACACGAATGGGAACCGCCAAGGACTGTTGAACCCGGATTGGGTCGAATCCCTCATGGGATTCCCGGTGGGTTGGACGCGAAAACTTTCAGGGTGGATCGGTTGAGGGCGTTGGGGAACGCATGCGTTCCTGATGTTGTTGCTCTGGGGTTCACGTCTCTTATGAAGGATCTCACATGAGTTGGCAGCGATGCACCCGCAACCGACCATGCCTGATCTGCGGGAAGCCCGACTGGTGCTGTTGGACGCCCGATGGCGCAGCTCGGTGCATGCGGATTCAAGACGCACCCGACGGCTGGTACATCTGCAAGGTCGATGACCAGGGCGGCACCACGTTCCGCCCCGGTGACGGCCCCCGCAAGGCAGCCGAACCACGACCCAAGATCGAACCGCCGAAGGTGATCAAGACCAAGAACTGGGGCCGCATCCAAGTCCAACTACGTTCTGCTCTGGTCACCGATCACACCGACATCCACGCCGAGGGGCTGGGCGTCTCGTCATTGTCGCTTCACCGACTCGGCATCGGGTGGCACGAACAGTGGAGGTGCTGGACGTTCCCGATGTATCAAGCGACCGGCGAGATCGTCGGCATGAGGTGCCGAGCCGAGGACGGAAAGAAATGGGCGATCCCCGGGTCGAGCGATGGCCTGTTCCTGGACAGCGACATTGCCGTGCCGGAGGAGGTCTTCATCTGCGAGGGCCCGACCGACACCGCCGCCTTGATGGACGTGGGGTTCTACGCCGTCGGGAGACCGAGCTGTCGCGGGGCGGTGATCGCGACCAAGGCCCTCGCCCGAGGCAGAAGAGTGGTCATCGTCAGCGACAGCGACGGACCGGGCCGCCAGGGCGCGGAGCATCTGGCGTCCAACCTGGTCGGCATGTGTCGAAGCGTGAAGGTGATTGAGCCACCCTGCAAGGACATGCGGGAGTGGAAGCAAAGAGGCACCTCGCCGGACGCGGTGAGGATGCTTGTGGACCATGCCAAGGAGAGGCGAAATGCACAGACACAAGTACAAAGTCGCGCCGGCTGAGGAGCGGCGTGCTCTCGGCCGGACCTTCGCATCGAAGGCCGAGAAGGAGTACGCCTTGATGCTTGAGGACTGGGTCGAGATTGGCATCATCCAGGACTACGTCTGTCAGCCGAAGGTCTGGCTGGGGTGCCATGAGTACACCTACACGCCGGACTTCTTGGTGATCCCCGATGGTGCCGCCCCGCACTACGTTGATGTCAAGGGGATGGAGACGACCTCGTTCAAGAGAACCAAGAAACTGTGGGCGGCACATGGCCGACTCCCCCTGCACATCATCAAGAAGAAGGGCAAGAAGTTCGAGACGGCGGAGGTGCTCCCGTGAGTCTAACCGTTGGCACCGTGCTGCACGACACCAAGATGGCCGAGCAGATCGAGCTCGAGATCGAGGCAATTCAACTGGGAGTGAAGCGTTACCGCCGGCTGGCGGAGGACGCCGAGAAGCGTGGCGATGCCGCTGCCCTCAAGCCCACCGAACGACTGCTGGTCTACTGGTTCCCCCTCCTCCGTGACGCGATCCTCGCAGAGCAGGACGAGATCCTTGCAGGGACGGCCGGGCCAGGCCGATCGAGCGGCGGGCCACTGGTCGCGGCATGCCCGGCGGACGCGGCAGCGGTCATCACAATGCACACGATGTTGGGCAGAACGGTGTCGCACAACACCGGCGACCTGGTGCTCAAGTGCGCGTACGCCGTGGGGTCGGCCGTGGTAGCGGAGCTCCATGCCCAGCAGATTCGAGAGAACGACGCGGCGGATTGGAACGCCTTGGACAATCGCTTCCGCCGGCTGACCGCTGCACGAGTCAACGCCTGGGCGAAGAAGTCTTTGAGCGATCACTTGTGGAAGCGCAAGGCGTGCGTGGCTGCCGGCTCGACGCTGATGGAGATGGCTCGCAAGGTGTGCCTTCTGAAGAACGACCAAGACGAGTACGAGCCTGTCTTTCTGCATGAACAACAGTGGCGTGACCGCAAGCGAAAGGGATGCATTCGCCTGAGTGATCTGGCGTTCCGCAAGATCGAGGACGGCCACCTGTTCCGGCAGCATTTGCGGCCAAGATTTCTCCCAATGGTGTGCCCCCCGTTTAGTTGGAGCGAGACAGAGGACGGCGGCTACATCAAAGTGCGGACGCCTTTGATCTCGAAGCCAGCGAACGAACAGATCCGTGCGTTCAAGGAGTCGAAGACCGAGCACGTCTTCGAGGCGTTGAACTCAATGTCCAAGGTGGGATGGAAGATCAACCCGCGAGTTCTGCAGGTTGCCGAGCACATCTGGGAAGAGGGGGGTGGGGTGGGCTCGCTCCCAAAGGCCGACCTCATCCCCCTTCCTGATCGGCCGGCAGACATCGACTACAACGAAGTCGCCAAGAAAGCCTGGAAGTCAGAGGCACATGAGGTGCATGGTGCCAACGCCAAGCTGCGGGGTGCGCGTGTTGAGTTCCTTCAGAAGATCTCCCTCGCGAAGCGTTTTGTGAACGAGCCGACGATCTACTTCCCGCATCAGTTTGACTTCCGGACAAGGCTGTATCCGGTTCCAGTCCACCTCAATCACCACGGGGACGACTTGTCCAGAGGGCTGCTGATGTTCTCGAAGCCCGTGCCGTTGACAGACCGTGCCCGCTGGTGGCTGAAGGTCCACGCTGCCAACTGTTACGGCTACGACAAGGCAGACTTCGCCGGCCGTGTCGCCTTCGTCGAGGACATGAAGCACGAGATTGCCGCGGTCGGCAGGAACCCGATCGATGAGATCCCGTTCTGGACCAAGGCCGACGAGCCGTTCCAGTTTCTGGCGGCATGCTTCGCTCTCTGCGATGACACCTTGGCGGAGCACCTGCCGTGTCAAATCGATGGCACCTGCAACGGGAGCCAGCACCTCTGCGCCGCGATGCTCGATGACGTAGGCGGACGGTGGGTCAATCTACTGCCAGGCGATCACCCCGAGGACGCCTACCGCCGCGTGATGCTCAGGGTCCAGGACCGTCTGCGAAACATGGACGATCCCATGGCCGCTATGGTCGAGCCGTTCGTCAAGCGGAAGACGATCAAGCAGCCGGTCATGACCTCGAACTACAACGTCACCCGTATCGGGGCCAGGGACCAGATCAAGCAGAGGCTGAAGGAACTGGACTTCCCGAAGGATCAGCTGCGGGCAGCATCGATGTTCTTGGCGAACGAGACGCTCGCCTCCATCGGCGACACCTTCCCGGGGCCCCAGCTACTGATGCGCTGGATTGAGGAATGCACGAAGGCGATCTGCGCGAAGTACCCGATGCATGGCCTCGAGTGGACCACGCCCCTGGGGGTCCGATGCGTCCAGCCCTACCGGCGGATCTCTACCGTGGAGGTCCGGACAATCATGCAGCGGGTTGTTCTCGGGCACCGCCGCGAAGACGTACCAGTGGCGAAGGGGAAGCAACGCCAGGGTGGTCCGCCCAACATCGTTCACAGCTGGGACGGCAGCCATGAGATGTCCGTGGCGACCGCGATGGATGACGAGGGGATGGACTTCGCCGGCGTTCACGACGCCTACTGGGCCCATGCCGCCAACATGGATCGCCTGGCCTACCACACCAGAGATCAGTTTGTGTCGATGCACCAGATGGAGCTAGTCGATGGTCTGGCTCGTGAGTGGGCGGAGAACTTTCCCAAAGCCCCGATCCCCGATCCGCCTCCGATGGGCCAGCTGGACCTCAGCAAGGTGATGGACAGTGACTACTTCTTCAGCTGACGCGGACAATGGAAGCTACCTCTCGGTCTACTTTGCCGAGGGCCCGACCCTTTCCAAGTGGGTTCAGCGGGTTGGCTGGAGGTGGTTCCGCCGGCACCCGCTCACCCTCTGGGAAATGCTCGGGTCCGAGGTGATCGCCAGGGCCTGGGGCACCCGGTGTCGGCATGTCCTGCTGGAGCATGGCGGCGGTGTCTTGGACTACCAATTCTGCCGGGTGCAGTACTACCCCCTGGATTCGTTTCTCCAGGGCTATCCCGGGGTGATCGGACACTTTCGTGTGCCACATGCCGGGTCAGTGGATCTGACAGAAAAACTTCCAGATCGGTCACATTTTCTCCAGGCTTTTCTGACGAGCCTGCACTACTACGCGATGTTCCTGAGCTGCGGCCTGTACCAGCCCAAGACGTGCGTCTCAGTCGCCTCTGAGGCCCTGAGCAAATGTGGGGTCCAGACCCCCCGATCCGTCTGGAGCCCGCCACGGCTCGCCTGGTGGCTTCTGGAGCAAGGCTATGAGTGGATACCCGAGAACCCTGCCGACGATGTCCGCGGACCTCGTCGAGCAGATGCATGAGCGTGTGCCCCCCGCGATCGTGGAGGGGCCCGAAATGAGCGAACAACAACTCAGAGACCTGATCTTTCAGGCTGGCCGCCGATCCGTCGTGGACGAGCTGGTCCGCCTGCTGGAACGTGCTAAGGAGCAATGACCATGGGTGCGCCCTCAATCCCGACCCCCCCACCGCCGCCGCCGCCGCCGCCGGAGCGAGAGGAAAAGGCCGAGTTCTCGGTGGAGGACGAAGATCGAAGCAGACGCAGGGGCTCTTCCGTCACGGGCATGCGTGTCCGTGCTGACTCACCTGGGGCTGGGACCAACGTTCCCGGACAGTGATGAAGGAAGGTCGAATCGCTGAGGCTTTCGGAGCCGAGGACAGCCTCCGCACCGAATCGCTCGAGTCCGCTCGCCATTGTGCCGCGCTCTCGAAACCTCACATCCTGCCTCCCGAGGGATGGGACGAAGGCGAGAGCCTGCCCCAGACGTTCTCTGCCCTGGCTAGCCGAGGGATCACCAACCTTGAAGGGCGTCTGCTCCTGGCTCTCTTCCCGGTCGGCCAAGCGTTCTTCAAGCTGAAGCCGGCGGCGAAGTTCAAGTACGACCCCGAGATCAACTCGGAGCTCCTCCAGGATTTTGAGAACAAGCTCGCGATCCACGAAATGGTCATGCTCGCCAAGCTTGAGCAGGATGATCACGGCGGCAGCAACGCCCGCCGGGCGGGCTTCAGGTCCCGCATGCGGACGGCGTTATCGCAGCTCCTGGTCACTGGCGACGTGCTGATCCAGATGACCGACGCGTATCAGATCCGGGTCCACCGTCGCGACAACTATGTGCAGCGGCGCGACACCGGCGGCGATGTCCTGTACATGATCACGCGGGAGCAGATCGATCCGCTCTCGATGGCCCCGGAGATGCTGGAGATCTCGCATCCCGATCCCGAGGCCCTGCACGAAATGTCGGTGTACGACCGGATGACCGATCTGTACACCCGGATTGATTGGAACCCTGTCACCAAGACGTGGGTCATCACCCAAGAATGCAATGGGCAGCAGATCGTCGAGTCCGAGGAAAAGGTGACGCCGTACTTCACGGTCCCGTACTCGCTGCCGCCCGGCGGACAATACGGACGCGGCATCATCGAAGACAACCTCGGCGATGTCCGATCCATGAACGAGCTCACCGAACGTCTGCTCGACTTCGCAGCAATTTCTTCCAAGCATCTGTTCGCCCTGGACTACTCAAGCCAGGTCAGACCCCAAGATCTAACTCTCCCTACAGGCAGCGTGATTCAGGCCAAAGTCCAGGGCGGGCAGGTGTCAGACGTTGGAATTCTGCGGACCGATCGAGCCGGCGATTTCAACGTGGTGCAGACCGTGCGAGAGTCGCTCCGCCGAGACCTCTCCGCGGCCATGCTCATGGAGGCAGAGCAGCTGCCGACGTACGAGCGAGCGAGCCGACTGCACGTTGAGCGGGTCGCCATGGAACTCGAGGGTGCCCTTGGTGGCGTGTACGCCCCGATCGCCGACGCCTTGCAGATCCCGCTGGTCGAGCGGCTCATGCATCTCCTCGAACGCGACGGAACCTTGCCCCCGCTGCCAGACGACACGGTCGAGGTCGAGGCGGTCACTGGCATTTCGGCTCTGTCCCGAGAAGGCGACCAGCAGAAGCTGATGCAGCTGCTGCAAAGCCTGTCGCAGATGGGGCCGGACATGCTCGGCAGGATCGACCGCGGTCTTCTGTTGGAAATCATGGTCAGGCACAGCGGAGTGTACGAGCCCGGTCTCGTGAAGTCGGACGAACAAGTCCAGGAAGAACAAGCTGCCGCAGCACAGCAGCAGCAACAGCAGATGATGGCCGAGCAACTGACTGCCGCCGGCGGGCAGATGGTTCAGCAGGCCGCATCGCAATCAGTGGAGGCCATGAATGGCTGAGGAAAGCATGGGCGAAGTCCCAGAAGTCTCGCCCGGATTCCAGATCCAGGCAGGCGGCGAGACCCCCAAGGCAGGTGCCGAGGTTGTCCAGGAAGAGATTCGCAACGTTGAGGGGACCGCCGAGTCACCGATGAATGCGAGGCAGTGGGCGGACAAGTACAACTCCCCCGAGGAACTCGAAAAGGGCTACATCGAGCTGCAGAAGAAGATGTCTGCCGGCCGGCCCAAGACTTCCGAGATGGACCTCGAAGGCTTGTTGAACTCCGCTGGCCTGCAGGGCGGCGACCTTGCTGCTCAGTGGGTTGATCAGGGGAAGCTGCTCGACCACCAGTACGACGCATTGCAGCAGCAGGGCATCAGTCGTGCCGTCGTGGACCAGTTCATGCGTGGTCAGCAGGCTATCTCCTCCAACAGCGGGTACGTCCAGGCTGAAGCCCGCGCCAAGGCGGAGGCTTTGGCCGGCGGCGGCGAGGAACTCGACAACCTGTTCAACTGGGCGGGCAACCGCTACGCCAGCGAACCGCAGAAGATGCAGGAGATCAACGACCGGCTGGGCGATCCGGCCCGGTTTGAAGGTGCGGTCAAGGAGTTGCTGTACGACTACAAGGTGCAGTCAGGTCGGGGGTTCACCACCCCCTTGGCCGAGGGCACCGCGATGCCAAACGTGTCGAACGGGTTCGGGTCCGTTCAGGAATATCTCGCAGCGATGCGACAGGCTCGGGAGGATGGGTTCCCGAAGTCCTTTCTGCGAAGGCTGCAGAACACCCCAACCCATATCAAGCAAGGACTTGACTGATGGCACTTTCATCTGGACAGCACATCTCAACGGCACTTCGCATGGAACTCAACCACCGGGTGAAGTTTCACTTCAGCACAACCGCGGATCAGCACGTTTGTCAGATTCGTGACAAAGACAACCAGGTGGTTGCAGAAGGGCGAGGTTTGGATGAGAACTACGCTTTCGAGGCGGCGTGCGAAGCGTTCGACCCGAACAAGGCGGAAAACGAGCGGCGTTCCCTTGAGGAACGTAACGCTGAGTTGGAAGCCAAGCTTCGTGATCTCGAGTCCGGAGTTTCGCCTGCGGCGGCTGCGGACAGTCAGAAGTCAGATGGCGATGATTCGCTCGCTTCTGAAGAAGTCAATGAAAAACCAGTGAGGAAGAAGAAGACCACTCGCAAGTCGGCGACGTTCGACCTGTGAAACTAAGACCTGCATCGAGCCCCAGGTAGCGGGACACCTCCGGCAGAATCTGCCGGAACCCTGGCGAAATGGGACACCTCCTGCGGTTGCTAACTCTCGTTTTACCAACCCAAACATAGGAGAAGTCTCATGACTCTCAACCTTCCCTCCGGAGCAGGAAATGCTCCCACGGGGTCCGAGGTGCCGTTCGGTGCAACTCGTACCCTCTCCAAGGAGTTCAACGCCGACACTCGCGGCCTTGCGCTCGAAGTGTTCTCGGGCACTGTGCTCGAGCAGTTCTACGATCAGTCGGTCTTCTACGACCGTCAAAATCAGTTCATCTCGACGAAGGTCCTCAACGGCGGACACATCGCCAAGTGGCCGATCATCGGCGACGACCTCGATCTCTTCAACTCGCTCAACGCCGACGTTTCCGGTGGTGTCGGCGACTTCCAGAACGCAGCTGATGTGGGTGCCGAAGGCGGAATCACCGCTGGCTACCACACCCCTGGTGACTTCATCACCGGCCGTAAGATCAAGCTGAGTGAAAAGACCGTCCGTTGCGACGACGTGCTCGTTGCCCCGATCGACGTTCCTTTCGCTGACTTGGACCTCAGCCACTTCGACGTGCTGACCCCGTTTGCGGCAAAGCTTGCTCGTTCGCTCGCCCAGGATCTGGACCGCAAGATCGCGACCCAGATCGCTCGTGCGGCTGACGAGTCTGGCGTGACTGGTGTCTACCCTGGTGGACAGAAGGTCACCCGAGAAGTCTCGGGTGGAGCCGGGATCGGCAGCTTCTTCGCTGACACTACCGCCGGCGCAGACGCCTTCCGCGATGATGTCGCAGCACTGGCACAGCAGTTTGATGAAGACAACATTCCGGAGGAAGGACGCTTCCTGTTCATCCCGCCGTACATCCGTCGGATTCTGCGGAATGAGAAGGACATCTTCGATCGGGACTTCAACAACGCCTCGGTCGTCGGTTCCATGAACGAGCGTGCCATCGGCCTGCTCGAAGGGTTCCAGCTCATCGTTACCAAGAACATTCCTGGTAACTGGGCGACCACGACCAATGGACGCTACGGCTTCATTGACAGCAACCTCGCGAAGTATGACTTCGACCACCCGCTTGGATCCACCAACGACACCCGCCCTGCTGCGCTGGCTCTGACCAACGCGGCTTCCGGCGTGGCTGGCGTCGGCATGGTCCAGGCTGCTGGCATCCGCACCGTCATCGAGGATGACGAGCGGCGTGAAGTCAAGTTCATGAAGGCCCGCATGCACGTCGGTCTCGACACCCTGGCACCCTGGTGTGCTGGCATGATCGAGATGAAGCGCACCGCCTGAGTCTCTTCCTCACACCCTCCCCCTGGGGCCCTGCCTTGGGGGGAGGGTTGCCGGAGGCTTGCATGACAAGATCATCAGACAACACTGTTCACCTTTCAGTGAAAGACTGGTGCGGCATAGCTGCGGTCGTGTTCACAATCCTGACCGCATTGTTGGCTATCTACACGCACCACGACCGACAACTCACCGAAGTCCTCACCAGACAAGAAACGCTCGTGGATCGAGTCGAGCGTATCGAACGCAGCCTCGATTCAAGGAGTCAATGATGGCAACTCAGAACTACACTTTGAGAACAGCGGAACGAACCTTCACCAGGGTCGGACCGGACGTTCTCGCTTCCGCCGGCGATGTGACCACCGTTGCCGCAAGCTCTTCGCCGCTCGGCGTCAGGGTCGATGGCGCAAACCTGGCGGTTCTGCTGCCGTTCGGGACTGGCAACAGCCCCGAGAACAAGACGTTTCACTTTTCAGTGTTCGGGGTTTCGACTGACAACACAGGATCGGTTTTCTACCCCGTGTACATTGCAAAGTTCAAGGCCACCCTTGGCAGCACGACGGGGCTTGCGGGTGCGCCTGACGCAGCCGCGGATGACAGCGACTTCTTTGCTGACAAGATCGAGCTCGTGGACGGCGACACCAGCTGCCGGATCGTAAGCGGTGAGAACAACACGATCGCATCCGTGCATGTGGACTTGGCTGGGGCCAGTCGTTTGCTGGTCACCTTCTCGGATGTCGGCACCCCGCCCACGTCCTACAACTGTCTGTTCGGAACGATCTGATGCTGCAGCCACCTGTCCTTGACAGGTGCAGAGCTCTCGGCGCGTCTGCGGTCTATGTCGAGGACGATGGTTCGCATCTGTACAACGCAGCTTTCGGACACCCCCTGAGCGAAATGCTCAACCCCGAGGCCAGCGTTGCGTTTGTCCTGGCTGACAGGAGCAAGGGCACAACGGCTCACAACAAATGCGGCTCAGGTGACGGCACCTATGGAGGCAGCCTCGGAGCTTCGCCGACTGACACCACAGACAGCCCGTCAGTCAACGATCCCTGGCCGGATCCGCTGACGAAGTCCGTTGACGTGTCGCTCAATGCGTCAGTCACAGCGAGTCTGACGGCGTCCTCCGGACTTGTGTCTGCTACCAACAACCCGCCGGCCGGATCGACCCCAGGCTTCGGCATCGGGTTCTGGTTCAAGATCCCCGCTACGAAAACCAACGCGACAGACTTCACGGCCCTGGAGTTCGCAACCACGTCCGGCAGTAACAACGTCACCCTCGAGGTGCAGATTGCCAGGACATCAAGCTGCCACAAGCCAACGGTCACAATTGTCACAGACAACCAGACGAAGACCTTGGAGCCGGACCAAGACGATGCGCCGCACAGCACCTACGGGCAGGACAACCCGAAGGAGTGGCACTACCTGGCGGTCTCTGTCTCCACGTCGATTGCTCGTCTCTACATTGACGGCCTCGAGTCAGCAGTAGCTAGTGGCACATACACCTTCGACGGAAAGACCACGGGCACGTTCAACATTAACCGCAAGGCAGACGGCACCAACGGGTGCAGTTCTGGTGGCGGCATGCTGTACTCCTCGGCGGTCGTTTACAAGACCCCGCCTTCTGCGGCCGACATCTCTCGCATCTACCAATCGTATCGTCGGTCGATGGACATCCCATCCACCGGGTCAGGCCCCTTCAATACGCGGCCACCAGTGAAGCCGAGCGACGGTCCGATTGCACGCTGCGACCACGGCTACCACGTCTTGGTTGACATGAAGGCATCCAGCACAGCTGCCGGCTTCCGAGACTCAGATTGGAAAACCCACCAGCGACGACTGTGGGCAGGTGGTCCCAGCATGTTCTTGATGCATCGTCTCGACTACGACCCCGCCAAGACCAGCGGCCTGCAGGGCGACAACATCCTTTTCGACTTCGAGGCTCAAGGGTACGGCGGCTGGCAAATATGCGGTGGGACACACGCACCGATCAACAACACGACAGACACCGATGGCATCCTGTTCTACAAGAAAGACCGCGGCTGGGCTATCGAGGTCACCACTAAGCCGGCGGGTGGATCGGCGGAAAACCGGACCTTCACCAGGGACGACGTGTACCCGGCGTCCACGTCACAGGACTACGAGTCCGTCATGCTCGGGCACGAGGGAGACGGAGCAAAGTCGCTATCGCAGATACGCGCAGGCTCGAGCTACTTTGCCACAGAGGCAGGGAGCGGCACGACAGCGAGGTTCGCACCACTGTTCACGAACGAATCAGCAGGAGGCACCGCGATGCAGCCGGACTCGGATGATCTGAGCCGGTACGCAGTGCTTGCGTATTTTCCTGACCTTCTCACCGCGTCTGAGTA